>CACYHU010000009.1 GCA_902774215.1 uncultured Chloroflexota bacterium
TCTAAAACAAACTGGATGCCACCATCAAAGTATCGGATGGCATCCATGTGCTAAACTTTTGCTATAATTCAATGTGTCCAGGATTCTGGGTACATATCACATCTTTTATGGTGTACGACAGCCACTTTTTGTTTATCGGTTGGTGATTGATTTCTGGCAATCACCGGCTGTTAATTGTCAGCTTATGATTAGTACTCAGGCATCTGAGGAGCTGCCGGCTTTTCCGGTTCCGGAATGTCGGTGATCAGCGCTTCAGTGGTGAGGATCATGGCAGCGATGGAAGCCGCGTTTTCGAGTGCGCCGCGGGTGACCTTTGCCGGGTCAGAAACGCCGCCTTCGATCATGTCGATGTATTTATCGGTCAGAACATTGTAGCCAATGCGGGTGGAGCGTTTGACCTTCTGCTGCGCCTTGATGGCGGCAACAACCACGGCACCGTCCTTACCGGCGTTTTCAGCGATCTTGCGCATCGGGACTTCAAGAGCTTTGCGGACAATGTTGATACCGGTCTGTTCATCTTCGACACGGCTCTTCAGTGTCTGGATCTTTGCGGAAGCATTCAGGAGGGCAACACCGCCGCCGGGGACGATACCCTGTTCCACTGCCGCACGGGTAGCGGAGAGAGCGTCTTCCACACGATGCTTCTTTTCCTTCAGTTCGGTTTCGGTAGCTGCACCGACACGGATGATGGCAACGCCGCCGCTCAGTTTCGCCAGGCGTTCCTGCAGCTTTTCGCGGTCATAGTCGCTGGTGGTCTTGTCGATTTCAATGCGGATCTGGTCGATGCGGGCCTTGATGGCGTCAGCATCACCCTTACCGCCGACGATGGTGGTGTTATCCTTGTCAGCGATGACCTTTTCGCAGCGGCCGAGGTCAGCGAGGGTCGCGGTATCCAGCTTGCGGCCGGTCTCTTCAGAGATAACGGAGGCACCGGTCAGGGTGGCGATATCCTGCAGCATGGCCTTGCGGCGGTCACCGAAGCCCGGGGCTTTGATAGCCAGGACGTTCAGCATACCACGCAGTTTGTTCAGTACGAGTGTAGCCAGCGCTTCACCGTCAACATCTTCAGCGATGATGACCAGGTCGCGTTTGCCGGTCTGAACCATCTTCTCAAGAAGAGGAACCAGATCCTGGGCTGCGGAGATCTTCTTATCGTAGATCAGGATATAGGGATCCGGAATGTTGGATTCCATCTTGTCATTGTCGGTGATGAAGTAGGGGCTGATGTAGCCGCGGTCGAACTGCATACCTTCGACATATTCGGTCTCGAATTCAAGACCCTTGGATTCTTCAACGGTGATGACGCCGTCTTTACCGACTTTGTCCATGACGTCAGCGATCAGGTTGCCGATGTGGGGATCCTGAGCGGAAACGGTAGCAACATTGGCGATGTCATCCTTGGATGTGACTTCGATAGCCTGTTTGCGGATATCTTCGGAAACAGCCTTGGAAGCGGTTTCGATACCGCGCTTCAGGAGCATCGGGTTGGCGCCGGCTGCCAGGCTCTTCAGACCTTCGGTAACGATGGCGTGAGCCAGAACAGTGGAAGTGGTGGTGCCGTCACCGGCGATATCATTGGTCTTGGAGGAAGCTTCCTTCAGAAGCTGCGCACCCATGTTTTCAAACGGATCGGGAAGTTCAATTTCTTTTGCAACGGTAACACCATCGTGAGTGATGGTCGGGCTGCCGTATTTCTTGTCGATAGCGACGTTGCGGCCTTTCGGGCCAAGGGTCGTGGCAACAGCGTTTGCAACGACATCAATACCAATCTTTAATTTCTTGCGGGCATCTTCACCGAAAACTAATTGTTTAGCCATAATTATTCAAATCTCCTGTAGTTTACTTTTTCAATATTTCTGTTCAGTCATGCGGACTGCTTGCCGGGTCATCATTCGATTCGTTATTTTGCGAAGCGATATTATATTTTGACCGGCAGCCGGCAACTGTCTGCTGACAGCTCTTATTCAATCACTGCGAGCAAATCGGTTTCGCGCATGATCAGCAGTTTTTTGCCGTCGATCTTGGTTTCGGTTCCTGCGTATTTTGCGAACAGGACAGTATCGCCGATCTTGACATCCATGGCGATGCGTTCGCCCTTGTCATTGCGTTCACCGGCTCCGGCAAACAGGACTGTACCCTTCTGCGGTTTTTCTTTTGCGGTTTCGGGAAGAACGATACCACCGGCAGTGATGTCTTCCTGTTCGATCGGTTCAACAACGATGCGATTACCCAACGGACGTAAATTCATTTTTTCTATCTCCTTAATATCAACAGATATTTAATAAACTTTTTCATTTTTAGCACTTAAAATCCTTAAGTGCTAACGATGAATATAATAATCTTTTCTGAAAAAAAGTCAAGAGGCTTATTACATTTCTTACAAAGTGTTAATATTAGTTCCCGGTTGCCGGTTACCTGTTGCCGGTAGTTAGAAGTTGATAGCTGCGAGCTGCCGGTGTTGGTTTTACCGTGAACCGGCAGCTCGCAGCTCGCAGCCGGTACGCTACAACGGCCTGGCGAAGACCGCACGGCGGTGCAGATAGCCGCCTTCAGCGGATTCATTCTCACAGGTGATCAGGACCAGACTGTTTTCTTCCTGACCAGCGATCGCTGCCAGTTTTTCAAAATCATCCGGTACAAGCAGTTCATTGGCATAAACCCTGAAAGTCTGCATCAAACCATTTTCACCGTTCACAGTGATCAGATCATTGGTCTCCAAAGTGCTCAGCAGGGCAAAGGGGCCGTATTCCGCATCGCTGAGCGTGTTATGCGCAGCGATCAGGGAGCATCCCTGACCAGGGAGCGAAAATCCTTCCATCACGCCTGCCCGCTCTCCGAGGTGCTGAACCTCCCAGCTGTTTTCCGTCAGCGGTATCCGTACAAGCTCCGTTTCCACATCCAGCGCGGGGATCTGCAGACTCATCCGCACAGCCTTATAATCCGGAACATTCCTCAGTTCCGTGAGAAGCCCCGGATGGGTTGAGGAAAAGCCTGTGGCAGGAAGTTCGAACCTCTCATACAGCAGGGGATAAAACGCCATGGTGTTTCGCTCTTCACGGGAACCGTCATCCCAGAACAGACTGACATTCATTCCGCCGCCGAAGGTCAAACCGGCTTCAGCGCTCAGACGGTATACTTTTGAGCCAAGTGTTATGGTCTCAGGCTGTACGGAGATCGTGATCGTGTATGCTCCGCCGGCAGGATCCGGTATTTCCCGGTCAAAGGAGACATTCATCGTGATCTTTTCATTATCCATGGAGCCGTCCAGATTCAGGGGCCACAATTTTGATTCTGTAAGGATCTGTCCGTTTTTAGCGATGCTGATTTTTACGACCAGCGGCAGGTATCGGAACCCTTCGGGCGTACCCTTTGCTCCGTTATTCCGGCTGTTGGTAAATTGGATCTGCAGCTTATACGGGCTCTCTTCACTGATAGCGAACCGGATCTCGCAGATGCCGTCTTCAAAGAAGACTCTGAGCGTGTAATTATCCGGAGGAAGCGTATTCACGAAATCTGCATGAAGCTTAATGATCAGGCTGCCCTCAAGCACATCATAGTTTTCCGGTGCAACTTCCTTTGTTTCACCGCTGCTTTCTCTTCTGAGCTGGATCCTGTTCCTGAACCGGCTGTAAGTTTCTTCGTCGTTTTCGACGCGCTCGATGATGAAGATAACGTCCTGATCAGACCCTTTTTCGTGATCCTGATTTTCTCCGGCAAAAGCTGTGTAATTGTCTGTGATCAGTTCTTCATATGTATAGACGAAGGTGGTATTTTGCGTGAGCGTTGTTCCCGGAACGGGTACCGGGTCCCAGCTGCCTTCTATTTTGTATCCTGCGTCAGGCCTGGTGCCTGCAGCGGGGATATCCGTTTCTTTGAGCTTCAGGGATCCGTCTTCCGGATACCCCGTCAGCGTGACAGTTTTTTCTGTTTTTGTCCCGTCATCCCAGGCACCGTTCTTTACTTCGAAAGCGACCCGTACGGTAAGCGGATCTTTGACGGTCAGTTTCCCGTCCTGATAGGAAATATTATAAAGATTCGTCACGTCATTGCCGGATCCGTCTTTTATTTCTGCCTCAGTGGGAGTGATTGTTCCGTTGTCTGTGGCTGCAGATGTGTTACTGGCGGTCAGCTTTACCGCGCTGAGTACATGCCCGGCTTGGGCGCCGATCAATTCAGCCTGGTCGATACGCTTGTCGATCTCTCCGCCTACCCTGACTGTCTGATCCTTTGCCCTGACCGTGACTGCAGTATTTTCTTCCAGTTTTATGTCATGGATCCAGACACCGCCGCCCATGGGAACAGTGAAGCTGCAGATCCCGGCGGAGCAATCCATCTTTGCGGCATCGTCCTTACCCTCACGCCAATATGCTTCCGTGATGTGATATCCTTCTTCATTGCTCTTCACAGTCACGGTATCTCCGGCGTTTGCCCAGTAATAGGTTTTTGTGTTTTCTTTCCGGTTCTGAATATAAAAATTATCTTGTTCGTCGCGTAAATTATGTCCAAAACCATCTGAGAAACCGGATTCACAATAACGTTGTATTGTTTCGGTATTTCCGCTTTCTGTTATAGCCCGGGCTTCGCCTGTCCCGTCTGACTCGATTATCACGGTATCCGGCAGGGAAGGGTCAGCCAGGAGGATATAGCGGATCCTCTCTTCGAATGCTGTGTCCGGGGTCAATGTTTCGTTTTCCTTTGTGAAAGCGACATGGTCATTTTCCGGTTGGATCGCCCAGGCTGCCAGGGTGAAGCTGCTGTCATTGGCAGTTTTCAACAGGATCGGAGCTGTGCTTCCGTTTATTGTACCGAAAACAACGACATTCTTTTCCTGGTTATTGCCTGATTTGTCATAAACACCAACCTGATCGCCGGAAACCTTGATCTCTTTTGTTCCAACCGGCGGCTCGGCAGGAACCACCCCGACCTGGATGTTGACCAGACCGCCTTCGCCGGATATCGCAATTCCCGCGGTATCCCCGAGAGAAGCCCCTGTGATACCGCTTTCCGTGATGCTGCCTTCGATGAGTGCGTCAATAGCCCCTCCGGCGGATTCAGTATACAAACCATAAGCTTTTCCACCGGATCCATCTGCTGACACACGGATCCCGCCGCCGTTCGTTGTCTCAAAACGGATCTTATTTTCAGCGGCTTCCGTGGTTAAATGCGCGCCGTATGCGGTTACAGTTTCTCCTACTGCGCTGACTGTAATATCACCCGGGTATGCCGGTTCACACTGTTTATATGTACCGGCAGTCATTATTGCTTTGTAAAAAGTATCGCCATTTTGTGCCGCGTATAAAACTTCACCGGTAGACGCATTTTTAAGAAAATAAATATCGTAGGTTTCCTCACCATAAGAATAATCGGATTTGAATTTTTCTTGATTATAAGAATTTGAATTTTCGATAACTTCCGGTGTCACTTCGAAAGCGAGCGGATTATTACTTATATCTAAATATTGGGAATCAACGACAAGAGTTTCTTCTCCTTTTCGTTCCCATTTATTTACATGATAGTACCATTGTCTGCCCGAGGTGAATGTGGCCTGTCCCGTAGTATTGTTTTCGGTATTGTTTTCCGCGGTTATTTTAACTCCCTCTGCCGTAATTGTTGCCGCGTTCGAAACGTCTGTTTTTACCGCTCCGGCATTTACATTGATTTTCCCCCCTTTTGCGGCAAGTTCGACTGTATTAGCTTTTATTTGATCTGCTTTTGTATTGGTGCCTTCTTTTGGCGGTGCGGCCTTTATTGATGCGTCCCCAAAAACATTTATCGCCGCTTCACCGCCTGTCTGCACCACATCGAACACTTTCGCGGTTATTACGGCATTGCTTTGTGTATTGAACAGGTCCACTGATGTATTGAGAAGATAGGCTGTGACATTCTGACCGGATGATGAATTCAGTGCGACCGATTCCAATGTTGTAAGAGTGTTTTCCGCGTTGATGCCGGTGGATCCTGAAGAGGTGTCATAAACTACCGCCATATCGATTGAAGGCTTTTGGGAGTTAAAATCGATCATGTGGCATTCTGCTTCATCGCATGTATTTTGATATATGTTTCCATATGTTCCTGTAAAAGAAAATGCTTCTTTCAGATTCACATGGAGTTCAGAAAGGGTGTCTGAACCAACCCCATCCTCTAATCTTGCATCTGGAAGATCACATTTTTGGGGATTTTGACTATCTTTACAGGAATCCCAGGGAATGATCACGGTCGGCTGCCCTGATTCAGGTGTGTTTGTGGGAACAAAAATTTTCGGCATGATATATTCATCCGGCGTCTGAGTCTCTGTCGGTTCAGGTGTAAGTGTCGGAGTGGCTGTGGGCGTGGGTGTGTATGAAGCTTCCGCCCGGTCCGCGTACTGCGCTGATGCGGGAAGGTTCGCTGTTACCGGGAGCAGTGCAGCGGCACAGGTAAAGATCGCCGTGAACAGTGCCCGCCCGGATGATGTATTTTTTTGATTTTCAGGCGCGGAGCTCCTGTCCTTTGTATATTGGGAACAGGTTTCAAAGGGCTCAGTACTGTTTTTCCTGAGCAGGTGCTGAATGGCATTTGTGATATATAAAAATAAAACCTTTTTCATATGTCTCTCTCTCCAAAAACATATTCTTCAGTTTTGAATATTGAATTTTTCAGTTTTTGTTTATCGTAATAGAATTCACTTCTTCCTTCTTTAGTAATTATATCCTGAATTTCATTCAATACGCACAGCGGAAGCCGAGATCGTGGGTGTGGTTCAGGATGTAGCTGTAATTGCGGGCGGTGATCTCCAGACGGTGGAAGGGATAAGCCCAGGAAAAACCGCGGATCACATAGTCATTTCCTCCGGTGACCGCGCGGGGATCGGCGGCCGGACTTTCACTGTAGAAAAAAGCATCGTACTGATCGGCGGTCCACTCCCAGACGTTGCCTTCCATGTTATATACCCCGTAAGGGCTGACTCCTTTCGGGAAGGAGTCCACCGGTGCGGTATCGCCGTTTTCAAAGAGGTTGATCTGCGCCGGGACCTTCATCGGGAGCTTGTTCCCCCAGGGATAAAGAAATCCCTCCTCTCCGCGGGCTGCTTTCTCCCATTCAGCTTCTGTCGGCAGCCGCTTCCCCGCCCAGGTGCAGTAGGCGGTGGCCTGGTAATAGTCCACATGGATCACGGGATAGTCCGCGTATAATTCGTTCGTGTAGTAATCTGACCGTGTGCTGCTGGTGAAGCTTTTAGGATCGGTGCAGTACTGTGCTTTCACGCATTTCGCATATTGCGCATTGCTGACTTCATAACGGTCGATCCAGAAGCCTTTGAGTGTGACTTCATGTGCCGGACGGGATGCGGTCAGAGAATCCTCATCATCGGTTCCCATGATGAAAGGTCCTTCAGGAATGAAGACCATCTCAGCGTCATCCCTGCTTATATCATAAGCGGGCGGAGCGGAAGGCTCCGGCGTTTTTCCATTATGAAAAGACCCGGCAGCAATGGATGCCTCGGCCGGTGCGGTTTCCTGAGCGGAACCTGCAGAGGAAAGGATACACAGACAGATCAGAGTCAGCAAAACAATAAATGTTTTCATATTTTCGAAGAAAATGTTATTAATTATAATAATATAGTTTATTATACCTTGAGAATAGAAACATGGGATGGGAAATTTTTGCAGCCGATCGGAACCGGGTAATGATGCACAAATGTCAGACCCTTTGTGCGGGTTTTGCAGCAGCAAAATGATAGTTCCCGACCGGTCCGTTCTGAATGATACGTTCACACGGTTATTTTTGGCAAAGCATAATATAAGCTGAGAAGAAGGAATAAACAGTATCCAAAAAATGCAGCAATTTTCCCTGTTGTATGCATTATGACTGAAGCGGAGTTTCCGGAATGGTCGGAAATGAAACTGCTGATCTTATCCATACTGTATGATGCCATATATGCAAGCAGAAAAATAATGGTGATGACATACCGTCCCTGCGGCTGATAGTCACGGTAATAGGACTGGTAAAAATGGGATAAAAATGTAATGAATCCCGCAGCGATAAGCATGCTTAAAAACCAGATGTCTCTTTTGGAAGGTTTGTAGTTTAATATGACTGCCAGGTAAAGCATGATAAAGAAGATGAAAAAGCAGAAATAGAATTTGTAGTAATTCGCCGGAAGATAAACAGTCATGTAATCAAAAACACCTATAAAGCTCAGCACTGTCCACCGCAGAAATTCAAAGTCATTGTAAAGCAAAAAATCTATGGCGGAATAACCTTTATCATGAAATGAATTATAAGAATACCTGACGTCATATCCCTGTTCCGCTGCCAGTGTCCTTGAAACCGCTTCTGATTTCAAACCGAAAAAATCTCCGTTATGAAGGATCGCATTGCGGATAAAAAACCATCCGGCAAGCAATGCGCAGGTACAAATGATCAGGGCGGCACGTTTGAAGAGAAAGTTTTTTTTATCGGGTATTCCGGACCGGATAATTGCGGCTGCAAACCAGATAAAGCCGGCGAGTATCCACCCGTAAATTGAGTAATATGATAACAATCCGACGGAAAAAGCAATTGCCAGTCCCAGACAGCTGCGTATTTCCCAGTTGTTTTGATAACCCTCGGCAAGATAAAAAAGGATCATGGCTGTGGCTGCCAGCGCAAGGGAATCATTATTCTGGTACATTCCCAGATATTGGACCTGCGGCAGAAAGCTCACGATCAGCGTAAAAAGGATCGCTGAAAAATAATGTTTGAACAAAATATGACCGAGTTTGAGCGCGTAAAAACAGCATAATGCTATAGAACAGCAGCTTCCTAACCTGGATGCCGCGATCAATACATCTTGTGATTTTGAAAAGAGGGAAGCGGCTTTCATAAACATTGCGGCTATGATAGATGACAGGTAAGGACGCAGTGCGTAAGAGAATTCCCATCCGGGATTTATCGTTTCTCTTTCAAATCCGTTTGGCAGGGTGCCGGTGTTATAAATCCAGTTTGACAGCAGCATTCTGCCTCCTCTTTCGTCCGGACAGTGATCCGGGGACACCAGAGCTCCGCCTGTTATACAGATAAGCAGCGCGATGAAAACGAGAATATATCCGTTTGAGAATCGTTTTTTCATCTTTTCCTCATAAAAGTTCTGTTCTTGCCCCAATTGATTCTGTCTGGCAAAGAATTAATTACTTCTCCGGATCGTCAAGGCTTTGCCTGATAATATTCAGCGCTTTATCCATGTTGCCCGTTATTTCAGCGTTCAATCCTCCATCAGGAGATATTTCCCTGTACAGGCTGCAGGTTTTTTCGTTTGTGAAAAAGATTTTCCACATATATCGGTTTGCATCAAGCCTCAATATATTGATCTCATTTTGTTCATCCGGATCATCATCGCACACAAGGATCGGCAGAAAATCCCGCCCGGCTGCATATTTGGGCTGGTAACGGAAGGAAGAAATATTCCGGGCGGAAGAATAGCACACAATGTCTGCTTTTTCACAGACATCAGGCCAGTTTTCCATGTCATCCGGGCGGACACGGATCAGTTGTTCTTCAGGAATCCCGGCGGAAATCAGGGCTCTTTCCTGTTCGGCAATTTCGATTACAATATCCATCAGTATTTTCTTTTGATCCTGAAGGTCGGGGATGACCGCAATTTTGGGTTCGAAAAAAGGATCTGCCAGCATTTTTCGGAAGAGCGATTCCGCGGGAAATGAAGTAGCGGATGCCGTCAGAAAAACCGCTTTTACCCTTTCTCCATTTTCCCTTCTGTTTTTTATTTCTTTGATTTTTTCCTCAAATGAATCCTGGTGCTCCCGAATTGAGGGCGGTTTGAATTCCCGAGTTTCTTTATTTGGAATATGAATATATTCAGCTAATTCCGGATTATTTTCCCTGATGACTGAAAGAACGGATGTCAAATCTTCTTTGGAAAGTCCTTTGAATGCCTTCTTCTTCACAAGCGGAATACGGTATTCTTTCAGAAATGTGAGTGGCTTATCATATATATTATTGAAACATTCCTTATATACTGTCTGCCAAAGAAAACCTTTTTTCTGAAGATAATCGGTCAGTTGGGTCTCCAGCGTAAGGATTACTTTGTTCCGATCGTATTCTCCCTGAATATTATTCAGAAAATTATCCAGATGCCGTGAGCTGATAACAGGCTTTCTGAATACATAAAAATAAGAGGAAATGTGCGATTTATGAATTAACTGCTGCTTATCTTTCAGACCGCTGCATCCCCAAAAATCGCATATTTCGTTTTCCATGCGCTGCCAGAGCTCCTCAAACGGGTAGACCGGGCCCCAGCAGGAATCATTCAGCAAAATCAGCTCATCAGATGTATGGTCATCCAGCAAACCGGTTATCCTTGCATATTGCAAACCTCTTTTGTAAGAGCCAAAGTCATATTGCTTATGCCTTTCGAATTCCGCGTAACAGACAAGACCGCTGAGCTTATCCAATTCGGCGGGAATAACAGGACAATCACCGACCAGGATAATGTTATCAGCGACCTTTTCCAATCCTCTCAGCATAATAAGCAGGCTTTCCGGAATGTTCCCGCCGCTGAGAAAACAGGATACAACGGCAGTCCTTTTGTGAATGACAGGGTTTTTCTCCCTGACACGGCTGATGTTTTGTGCCTCCGGCGGAAAATGGTCCTCTTTTGGCAGCTGAAGGGTGGAGAACAGAAGATTATTACCACGGCCAAATTCCTCAAAATTATACAGTGGATTGCTTTTTAATCGTTTTATATCCGGATTCAGATAATAATATTCTTCACTACTGAAAAACTCAGAGGGATCTCTTCTTTCAAATCCGCCGATCCTGTAATAATGTTCAGCCGGATCTTCATTATCAGGTATGTCAGGGTTGTTCCTTTTATAATAGTCTTCATCAAAAAAAACAGAATTCCTGATATAAGGCTCTCCATCCTTGTTTTCATAAAAATTTCTGGCGGAATAATCCCGGAGTTCCTGTATATGTTTTATGACCCAGGCGGCTTTTTGAAAAAGCAGTTTTATTGACATGAATCTTTTCTCTGTTTTACTTCATATTTATGATCCGAATAAGGATTCACCAATGTGTCGTGAAAATCAGAATTTCTGACACCTGACACCTGAATCCTTTTTCAAACTTTTTTCACTGAAAATATTTTGAATTCCGGCAATAATTTGTCTTTATCAGAAAGAATTATTTTCCCCGTGCCAAAAAGATAATAATTCCCCGGATCGGCGCTGCCGGGATATTCTCCGGTAACTCCCGGCCATTCAATACCGATGACGGGATCATTCCAGGCGATACCGGCTTCATCATTCGGGTGATAGAAATCGTCACATTTGTAATGGAATACCGCAAAATCCGAAAGGACCAGAAAACCATGCGCAAAGCCGTGGGGGATCAGGAATTGTTTGTGATTTTCATCACTCAGCAGTTCTCCGTGATATTTGCCGTAGGTCGGTGAACCCGGGCGGAGATCAACAGCCACATCATAAACGATCCCTTTGAAAACCTGAACCAGCTTGGTCTGCGGGAACCGTATCTGATAATGCAGTCCTCTGAGAGTACCTTTCCTGCTTCCGCTTAGATTATCCTGGACAAAATTGATATCAAAGCCGGCTTCCTTCATATCCCTGTCATTGAAGCTTTCAAGAAAATAACCACGGGAGTCTATGTGCACGGCAGGCGTAATGACACATAATCCCTCGATCCCGTCCGCATTATAGTCAATCTTGATCTGTCCCATGATTTTTCTCCTTATTTATAGTCATGCGAGTTTCCCGGTCAGTTCGTTATCTCACGAAGATAACGGGACAAAGCGTCTTTCCAGTCCGGCAGCGGGGCAAAGCCGGCTTCGCCTATTTTTGATTTATCCAGGCGGCTGTTCAAAGGCCTCACCGCTTTTGCGGCACTGTATTCGCTTGTTGTTATTGGGATCACTTCAGTGGAAAGCCCTGCCCGGCGGAAAATTTCCCGGGCAAATTCAGCCCATGATATGTAACGGCCGGGAGCCGTTTCAGCATTTGACGCATGGTAATAGCCGTATTTTTCAGTTTCTGCCATATCCAGCAGCAATACGGAAAGGTCTTTGGTATATGTGGGCGTTCCGATCTGATCACTGACGACACGGACGGAAGGATGATCCGCTCCGAGACGGAGCATGGTTTTGATGAAATTATTGCCGTTTTTCCCGAATACCCAGCTTGTGCGGACAATAAAGTATTTTTCCAGTATTTCGGCGACAGCCAATTCCCCCTGAAGTTTACTCTTTCCGTAAACGTTCAGCGGCGCGAATTCCCGGCAATCCGGCATCCAGGGAGCTTCCCCCCGGCCATTGAAGACGTAATCGGTGGAGATGTAAATCATTTTTGCATTGACTGATCCTGCTGCTTCGGCAATATTCCGGGTCCCCTGTGTATTGACCGCGAATACCTTCTCCCTGTTTTCCAATTCTTCCGCAGCGTCTACAGCTGTCCATGCGGCACAATGGATGATCACATCCGGAGAAACAGCCCGGATCTTTTCAGAAACTGCAGCGGCATCAGTGATGTCCATCGGCACATAGGCGGCACCAACCGGCAGGTCGTCAGAAAAGTTCATCTGAATATCAGAGCCGACCGCATTGTGCCCGCGTCTCAATGCCTCTGTGACGCAGTCAAATCCTAACTGTCCATTAACACCGGTGATCAACAACCTCATCGTTTTGGAAATCCGTTTTGATTATCTGTGATGTAATTCATATCGAAGATTATAAACCTTATTCTAATTTTATTTGCATTATAATTTCAGGTATATGAAATATGACGTATTCTCTTTGATCCCGCAGGTTTTCAGCGGTTATCTGGGCTGTTCGATCCTGAACAAGGCAATCGAAAACGGCCTGATTTCCGTCACCGACGAACCACCGTATGGCGGGGGCGGGGGAATGGTGATGAAGCCCGACCCGGTTTTCGCGGCGGTGGAGTCGGTCGTCGGAACTCCGCCGGAGTGCCCTGTGATCCTGCTCACACCCCAGGGACGCATCTTCACCCAGCAGGACGCGCAGAAGTTCGCTGAATATCCGCGTCTCGCGCTCATCTGCGGACGATACGAAGGGTTTGATGAGCGTATCCGGGAGCACCTGGTGACGGATGAGATCTCCATCGGGGACTATGTCCTTACCGGCGGGGAGCTGCCCGCATTGATTCTCATCGATGCCATCAGCCGCAACCTGAACGGGGTGCTGGGGGACCCGGACGGGGCTTTTGATGATTCTCACGCCAGTTATTTATTGGAATATCCCCATTATACCCGCCCGCCGGTATTCCGCGGTTGGGAAGTCCCGGAAGTGCTGCTCTCCGGCAATCATGCGAAGATCAACGAATGGCGCCGTCAGCAGAGCCTGCTGCGGACAGCCTGGCGCCGTCCCGATCTGCTGCAAAAGGCGGAACTGAGCCCGAAGGATATCCGTTTTCTGAGGGATCAGGGGATCGGGCCGGAGCCGGATTGACAGATCCGCAATGCGATGGGGCATTTTTCAAATATGGTCTCAGTTGGTGTAATTCTTGCTCCCTTTTTGTTTGAAAGCTGTACGCAAAAGAAGCGCTGACCGATTCCCGGATCGAGCCGGGAACTGTTTTCAGCTGTCCGGAAAATATCCCGCAGATACGGGCAGATCCGGACTGAATATTACTGCTTTCATGAAAATGGAATAGTTCTTGGATAAAGCGTGACAGAACCTCAGCCTGAAGCCGGGCTGCGGTGTTCTGTGTTTTCGCATATAATATTGTTGGAATTTTAAATTAATTATCTGTTTTTTGGGAATTTTGCTTTATAATTTTAATCCGGTTTATTCCGGGAATGGCAGAAAAATATGAGAATCCGCATCGTAAACGAGAATGATTGGGAAAAAAATTATGATTTAGATCAATCCATCATCAGGATAGGCAGCCAGGTATCCTGCAATATTCAATTGCGGGACAGCAGTGTTGCGCCTCTGTTGATGCAGATCGTCCGGATCAATGATGCGGATGTGAAGCATGTTATTCGTTTCTTTGCCCCGAATATAATGCTCATCCGGGGAGATCAGGCTTTCCCCGCAGACCAGAACAAGCCTTATGATATAGTGGACGGTGATCAGTTCACCTTCAGCAGATACCGGATGTTTATTTACCTTGGCGATGACAAGACCAGGACCCGCACTTCCAAGCATATGAGCGCGGAGATGTTTTTTTCAAAAAGGGAGCTTTCCCTTGATTCCAACATCAACGGCATTATGGAGCTGAAAAATCTCGGAACGGAAAAACCCTGCCAGTTCAAGATGCATATCAGCGGGATCCCCGAAGAATGTGTGAAGTTTTCACCGCTTCCTTACCTGCATCCCGGTGCCAGCAGCTCGGTAGGCTTCATAATTTCGCATCTGCAGACAAAGCCTGCTCCCGGCTTCATCACAGTTTCCATCACGATCAGTGCCCCGGATGATTATTTTGGGGAGGCTTTGGAATTTAACCAGGATATTTATGTCTCGCCGGTGTTTAACAATGAGTTTGTCCTGGAAGACGATTCTCAGATGCTTTCCGGATTTAATCAGGATCCGGATTCGAAAGAAGAAAAGAAAGAGCCTGAAACGTATACACCTCCCCAGCAGCTTATTCCGGATACGACACGTCTGGATTCCTCCGTTGATATTGAGTCTTCAGGCAGTCAGGGGATTTCGCCTGTGCGCATTGTCGGGTCAACAGACAACAGAAATAATCCTTTTGATGAAAACGAAGATGAAGATGACAACAGCCGTTATTCCAGGAGGAAAAAGAAGGAGCCGGTCGTTTTGATACGGCATAACGAGAATGACGCTTTTGAAGAAGAGAAACCCGCTGCTAAAAAGGAACCGGAGTCTGACTCTTCCTCGCAAAGGGCTTCCAAGATGACCCGGACCAGGGTGAAGAAAAGCGACCTGATGCAGGATATTCAGGAAGAAGCAGCTGCGGTACCCGACGAAAAACTGAAGGCTGACGGAAAAGCCCAACCTGTCCGGGAGGAAAAGCCCGCGGAGGTCCCGCAGCCTGCGCAGAAAGAAAGTACCGATGAGGGACCGAAGGCTGACGAAAAAGCCATGCCTCTCCGGGAGGAAAAGCCCGCGGAGATCCCGCAGCCTGCGCAGAAAGAAAGTACTGATGGGGAATTGAAGTCTGACGGAAAAGCCATGCCTCTCCGGGAGGAAAAGCCCGCGGAGGTCTCGCAGCCTGCGCAGAAAGAAAGTACTGATGAGAAACTGAAGGCTGACGAAAAAGCCGGGCCTGACCGGGAGGAAAAGCCCGCGGAAGTTCCGCAGCCTGTACGGAAAGAAATCACTGATGAGGAACTGAAGTCCGACGGAAAAGCCAGGCCTGTCCGGAGTAAAAAGAACGCTGAGGCACAGACCCCGGTGAAGGAAGCTGATGCTGATGAGGAACTGAAACCCGATGGGAGAGCCAAGCCTGTCCGGAGTAAAAAGGCTGCTGAATCCCAGCCGCCGGTGCAGGAAGCCGCGCCTGATGAGGAACTGAAACCCGATGGGAGAGCCAAGCCTGTCCGGAGCAAAAAGACTGCTGAAGCCCAGCCGCCGGTGCAGGAAGCCGCGCCTGATGAGGAACTGAAACCCGACGGGAGAGCCAAGCCTGTCCGGAGCAAAAAGACTGCTGAAGCCCAGCCGCCGGTGCAGGAAGCCGCGCCTGATGAGGAACTGAAACCCGATGAAAACGCCGGTCCTGTCCGGGACAAAAATGCTGCCGAAGCGCAGCCGCCGGTGCAGGAAGCCGCGCCTGATGAGGAACTGAAACCCGATGAAAACGCCGGTCCTGTCCGGGACAAAAATGCTGCCGAAGTGCAGCCCCCGGTGCAGGAAGAAAGGCTTAATGAAAAACTGAATATCGCTGATGAGGGATGAAATGTCAGGAGACAGCCCGGAATTTAAAGCGGAAATAAGCGGGGAACAGCCCGAAAAAACGGGATCAGACAGTATGGACGGAGAGAAAACCGTACAGAACGAACCGCTCAAAACAGAAGAGATCAAACCGGAGCCCGCACCGGAGGGAGGGCCGGAACTTCCTGCTCCGGTGACGGAAGAGAAAGATGCGGATCTGCCGGGTGAGGAATCAAAGCCAACATTATTTACCCTGTCCGGAGCGGATACGGAAACAGATAAGACGCATGTTCCGGTAGTACAGGCTTTTCCTGACGTTCCGGAGCTGCCTGAGCTTCCGGAAACGCTGAAGCAGTCTTCCCGTGCATCTGTGAAAAAAGAGGCGGAACCCGCTCCTGAAAAAACGCCTGAAGGTAAAGACCGGAAAAACAGATTTGTAGAATCGCCGTGGGACGGCGGAGATGAGCCGGTTTATGTTGTCAGCGGAAACGGTGAATTTGATGATGAAGAAATTTCTGCGGAAGATGATCAGGGTGATACTTCCGGCGGGAATGATGACGGGAAACCGGAGATCCGGGTGATGAGAGGAGGCTCCTTCGATGAGTAAAGTCATTGAAATGATCAACTTGGTTCTTGATTTTATCAAAGGCAATGAATTTATTACGGAACTGATCGAGGGCATGTCCAACCTCCGTAATCCGATCAACTGGAATAAGGTGCTGGCGGTGAATTTCGTTTTGCTTGTAGCGCTTTTTCTTGCGGGAGTGATGTTTCTGGTAAATGACTTCGTTTTTGAATATTATATGAACCGGCGGATAAAGACGCACAAACTGACGGTCACGAACAACGGCAACACTTCATCACTTTTTCTGCTGCGGGCGGTGGACCTCCCGAAGAGTCTGGCAGTCCGCTTCCGGGTCGACGGCATGCCGCTGATCCGGGTCTCCTATGTTCCGAAGAATGAGAAAAAAGAAGAGGAAAAACCGCCGGAAGCAGAAACCGAAACCGGCTTCGAAAAAAATCCGGTTCCGGAAGATCATATGCAGACCCTGATACCGGATCTCAAGGATCCGATGTCGAAGGGTAAGAAAAAAGTCACTGACACGGCGGAAGATGCGGTCGGGACAGTTACAAAAAGCATCAACGAAGTCGGCAAAAAGGCCGGGTTTTTTGCTTCTATTCTCGCGAATGTTTCCTCGCTGCTGCCGGGTGTGAACGGTGATCTGCGGGAGGCGCAGGCTTCGCTCAAAGGTATCCAGCAGGATGCCTCACAGTTGACCAGTTCCATCGGGACGAAGGTAAATACCGCGAAGTCTCTCGGTGACCAGCTCGGCCGGCTGCCCATGAGCGATAAGATCACTTCCGCAGCCGAGGCGATGACACCGGACATTTCCAAGATCGGCAATGAGTTTGTCGTGGGCAGGTCCGGCGAAGCTTCATCCCTGACGGAGACATCGGCTGACGCTGATAATTCCGGGACCGGCTCCCTTCGTGATAAAAACTTTGTGTATGATGAAGAAGTCTGGAATAAGAGTATCGGGAAAGTCGATGAGCTTGGCGGTTCGCTGAACTTTTTCCAGTCAAAGATCCTGAACCCGGGTGAATCGATGAAAATTGATGTCGAGATCATGAACCTTTCCGAAAGCGCGGCGGCGGTCTCACATCTGTACAAGATTGAAGTCCTTCAGATCCCTCAGACACGGCTGCCGCTGACGGCTCCGAACCATTATGTCAACGGGATCGTTATTTATGAAAAAGTGGCTCAGATCGAAAGGATCCTGCCGCAGATGATCGTTGTTGGTCTGGTTATCCTGTCCTTACAGATCGTTGCGGCTATAAGCAATTTGGTTTTCTAAGCTGCGGAGAAAAATAATAATGAGCAACCTTGATTACAGCAGAGAAGTAGCATTCAGCCAGTCAGTGATCAACATTGGCTCGGACAATGGGAATGATATCATTTTAAGAGGGGATAACATCGGTGATTTTCATGCCATGCTTCATTTTGACAGTGATCGCTGGTATATCACCCAGCTGGACCCCACAAAACCAACCACGATCAATGGCCGCCAGATCGGCCTGATAGATGAAAACCTGCAGAATGGTTCTGTGCTGGGGATCGGCGATTACCGCCTGACCTTAATGCTGAACGGTCTCAGTACGGATATCATGATCCAGTATCAGGGCATGGGTGTCAGCGGAGCATCCGCTCAATACCAGAGCGGCAATGGCAATATCTTGCTGGAGATCACCAGCAGCTCGATGACGGAGATCGAGGCCGGGGCAACAACGGAATTTGAGCTGACAGTCACGAATGCCGGGCCGCTGGTTGCCAATATGCAGCTGCAGCTGCAGGGGATCCCCTCCTCCTGGGTCCAGATCATCCCGCCGGTACTGAACCTGAACGAAGGCCGCAAAGGACTTTTTACCGTCCGCATCAATCCGCCGCGTGATCCGAGTTCTGAAGCAGGTTATTACAATCTCCATTTTATCGCGGCATCTCCAAACTATCAGGGGGAGACAGGAATTGTGGATTCCTCCCTGACCATCCTGCCGTTTACCGAATATATGGTGGTCGGGCCGACGCCGCGGCGTCTGGAGATCTCCAGACGGAAGCAGTCGGATTTGGCCGATATTGTGATCCTCAATAAAGGCAACGCGCCCACAACTTTCTTCCATCGTTCCTATGATGATTCAAACGAACTGTACTTCACTTATGAACGCGAAGGCAGCAGCCTGCAGGGGCAGGAATCTGTCACTGTCCGTCCGGGGGACAATTCCCGGGTGCCGCTGCGTATCAGTTCGCGCAAACTGCCTCTTTTTGGTTTCTCTTCTCATTCCCATCATTACAATACAGACGTGACCCCCGCTGACCGTCCCGGTGAAGGACAATCGGTGATGGGTGAGGTGGTCGTCAAACCGCTTATCAACACTTTTTGGGTCTTTATTGCGCTGATCGTATTGCTGCTTTGTGCCCTGGTGGTTCTTCAGCCGCGTATTTTACGTTTTGACGGGGATAACGGCAAGCGCACACTGGTAACACTTTACGGTAATTCTGTGCGCCTGAACTGGAATGTTTCACCGTTCGCGGGCACGGTCACATTAGATGACGGCAGTGATCCGCAGGTCGTTTCCCGTACCGGCAGTCAGTTCGTTTCACCGAAGGTTTCGACGACTTATGCGCTGAAGACTGAAAACTTTATCAGCAAGCTGCTCAGTCTGAACTATGAAAAGGATATTCAGGTGCTGGTCATTCCCAGAAATCCGATGGTCAGTAAGCTGAATACGGATGTTCGCGATGCACTGTATAACCAGCAGGTGACGCTGAACTGGGCGGTAGACGGCGATATTTCCAAAGCCGCCCTGGTATATAACAAGCAGCGGACAGACCTGACGGAGGAAAACTTCAGCGGGACGCTCGCGCAGGGTTATACCTCCGATACGCTTTTTTCACTGAAAGCGCAGAATAATTCCGGATATGATATCCGCAGCCTTTTCCTGAATGTCGCCCCGGACCGGATCGACCTGAACAGCTTTACGGTATGGGTAAGGCCTAACGGGATCGCGGTACCGAATGATAATAACACACGCCGGACCAGCCGCTGGGGCTCGCTGCAGCTGCTTACGGATTCGGATGTTTCGCCCACGACCATCCGCCCCGCTGTCAACCCGCAGCCGGCGGCCCAGTCAAATGTGCTGACCATTCCGGATAATTACAATACGACCGGTTACGGCCCTGTCAACCTGAACCCTGAACAGATGATGTTCGGCTCTTCGGGTGATAATACAAATAGTAACAGCGGGTATGTGAGACCCACCGTAGACCTGAATAACGAAAATATTCTGGTCAGTCCTTTGCTTCGTCCTGCAGCCACCCCGACGCCTTATCCGGAAGCGGACCTGATCGAACGTACGACTGTCACGCAGACGGCCGCACCCGTCAATTCCCCGGAATCGCCCGTGAGGAACCGGGACTTCAGCATCAAGCTGGTGGAAGTGGTGGAGGATCCCCTTGCCGAATCCGGGTACCGGGTCATTGATTATTTCCCGGATTACCAGCTGCAGCCGCAGGAACAGATTCTGGTGGAATGGAACGTCAAGGGTGTGACCTCGGTCAAGATCGAAGGCCTTTCATCAGACTCGCTGAATCCCGTCGGCAGTGAAAATGCCTATCCGGAAAAATCCGTTAATTATGTGCTCAGTGCGGAAGTCGGACAGGTGAAAAAGGAATACTCGCTCCCGGTCCGTGTGGCCGGTGCTGCGGATGATGGCGAAGGCTCAGGGCTGAAATGTGACCTGAAGGCCAACGCGACCTCGCTCAAGGAGCCGGGCACGGTGATGCTCACCTGGACCGGCGGCGGCACCAACCGGGTTCAGCTGATCTCTTCGGCAAAAGCGGAAAAGGACAGCGAGGACGCGGAGAAGAAAAAGGAGCAGGAAGCCAAGGAGAAGGGCGAGAAATACGAAAAGCCGTCCCAGCCTGCGCCTTTATCCGGCGGCACGATCGGGGACTGGCTCCAGCCTACCGGTTTTATGCGTGTAGCTGTTGATAAACAGACAACCTTCATTCTGAATGCTTACGATGGCAACGGCAACGTGATCTGTACCAAGTCCGTCGAGGTAAAGTTTGAAGGCGGTAATGATAAAGAGGATGTGAACGGAGGCGGACGCAGCTTTAAGATCATCCGCATTGCGGATGACGACGATGTTGTCCAGCCGTACTATGCTGTCGGACAGACCGTACATTATACGGTCCAGTTTTCCGGTTTCCCGAAGGGTAAGGATCCGACGGGTACCGTCCTGATCACCGATGGCACCGGCTCCTGCTCCGTGACCCTGCCGGTCACCAGCTGTGCTTTTGTTGCCAAAAAGGCAGGCAATCTGACGGTCACCGCGACCTACTCCGGCGACAATGTCTATGCCAAGGGGAAAGCCACCGCCAGTGAAATCGTTATCAACAAACTGGATTCCGGCACCCAGATCAATTCCGCGATCAAGACGGCTGTTGACAGGGCGGATATCGCCACGGAGATCCTTTGGGATCATAACCATTCCTATGGACTGGTCCCGGGCGGAATTGTCACGCTTGCCATCGGCAGCGCCACCTGTGATGTGGATATGGATGCCGAAACAAGCACCTGCGGCGGCAAAGTGAGTGTCAAGCCTGACAATGATAGCGGCAGCATCCTTGTGGAAGTGACCGGCCTGGAATTGAAGGATACCGCGGCCACCGGTGTTAAAGCCACTTATAAGGGGGACAATTATTTCAAGTCCTCTTCATCCAACACGGTGCTGTTCTATCGGTGATGATCCTGATCCTTATAAACCGGACAACGGCCATTTGAATATGGAAGTACTGTTCAATTGGAAGATCGGTACGAATGACGATGGATCCGACAAATATGGCATTGATTTGGTACAGGAGAAATATAAACCGACGGGGACCTTCACTTTTGTTCCGTCAATTGTTAAGACAGACAAGGAAACAAAAGAATCTACGAAATGCGAGTTGAATCTAGATACGGGCGTTCTGATCTGTACTGGAAAGAAAATCGAGCCTAAAGAATATACGAAAGATGGTGTCGATTACTATCGTTATGATATTACTGACATGATAATTGACGATGGTGCCAATCGTATCCGTGTTGAGTACAGCGGGGATTTCGTCTTCAAGCCCTCTTCTTCTTCGACTGAGCAATTTCTGAACATCCCGACAACATTCGGGATCATAGACCCCAAGAAATCTTCTGATAACAAGATCTCAATGACCGTTGAGATCACTCCGGATGCACAGGCACCGAAAGAATCAAAGATCAACGGTACGGTCAAATTCACATCAGGTTCTAAGTTCGAGGGCTGTTCCGGCGATGCCAAATATACCAGCGGTGAAACGGACAAAAAGGCGACCATTGTGATCACGAATATGGTGATGTCCGCGGATCCGGGTACAGATATCAAGGGCGAATACAGCGGAAATTCGCTGTTCACGGGTTCGTCCAGTGAAACAGTCCCGCTGGGAACAAAAATAAAAACAGATCTGAAGATCGAAGAATCAAAGAAGAAAAAGGATGATCAGACTCAGATTGAAAAAGTCAGCATGACTTTGGTTTTGACGCCGGATGCTGATGAAACCGGTACGATCAGCTTTACTTCCGGCACGGCGACCTGTAAGATCGATATTACCGATCATACTGATATTAAATTTACCGAACCCTGCAAGGGAACCGCGCAGTACAGCGGCGGGAAAATCGTGATCACCGATATGGAAATGTCCGGCACACCCGGTACAAGTATAAAAGCGGAATACAGCGGCGACACCAAATATGATAATTCATCGGCCGAAGGCAGCCTGCTGCAGCCGATAAAACTGGAGCTCAGCAATGTTTACAAACCGGCCAACGGACTGGCGAGCCTGAACGCTCTCCTTACCTGGACGAAAGAGGATGCCGGTGACAGTATCCCGACAGGCACGCTCACCTTTAACTTCAAGAACGGTGATGCCCTTGTCAGCGCCTGTAAGCTGGATATGAAAGCCAAAACGATTGACTGCACCGGTGAAAAGACAACGATCACCAGAGATCCTGATAAGGATGAAGACGTTTCGGGAAGCCTCAAATGGATATTGGATAAGGTCCTGCTCGCATCCAATGACGCGGACCGGGTCCAGGCTGAATATTCCGGCGATAATGTCTTTGATAAGGCTTCGAGCATTATTGTCATGTTCAAGATGATCCCGACGAGACTGCAGCTTTCCGACCAGAGTAAAACAGGATCCGGACTGGTCAATGTAACGGCAGTTCTGGACTGGGATGAATGGCAGGATGTTCTGCCGGAGGGTATGGTACCGACCGGGACGATCAAGTTTACCTCCGGTTCCGCAGCCTGTACGCTCAGCCTTGAAACGAAAGATTTCTTAGAGCCGGAATGCAGAGATAAAGATCCGCAGACTGTAACGCCGGATAGTGCCGGTAAAAAAGTGACTGTCAATATTAAAAATATGAAGATCGGCGACGGGTCCGGAAAAACCCTCAAGGCCGAATATTCCGGAGATGTGTCCTTCGAGAAATCCACTTCGAATCAGATCGACTTTGATAAGATCAACACGGAACTGGATATCACAAGGGCCTACAAACCCGGCAGCGGGCTTGCGAATATTGATATCGTGCTGAAGCGGGTTCCTGTAAGTACCGAAACCTTCAGCCCGACCGAGACCATCACCTTCACTATTGGCAGCGGCACCTGTACCCTGAACATTGTGACAGAGAGTTTCTCCTGCGCGGGGAAGGATACATCCGGGCTTACTCCGGATAAATCAACTACGGGCGAATACAAGTGGAGTATCAAGAACATCGTCCTGCCCTCCGATACAGCCGACCGCGTAAAGGCGGAATACAGCGGCGACGCGATCTATAATCCGTCCTCGAGCAAAATCATCATGTTCGAGACCATCCCGACATCGCTCGCGCTTTCCAACCAGAACAAAACCGCGGAAGGCCTGGTCAGCGTGACCACGGTGCTGTCATGGACAGCGGATCATCCGGACGGGACGAAACCGGGCGGGACGATCAAATACACCTCCGGCACCGGGGTCTGTACGCTGAGTTTCAGCACAAAAGATTTCATAGAGCCGGATTGCAGAGATACTGTGCCGCCGAATATCGTTCAGGATGACGTTAACAAAACGGTGACTGTCACGGTCAAAAATATGGAGATCGGCGACGGGACGGGATCGACCCTCAAGGCTGAATATTCCGGAGACGGGCTGTTCCTGGCTTCGGTTTCGGATACGGTCGATTTCAATAAGGTCAATACAACGCTGGACATCACGAATGCCTACAAACCCGGCAGCGGTCTGGCGAATATTGATATCGTGCTGAAACAGGATCCGGCGGTTACCGAGGCCTTCAACCCGACCGGGACCATCACCTTCACCATCGGCAGCGGCACCTGCAAGCTGGACATCAGGACACAGGATTTCGACTGCGAGGGAGAAGATACTGAAGGGCTT
Organism: uncultured Chloroflexota bacterium; assembly: GCA_902774215.1. Lineage (GTDB taxonomy): Bacteria > Chloroflexota > Anaerolineae > Anaerolineales > Anaerolineaceae > Flexilinea. The sequence continues at coordinate 23,850 of CACYHU010000009.1, forward strand.
GCTCCGGACAAATCAACTTCGGGCGAATACAAGTGGAGTATAAAGAACATCGTCCTGTCTTCCGATACCGCGGACCGGGTGAAGGCGGAATACAACGGGGACGCGGTCTATAATCCGTCTGTGAGCAAGATCGTCATGTTCAAGACCATCCCGACAACGCTGCGGCTTTACGGACAGAGTAAAAACGCGGACGGCCTGGTCAGCGTGACCACGGAACTGTCATGGACGGATGCCCATCCGGCCGGGACGAAGCCGCACGGGACGATCAAATTCACCTCCGAGTCGGCGGTATGTACACTTGACCTTGATACGGCGGCTTTCATTGAGGCGGACTGCGGAGGCACCGTTACACCGCCGTCGGAAGGACCGGACGCTAAAAAGCGCACCTATATCATTAAAGATATGAGGATCGGTGACGGAAGCGGGAAAACCCTTGCCGCCGAATATTCCGGTGACGGGCTCTTCCTGAAATCCACCTCAAATACGGTCGATTTCAATAAGGTCAACACGGAGCTGTTGATACAGGATGCCTACAAACCTGCTCCCGGACTGGCGAATATTGACTTTGATCTGAAATGGAACCCCGGTGAATTAGTGGGAAGCGCCAGCCCGACCGGTACCATCACCTTTACCATCGGCAGCGAGGTCTGCAGACTGAATTTCACGGAATCTTCTGAGAATTTCACTTGTTCCGGTACAACAACGACCGGGCTTAAACCGGACAGGACGACCGCAGGTTTATTGCGGTGGAGCATAAAGAACGTTGTTCTTTCGTCCGATGCGGCCGACCGGGTGAGCATGGTATACGAAGGCAACGCGATCTATAATCCCTCTTCGAGTGTGATCTTCATGTTTAAGACGGTCCCGACCAGGGTGGATATCAACGATCAGCGCAAAACCGCGGACGGACTGGTCAATATGAATACGGTACTGGAATGGGATGATAATACGCCTGCCGATATGGTACCGCACGGTACGATCAAGTTCACCTCCGGAGGCGCGTCCTGTACGCTCAGTCTTGATACGGAAAAGTTTATTGACTGCGAGGGGTCTGCCACACCGGTCTCTCCGCAGGAAGCCAAGAAATTGGAATATACCATCGAAAACCTGAAGATCGGTGACGGAACCGGCCAGGACATCAAAGCGGAATACAGCGGCGACGGCTTCTACCTCGCATCGGCTTCCGAAGCGAAGGACTTCACCAAGGTGAATACGGAGCTGGATATCCTGCAGGCGTACAAGACGGGGTCCAATCTCGCGAATGTGACCTCACTGCTCACCTGGAAGTCGGATAAGGTTGCGCCAGGAACCAAACCGACCGGGACGATCACCTTCACCGTCGGCGGCAATACCTGTACACTGGATATCACCACGCAAGTCTTCAGCTGCACCGGCGAACTGACAAAAATCACTTCGGAGGATGTGCATGATGAGGATGAGGGTATTGATGGTATCAAATGGACCATCGAAAAGATGCTCCTTGCCTCAGAAAGTGCGGATCGTGTCCAGGCTGTCTACAGCGGTGACGCGGTCTTTAACGGCTCCTCCAGCAAGATCGTCCTCTTCAAGACGATCGAGACCACGCTCACGCTTTCCGGTTATAAAAAGACCGCGTCCGGGCTGGTCGGCACCACCGTCAACCTGGGCTGGGCTGTTGAAACAGAGGAGCCTTATGCCACTATGAAGCCCCACGGGACGATCAAACTCATTTCCAGCACCGCGTCCTGCACGATGGAATTCAAAAATACTTCGACCGGTTGGGATGCAAGATGGATAGACTGTCAGGGCTCTCAGATCCGGGTTTCAACCCCGGGGACCAACTCGCTCTCGTTTGAAGTGAGTAGTCTGGATATGGGCGGCAATACCGGTGACAGCCTCAGGGCTGAATATTCCGGGACCGTGGTCTTCCTGCCCTCTGCTTCCGACAGCCAGTTCTTCAACAAGGCAGACACGCATTTGAATATCACCAGCGCCTACAAGGGTGACGACGGGCTCGTGAACCTGAAGACTGCGCTGGATTGGCTCGAGTCTGAAGCCGGTGAGAGCGAACCTTCGGGAGCGATCACCTTTACCATCGGCAGTGAAACCTGCCGGATGGATATCGTGACAAAGAATTTCAGCTGTTCCGGTGAATCGACCGTGGTCTCCGATCCGGTCAAAAAGACGGTTGCCGGTAAGATCACCTGGGAATGGACGATCACGAACATTCTGCTCACTTCCACAGGCGCGGACCGCGTGAAGGCGGACTATAACGGAGATTCGATCTTCAATCCTTCTTCCAGCCGCATCGTCCTGTTCCAGAATGTCGAGACCCAGCTTGGCATTGAGGACCCGAGAAAAGCTTCTGACGGCAAACTCTCCATGGATCTGAACCTGAGCTGGACTGATGACCCCCCGGCTCCGGATATGACCCCGGGCGGTACCATCAAGATCACCTCGGGTACAGCTGTCTGTACCCTGTCCGTAGCGAATGACGCTCCGGCGTTTACGGACTGCCAGGGCAAGGTGCAAATTGATAAAACGAATCCGAAAGCCCGTATTTACAAGATCACGGAACTGAACATGGGCGACAAAGCCGGTGATGACCTTAAAGCCGAATACAGCGGCGACGGGACCTTCCTGGCTTCCGCATCGAATACTGTCTACTTTGACAGGACCGATACCACCCTTGAGATAAACCCTGCGACCAAAGCCGGGGACTACCTCGTGAATGTCACGACGATACTCAGCTGGGATGTGCCCACCGATCCGGCGGGACTGGTGCCTGAGGAAGGTACCATCACCTTCACCTTCAGCGGCGAGACCTGTAAACTGGTCTATGACCTGGATGAGATGAGTGATCCGGATTATCAGTCCGTTGTGGATTTCAACTGCGCAGGTGAAGACACGACCGTCAAAGTCACGAATGATTCCGAACATGGGCACATCACCTGGGCTTTGACGAACATCCTGCTCAATTCCAATACCGCGGACCGGGTGAAGGCTGAATATGGCGGCGACGCCAATTTCAACCCCTCCGCCAGCAAGATCGTCATCTTCCCGACTGTCGCGACCACCACCACGATCTCGGATCAGGATAAGGAAGGTATACTCGGCCCGGTGAAGCTGAAGGTCAGTCTGGGCTGGGCGGCCACTGCCCCGGCAGGGAAAACACCTACGGGAAGCATCAAACTCACCTCCGGTTCGGCTGTCTGTACCATGAAGATCGAAGGGGAAACCGCGTCGTTTGAGGCGCCCTGCACAGGCAGCGTGCAGGCTTCATCTTCCGCCGGGAACCCGAGGACCTTCGATATAAGCGGCCTGATGATGGGTCCTGGTATCGGGGACGACATCAAGGCGGAATATTCCGGAGACGGCGTCTTTATGGCATCCGTCTCGGATACGCTGTACTTCAACAAGGTCAATGCGACACTGGAAATCGACAGGGCATGGAAATTTGACACATCAGCCCTTGCCAATATTGACGGTAAGCTTACCTGGGATCCGGATGACGCGGGCAGTGCCACGCCTGCCGGGACGATAAAGTTTACCATCGGCAGCGAGACCTGTACGATGAATATCGATAGTCCTCAGTCGATCAGCTGCGCCGGCCTTGGCACGGATGTGAGAGCCACTGTGACCGAACCGGGGCAAATGACGCTGAAGCTTCGAAAGGTGCTGCTCTCCGGTACCGGTGCCGACAGGGTGAAGGCAGAGTATTCAGGGGATGCCGTCTTTAACCCGTCCACCAGCACGACAAAGATGTTTGAGACGAAAGAAACAATCACAAGGATCAGTTCCCCCATCAAGAAGAGCAATAATATGGTCGACCTGACGGCAAGAATCAGCTGGGATGGTGATTTACCGGAAGATGTTGAATTGGCTCCCGGAACGATGACCTTTACTTCCGGTTCCAAGAGCTGTACATTGAACCTTAGAACAAAGAGGTTTAGTAACTGTGCGGCTGAACCGGATGCGGCACATCCGGTTCCGGTGATAATCAATACGGTTACGGGTGAGATCACCGTTTACAATCTGGAAATGGGCGCGGAAGCCGGGACCACTATCAAAGCGGAGTATTCCGGCAACAGCTACTTTGAGAAGTCCGTTTCACCGACGGTCGAGTTTACAAAAGTCGATACCACGCTGGCAATCGACGCCGCTGTGAAGAAAGCTGACGCTGATGTTACAACATCGCTGAAGTGGAATAAGAACGATGCAATGAGCAATAAACCAACCGGCACGAATAAACTGATTATCGGCAGTGATACTTGTGTGCTGACCTTTACGGAAGATGATCTTACGAATATCGACAACTTCACCTGTGCCGGAGAGAATACCGATATTACACTGAAGCATATCGCGGAAAATGTATCCGGGAAAACTTTTGAAGAAGATGAGAATGGGATTATTAAAGACGATGATGGGCATGTTATTGTCGATAGTGACGGGAATGTTACAGAATATGGAAACGGGATCATCGGCTATAGATGGACGATAAGCAATATTGTCCTGACCTCCACAACGGCGGACCGCATTACGGCTGATTATTCCGGAGACTCCATCTTTAATGCTTCCGAGAGCAAGATCGTGAAGTTCAAGACCGTTGATACCAAAACCGATATTGTTCCGAATTCAGCGGTCAAGGTGGGTGACGGATCCATGGCCAACGTGGATATGACGCTGATATGGAAAAAGGATGATGCGGTGGGCAATGAACCTTCCGGGACAATGACCATGAATATCGGCAGCGACACCTGCAGACTCACCATCGATAGAACTTATATTCCAACAGATACTGATCCTGGCAGGAAGGTGGATCTGGACACCTTTACCTGTGCCGGAGAGAGCACAGTGATCAAAATGACCAGATATCCGGAAACGGATGGGTACATCGGCTACAAATGGTCGTTCTCGAATATCGTCCTGACTTCAAATACCGCGGACCGTATCACCGCTTCCTACGGCGGGGACTTTATCTTCAACAAGTCCGAAAGCCTGATCGTCAAATTCGAGACGATTGATACCAAAACCGATATTGATCCGGATTCAGCGGTCAAGGTGGGTGACGGATCCATGGCCAATGCGGATATAACGCTGAAATGGAAGAAGAATGATACGATAAGCAGTGAACCTACCGGGACAATGACCATGAATATCGGCAGCGACACCTGCAAACTCACCATCGATAAAAATTATCTTCCGACAACTGAGGACCCTGGCAGGAAGGTGGACCCGGATAGCTTTACCTGTTCCGGAGTGAGCACAGAGATCACGATGGCGGAGCTTCCTGTGGATGCGGATGGGAACATCGGATACAAATGGTCCTTCAGGAATATCGTCCTGACTTCAAATACCGCTGACCGCCTCACCGCCTCCTATGACGGGGATGTTATCTTCAACAAGTCCGAAAGCCTGATCGTCAAATTCAAGACGGTCCCGACGGAGACGATAATCACAAAAGCCGATCTCGCCCCGGATGGCGCGGTAGATGAAATGATCGTCCTGGTAAAATGGGACAAAACCCTTACAACAGACACCGAGAAACCAACCGGTACGATCAAACTGACTGCCGGTTCTTCAACCTGTACCATGCAAATGGGAAGTCAGCCAAAGTTTACGGACTGTGATTTTAATAGTATTACACCTGGCGATGTTGAAATTGACGGTGTTCCTTATCCGGTCTATACGATAACAGGCCTGAAGATCGGTGACGGAACAGCGCCCAGCATCAAAGCGGAGTATTCCGGTGACGGTTTATTCGTGAAATCCGAGGCGGATGAGTTCTTCTTCAAACATGTTGATACTACATTGACGATTGTTGAACACGATCCGGAAACTCATAGACCCTTGGCTTATAAGCCCTCAAACTCGAGAGTAAATCTTAGCTATACGCTGAATTGGTTTCTGCCATATGAACCAGAACCTCTGGGTGATGTCGTGAAGCCGGTCGGAACCGTTACATTTACCATGGGCAGCGACATCTGTAAGCTGGATCTGGCTAATAAATCTTTTACCTGTGCGGATGCTGAGACGGAAGTGTATCTTGGTGGAACCGGTAGTGAGGAGGTTGACGATAAATATCGTATAGAATGGTACTTGACGCTTAATAACATTCTGCTTTCCAGCGGCAATGATCCGGACCGGGTCAAGGCTGAATTCAGCGGGGACAAGCTGTTCAATCCGTCCTTCAGTGACTATGTCCTGTTTACGACATTACCAACGACGCTCTCCCTGAGAGATCAGGTGAAGATGCCGGCAGGGACGGTTAATGTGGATCTGACGCTTGAAAGAGATAGTTTCAAAATCATGGGTAATGAACCCAAACCAAACGGTACCATCAAGCTGACCTCGGGTTCGGCTGTCTGTACGCTGGATATTTCTGCCTCTCCGGCAAAGTTTACCGATTGCAGCGGGTCAGTCTCTGTTGTGGATAAGACATATAAGATCACGGGGCTCGACTTTGGAGGCAATGCGGGCGGGGATATCGTCGCCGAATATTCGGGCGATGGCCTCTTCCTGAGCTCAAAATCCGAGAAGAAATACTTCTCGAAGATCGATACGGAACTGGCGATCAACTCTGTTTATAAACCGAATGACCCGGCGCTGGTGAGTTTTGTCTCTGTTCTTTCCTGGGATCGGGAGAAGGCTGCAACCCGCAGACCGGTCGGGACCATCAGGTTCACCAGCGGCAGCGGCAGCTGTACGCTGAACCTTTCCACGAAAAAAATGGTGGACTGCGATACGAAGAATGTTATTATAGCTCCCAAAACCATCGGTGACAATATCACCTATGAGATCCTTGTTGACGAGATGGCGGTGACTGATACGACGGCGGACGGTATCACAGCCGAATACAGCGGCGATGCGGTGTTCAACGCGTCTTCCACGGCAAAGGTTTTATTCAAGACAGTCGATACCACGATCGATATCGTCAGTTCCTATAAGCCGGATGAGAAACATGCTACGATCACGGCAAAACTGGAGTGGGACGAGACCATAGCGGACGGGAGGAAACCTGCCGGAAGCGTCAAATTCGTGGTGGGCAGCGGCAGCTGCACGCTGACGATCAGGACCGGGGAATTGGACTGCGAACCGGGAACCGGGACAATAAGTGCAGACAGAAGGATCTTCAAAGTGAAGGATATGCTTATCGATGACAGCTCCGCGGACCGGGTTTCTGTGGAATACAGTGGGGACGGCTTTTTCAATCCGTCGAAGACCAACAAGGTTCTCTTTGACAGGATCGATACTGAGATCACGATCAAAACGGCCAACCGGTATAAAGATAGCCAAAATGTAGGAGGTGTCAGGCTGGATACACTGTTGGGTTGGGATGAAAATGAAGATGAAGGCAAGACGCCGACCGGGACGCTGAAGATCACAATCGGTGAAAAGTACGCTGAATATGACCTGACCGCGAAGACGCTCAAGATCAACGATCAACCAGTGGATACGGATAAATATGTTATGGCGGATTTTGATCTGTGGAGCTTCCTATTTAAAGATCTTCCGTTAAATGCGGAAAACGCGACCACCGCAAAGATCGAATACAGTGGCGATATTTATTTTGGTCCTTCATCCAAAACGATAGAATTTGAAAAAATAAAAACATCTGTGATAATAGATAGCATCGGATACGAACAAAATAATGGTTCAGGTTCTCCTATAATATTTACTCTTTCCGGTATTGTGAAAAGGTTAAGTCCTAATTTTGACAATATTCCTTTTACCGGACATATTGACAATATAGATATTAAGTTGAGACTTGATAATATCTGGGTCTCTCACGCGACTTGTAAATATTTGAATGGTGGATATGACTGTGGATTAAATTACGAGGGTTTTTATTATAAGAATTATACATTCGACCCTCTTACAGGCTCTTTTACTTTCGATTTTGAATCAAGAACTCGTACAAATCCTGATGAATTCAAAGGTGAAAGCGTCTTCACAATTGATTATTCCGATGATATGCTGTATGCCGAAACAGATGATACTACCCGCGGTAAGTTTTACACTGACTTTGCTTCTGTACAAACTGTTACACAAATTAAAGATATTACTGCATTGCAGCTTGATGATGAGGAGAGAACTAAATATCTTCAGTTTACGTTATTTAATGGCACAAGTGGACAGATAACCGTCACTACTTCAAACGGTAAATCATGTACCTTTAGAATAAATGATGAATCAATTTGTGGTGCAGAAGAAATAATTAAGAATGAGGTTTATGGAAGTGTGACAGTGACACTGAAGGGAATGACGGAATTAGATTTGGAAAAAGCTGAGAAGATATATATCCAATATCAAGGAGATAGGTATCATAAATCTGCAATTAATGAAAAGGAATTTGATGAATTCCCCACGACGCTTGGAATATCACAAATTGAAAATAAAGGTTCAGACAAAGTTGATATGAATTTAAGTCTGGGTTATACGCCAAAAGAACTCATTAATAAATACTGGCCGGCCGGTTCGCTGGTGATCAGCAAAGGCAGTTATACCTGTACTGTTCCGTTGGATTATGGAGTGAATGAGGCTGCATATACCAAGAATCTCACAAATTCGTGCGGCGGTGGTACAGCGCGTGTTTATAGCCAGGGCGGGGAAAATCGTCTGGTCATCGAAATAAAAGATCTGCCGGTGACTGATCATCAGACCACAAAGTACACAGCCCGTTACAGCGGCGACTGGTCAAATGCTCCTTCTAAAGCGGAAAAAGAGCATGGCAATCAGGTCGATGTTAATTTTTCAGTGACGTACGAAGAAAAAGGTACGTCCATTAGGAGTATACATTTGACTCTAAGAACTCCTGATACAAGCCAGACAGCCATACCACAAGGATCAGCGGAGTTGAAATTTATGAATAATGGCAATACATGTGTTTGGGATTTATCCGATGTGCATTGTGAATGTGATGTGTCTGATTTCAAATTGATGGGTTTTAGTTCGGGACCTGGATACCGAACAATTGAAATGCGATTCGATACTGATAGACAGTTATCCGGCTATGATATGCTCGAACTGAGTTACAGCGGCGATGATAATTACAGATCCACGACCGCGATCTTCCCAATGCCTCCGTTCAAGGTCACTCTTACTCCGGTGACGGATTATCTGTATGATGACGGCAGATTGTATTTCAACACAGAGAATTATCATCCGCAGTTTCCAAAGTTTCCTGAGGCTTATACAATGGCGGATTGTGCTTCCATGCCTGAACAATGTCGGACGCTGAAGGATGAATTTTCTTTGACGGTAAGTGTTTTTGTTGAGAATAATGATCTTGTTGGAACAGATAGTTTACCCAGTACTGACTGGCCTTTCAATGCGGATGTTGTATTTACCGGTGACATTGATCATCAAGTCTCCTGTACACCGGAAAATCCTCGGGATGTGGAAAACGGCAGGGTATATGCCTGTACGACAGAAAATGTCCGCTTCAAAACTCCTGCGGGTGAGAAGAATATCCATGCACATCTGGACGGAACCTGGCTGACCAAAGAAGCGAATGAGGATTTCCCGACGATGTTCGCTGTAACGGTTAATGGATCCGCATTGGATACAACCACGCTCTTTAAACAACCGGCCCCCGGCAGTATGTCTGTTGGGCAGATCGTAACTGTCGAAGCAGATACAACATATAACGGTACAAGTATCTGGGGATCCTCTACACCGTCGTATCTCTATTACACTTATTCCGGTGTTGAGGGCGGCAATAAACGAATTGAGACCTGTACCGGTTCAAGCTGTACGCTGACTATTACCGACAATACAAAGTCAATTGTCGCGGAGTTTCTCGGTAATGAGACTTATGCGCCCAGCAGGGGGGTGATGTCTGTGAATCTCCCGACGGTGACCCTTGATGTCACCCTCGGCGGCGATGGCGGATAAGCCAATCGGGGACCCGGATCGGGGACGGTACCCGGAGGCGCCAGCCGCAGGGTCCCGTCCCCACAAAGTACCATTACATCAGGGAAAGTGAAGTGTCCTCAAGAAGTACCGAAACAACAAAGGGCACAATGGATCACCCCTGATTCGGCGGTACTCAGAAGGGACAGGCCCCTCCGCTTCGCTGCGGGGACTGACCCCGGATCGGGGACGGTTCCGCGCAGCGGAACTGTCCTCCCGGTTTTCAGCAAATGCAAAACCGGCTGAATTACCGGAAAAAATGAGAACCTTGACAATAAAATAAATTGCCGGCCGTCCTTCGGGGACGGTTTCGCGCAGCGGAACTGTCCCCCTGGTTATCGCCCACCGGGGACGGTATCCGGAGGCGTCAGCCATAGGATCCCGTCCCCATGAAGTACCATTAAATCAGGAAGAACGGTACATTCCCCTGATCAAGCGGTACTTGGCGGGTTCAGGCCCCTCCGCTTCGCTGCGGGGACCAGACCCCGGCGCGGGGACGGTTTCGCGCAGCGGAACTGTCCCCCTGGTTTTCAGCAAACGCAAAAACGGCTGTATTACCGGGAAAAAATGAGAACCTTGACAATAAAATAAATTGCCGGCCGTCCCCCGGGGACGGTACCCGCGGGCGCGCATGCCTGTGGCCCGAACATGGGCCACGGGGCCGTATGCAGCCTGACCCGGACCCGGGTCAGCTGTGTGCGGCCCCCCAATAAGCCACCGATGCAGGGACAGCCATGCGCGGGCATGGGCGATGTATCGTCGGGACGTACACAACTGTCCCTGACAGGACAGATTGCATACGTCCCGCAGTCCCTGACGGGACAGGGGCGCGTATGCCTGTGGCCCGAACATGGGCCACGGGGCCGTATGTAGCCTGACCCGGACCCGGGTCAGCTGTGTACGGCTCCCCAATAAGCCGCCGATGCAGGGACAGCCATGCGCGGGCATGGGCGACGTATCGTCGGGACGTACACAACTGTCCCTGACAGGACAGATTGCATACGTCCCGCAGTCCCTGACGGGACAGGGGCGCGTATGCCTGTGGCCCCCCAATAAGCCGCCGATGCAGGGACAGCCATCCGACCGTCCCTAACGCTATCCGCGGGCATATTGCCGTTTCATCAAAGGGAACAATGGATCTCTCCTGATCAAGCGGTACTCAGCGGGGTCTGGTCCCGCAGCGCAGCGAAGGGGCCAGACCCCGGAGAGGGTCATTCTTTCGTCTTATTTGCTGAAAGAATTATGAAGCCGGCAATTGATTTTTTGTTCGGTAAAGTGTAAAATTATCCGCAAAGGTTACCACCGCCTTTTGCGGGTGAGTCAGAAAAAGAGCCCTGAAACACAGCGGGGGTATGGGGGGCGGAGCTCTTACACCGCATAAAAAACAGGCGAAGCCTGTACCTTACCGGTGTAAGCCCCCGGAAATCAGGCGCGGGATGCGGCTTTCGCAGACACATGAACTTTCGCTCCAGTGCCCTGCGAAGCATACCCTCCGGGATGCAAAGCGAGCTCTTATAGTGGAAAAAATGAGAGAAAGGGTAAAAACAATGAAAAATAAATTCGAAAGAAAGGCTTCCGGCTGCTTCCGGGCAGGCCGCTTATATCTTATTCCATTTCTCTCGTTTCTCATGACGCTCTCCCTCTTCCTGAGGGCAGGCACAGTCCTTGCGCAGGAAGCGGACCGCATCGAGATCGACGCCTCCGCGCTTGCCGCCGGGGAAGCCTTCACCTTTACCGTCACGGTCAATTCCGACGAGATGCGCTCCTTTGCGGACGCGCAGATGGAACTGACCGCGGTCCTCTGCCCGGCCGGGGAAGATGAGGCCAGCTGCCAGACACTTTCCAGAACGACGGAAGGTGAAGATGACACGACTATGCGCGTAGTCTTCACTGCGGAAGCACTGCCCGGCGCCGGGGATTACAACCTCGATGTGAGCTTCAGGGATGAAGCCGGCAGCTTTGCCTCCCAGTCCGCCTCTTATCTGCTGCGCGGGGTGCGTCCGTCCGCCGGGGCTGAAGCCTCCGCCACGCCAACCTCCGAAGCGCAGCCGACAGTCTCACCCACGTCACCTTCAGCCACAGGAACCCCCGAACCGGAGATCGATGTCCCGATCACGGTCAAGCCGGTCAAAATGGTGCCGGCGTTCCTCGGCGAAAACGGTGAGGTGCTTTACGCGAATGCCACGATCTATGTCAGTGATCCCTATTACCTCTCTCTCCGCTCAGACAGCGTCCTGAACGACAGCGTGACCGTGGAAGCCGCGCTTCCCGCCTCGCTTCGGTCCGCCCCGCTGGACCCGGAGAGCGAATGCCTTCAGTATCTGAACGCGGATGGTACCGCGCTGGAGCTGCCCGGCAGTCTCTGGAATGAAGAAAACGGCGGGACCTTCCGCTGTGAACTGCGTTACACAGACCGGGTTTGGCTGCCCGCCGAGCCGGTCAGTTTCTCAATGATCCCGGGAACCGGGACCTTTGCGGAGACCTTTGAGATGTTACCGCTCAAATGGTCCGCCTATCCGATGAATATCACAAAGCACCCCGCCACCCATCAGGCGCAGATCTTCGACAGCCGCGGCAACCTGCTGTGCAGCGATACCGTTGCCTGCGGAATGTTTTATTCCGATGAGGTTTACAGGCTGACGTACAGATTCCCCGCGGAATGGGGCGGTGCCCTGCCTTCCGGCAGAAGCTTCTCCGCTGAGGTGAACTGGCCCGCTGAATGGGCGGCGTCCATTTCCCGGCAGGCGAATATTGATGCCGCTGTAGCTTACGGCGATGCCTGTGCTGTGGACGAAGACGGGAACACATATTTTGAATTAACAGAAAACCCGGACGGCCGCTACACCGCATCCTGTACCTTCTCACCCGGTGCCGTGACGGACGCGGTGATGCCTTCGATCCGGATCCATCTGGATGATAATGCCTGGGCTGTGAACGACCTGAATATAGCCCTGTCCCCGGTCATCATCCGGGAATCATCCCTCCAGACAGAAGAAATTACTCCTGAAGGAACGGAAACATCCCTGCCGACAGCAGAAATCACGCCTGAAGGTACCGAAACTCCGCTGCCGACCGTCACCGCGGAACCCGGTACGGGAGAGCCTCTGCCGGATATCGAAATCATCATGACGGTCAAACCGGTCACGCTTACGCCTTCGATCGCCGATGAAGAGGGCAATACGCTCGTTTACGGTTCAACGCTCTATGTCGGGGAGCCTTACTACCTCCGAATCAGTGCCGACAGCCCGATGAATGACAGCGTTGATGTGAACGTGGACCTTCCGGCCTCCTTCCTCAGCGCTCCGCTGGATCCCATGTCGGAGTGTCTGGATTACCTGAACGACGAAGGCACCGGTTTTTCCATCCCGGGCGGCAGCTGGAACAGTGAAAACAACAATACCTTCAACTGCGAACTTCGTTTCACTGACAGTACCTGGATGGCGGCCAATCCTTTGAATTTCTCCATCAGTCCATCCGGTATTCCGGCTGATGAAACCTTTGAAATGTCCCCGCTGAGCTGGAATTATTACCCGGTCAATATTGCCAAATACGCGGCGACACACCAGGTCCAGATCTCCGACAGCCGCGGGAACCTGATCTGCAGTGACACCGTTCCCTGCGGGGTTTTCAACGCGGATGATATTTATATCGTGACCTACAAATTCCCCGCCGACTGGGGTGAAGCCCTGCCCTCCGGCAGGTCCTTCAGCGCCGATCTGCAGTGGCCTGAAAACTGGGCGATGGGACTGGAAAACATGTATGACCCGGAAACAGTACAGCAATTCGCTGACGTCTGTGCTGTCGGCCCGGATGGCGTGACCCGGTTCGTTCTGCAGGAGGTTTCAGCAGGGCGCTATGCGGCTTCCTGTGCCTTTGAGCCCGCGAGCATTGCCAACCCGGTCCAGTCAGCCGCTGTTTTACATCTGGATGACGCTTCCTGGCAGGTTTCCGACCTGAATGTGATGATGCCCGGGACGATCATCAAAAAACAGGCTGTGCTTTCTCCTTCCCTGGTTATGCAGGTGGAGGAAGGGTCCGCGGCGGCGGAACAGATCCGCGGCGGTACCATCACTTCCCTTTATAAGACGACCTCGGATATGCCGAATGCCGGCGGCGGCTTCGGCATGCCCGCTCTTTACACGCTCAAAGCACAGGTTGAAGGCATTTCCTCCGCCCGTGCGCCGCAGTGGAGCGACTATGTGCAGGTGAACTGGAGCGTTTTTGATGCGCTTGCACAGACCGGCGATCTGCCCGCCTGCCTTGAGCCGAACGGAAACGGTTATAAGCTCGGCGAGCTTGTTCAGACAGCTGACGGGACCTGGCAGTCGGAATGTTCCTTCCGCTTCCCGATGTCCATGCCTGAAAGCACTTTCGGCGGCGTGCTGCAGATGGAGCTTTTCTCCGGTATGTACAATACCACGGCTTCCACCGGTGTTGCATCCCAGCCGTTCCTGAGGCAGATCCTTGCTGTCAATCTGGACATTCCTGATAAAATGGTGCCGACGCAGCCGATGCGGATGGCTGTAAGGCTTACTGATGAGACCGGCGGCCTTTCCGATTACGCAAGAGCCGTCATCAGCCGGACCGGCGCACTGGTGACAAGCAGCTGGGAGCATAACGCTGCCTCAACCTGTCAGGGAATCTATGACCTTTCTGACGAAGGAGAATCAAGCTGCACGGTCATGTTTGACGCGCCTGTGAACACGGCTTCGGTCATGCATTTTGACCTTGAAACAAAGGAGCTCGGAAATCTCTTCAATATTCAGTTCCGTCCTTCCGCGGATATCTATATCACGGAAGTTGCCCGCAAGGATGTGACGCTTACGCCTTCTCTGGCTCTTCAGATGGCCCCGAACGGTGAGCCGGGTGAGCAGATCAGCGGCGGATGGATCACCCGCTTATACCGCACCTCTGATGAGATGCCGAATCTCTATATGAGTTCCGATTCTCCCGCCCGCTATACGCTCAGTGCTGATATCAGCGGGATCTTCAGCGGCAGTGAGCCGCAGCCCGGCGACTACGTCCGGGTGAACTGGAACATGCTTGATGAACTGGCTCAGTCCGGTGAACTGCCTTCCTGCATCCTTCCCGCGGACGGCGGTTATATGCTGGGCGTGCTGGAACCGGACGGGGAGGATGCCTGGACAACATCCTGTGATTTCTTCTTCCCCCAGACAATGAGTGAAGAACTGACCGGCGGCAATCTGTCAATGGAGCTGGTTTCAGCTGCCTATAACGGCTCTGCCGCTGCCCGGATGAACGGGAAGGCATTTACCCGGGAGAACCTCTATGTTGACCTGACGATCCCGGAGCATATGCTGGTGCGGCAGATGACGGAGTTCCGTGTAAAGGTCTCTGATGACAGCGGAAGCCTTTCCGATTATTCCCTGGCGATCCTGAACGCGGCCGGTGCCACGCTGCGCAGCGACTGGGATTATAATTACGTGACCACATGCCAGGGACTTTATAACATTGAAATGGACGGAACCTCCTCCTGCTCCGCGTTGTTTGAAGCGCCGACAGCGGGTGATTCCATAATGCACTTCGAGTTTATTTCGCCGGCGCTTGAAAATCTCTTCAGCGTTACCTACCGGCCTTCAGAAGATATCCATATCGCTGAAATTTCGAACCCGAAGGCTGTGCTGAGCGTCAAACTCTTCCATGCTGGGAACGAGATACCGCTGCCCGCTTCCGACGATGATGTGTTCCATGTCGGCGAAGCTTACCAGCTGCAGTTTTATCTGACCCCTGAGGCGGAATACAGAGATGTTCTGGATGCGGTCTCGGTGGACAATGAAGGACTGGTGATGGACTGGTACCGGCCGCTGCGTATCCGCTGGGGCATGATCCCGGGCGGCGAGACTTCGCTGAACTTCTACCGCGACGGAGATCATTTCGTTGCCCGTTATGATTTCAGCTTTGAACAGGGCGATCTGTATCTGGACGGGATCCTTGGGCAGCTTGTGGCGGAATGCTGGATCGAGAACTGGGAAATCAGCGGCATCAGCAATATGGAACCTGTCCAGCTGCCTTCCCGTATTGACAAGAATCCGGTGAGTCTGGAGCTGAGCGGTTTCACGATCGATTCCGCTTTGGAAAATCAGAGTGATGTTTATGTGAACCGGAACGCGGAGTTCAGCGTGAAGTTCAACGGTTCACTGGATTACTTTGATCCCGGCCGGTTGATCGTCGGTTATGAAGCCAACGGGATCAAAACACCGATCGACTGTTTCACGGATTATGAGAGCGGTATCATGAGCTGTTCCTTCGTCCCGGTGTGCACGGACTATAATTATGATACATACCCGGCAGTCTGCGGGACCGGGCTCAGCCTTTACGCCGAGTACACCGGTGATCCTTATAACGAACCCGCCGCTGTTGCTCCGAAAACCTTCAATGTAAAACGTGCGGATCTGCGATTCTATCCGGAAGAGGACGGTTCGCTGAGTGAATATGACCTGTATACGATTCAGGAAGCCCTGCCGGACCTGAGCGATTTTGCGGATGCCGGACTGCGCGTGGGTACCTGGACAGTGGAAAGCTTCCTGCCGCGTGAGGTCCGTTCCGACAGCGGCTCTGAATTCAAGACCTATCCGGTAATCTTCCGCTATGAAAAGGATGGCGATGACGAACTGGATGAAAGTCTGCTGCGTCTGGACGTGCATTTCCAGAAAGGTGAATATCTCACGCCGACTGATGAGATCATCTCCCTTAAGCCGACGATGGTCACAGATGACACGGTCGTCTTTGACCTTGATTTCGGCAGCATGGAGATGCTGGATGACGGGCGTCTGGTTCAGGATGCACTCGCCGATGCGGTAACGATCACAAGCCTTGAGGTCCGCTATCCCGGAAGCGTGTTTATCGCGCCTTCCTCAGCCCGTTATGAGGCGGAGAATGTTACCTTTGCCCTGAAGGTCCTGACAGTGCTGGATATGGACCTGGATATTTCGATGCCGGGTGTGCTGCGCTTTGGCGGAGCGGCTGCGGATGAACTGATGCTGAATCCCTTCACTGTCTACTGTTCGCAGCTTTATCAGGAAATGAAATGTTCGGCGGAGCTGCCGCTGGATATTCTCAATGAAAACGGTGAACCGCTGCTTTCCGAGATCGTGGAGGACGGCTGCTGGGGTAAAGTCCGGACAAAGGCCGGCAGCCCCGAGATCTATGTAAATAATTCTGTCTACCCGAAATGTTATCTTTCCGCTGTAGACTTCAACGGTGCGCTGATGATCGCGGGTGATTATTAAAATGAAGAACAGTCGCTTTGCGGAATGTTGGGAATAAGCGCCGGGACGAGGTGATGGATGAGTAAAACGCTTAAAAGGTTCCTTATAATTGTTGTCATATTGGTCGTTATTGGTTTAGTGGTTTATTTCCGGCTGCGGAATTTGAGAAAAGAGGCCGGTGTATATCAGATCGGGACGATATGGCAGGCCAACAGTTTAAAATCAGACACTTTTGACCTGGATTTTTCAAATGCTTCCGCAAGGGTGAAAAATGGAAGGCGCGGGTTTGAAAAAGGTCTCGCCACCAATCCTGTCATGGAAGAATTCGGCGAAATAACGATCCCGGAACAATTTGGTTCACATCTTTTTGTGGAAGAGATCGCGGAACTGTTGTCAGGCAAAGATGTGCTGTTAACGGTGGGCGCCACATCGGATGAGATGACGATGAACGCCTCCATGCTGATGAATTATTTCAGCATCCCATTGCTCATACCATTTGCTGACGGGGATCTTTCTCCTGAGGATACTCCTGTAAATTATTCGATCCGTATGACACCGACAGCGCAGAAATACACGGAGTTTATTGGTGAATTGTTTTCATCCGGTTTTTTCTCGATCATCAACAATTACTTTTTCCAGGATGTTGCGATTCCGGATTATGATATAAATGCAGCTGTTTTCTTTGCCAATAATTTCAACGGGCATAACACTGCTGTGAGTATTACGCAGAAAATCATAGACAACGGATACAATGTGGATATTTATGTCCCTTATGAGCAGGACACCGAAGATCTGGAATATAAAGTTCAGTCATTATGGCAGTCCGATCCGGATAAAATGAGTTCAGTTGACACGGTGGTGATCATCGGTGAAGACGGCGCGTCAATGAGAGGTCTGGCAGCGGTCAATCAGTCATGGAAGAACCGGGGATTGGAACCGTTGATTTTCCTGATCGGGTTCCTGCCTGATGAAATAGAGGCGGATGTCATTAATGCCCGGAATGTTTTTAATATTCAGCAGGCATTGGATATGGAGCACTGTCCGCCGAATATTACGAACCGCTCTGAAGCCATGGGGTATGCTGCCGGATATATTGTTTCTTCGGCGCTGTATCAGGCCAGTCAGAAGCAGCCGGGCGAGGCATCAGGTCTTTCACTTTTCTTCTCTTCAGAGGACAGCAGAAGGGAAAAGCATCAGGATTACCTGACATCCTATCGTGAAAATGTCCGGTCGGTTTTGCTGGATATGAATGAATCGATCCCCTGTTACGGCCCGGTGACTATATTATCGATAAGGTCAGGAAAGAATTTAACCTTCCTAATTAAATAATAAGAATATGACAATAAGTACTGATTATTTCAAAAACTTTCTTTCGATACTGAACCTGCGGTTCTACACACTGCTCGCGGCCTGTCCCGCTGATAACCGTGTCGAGGCACGGGACTTTATGACCCGGATCGCGGATCCGTCACTGGAGCCGGATCTGGAGTTCAGCGATGCTGAGGTTTCTGCCACTGCTGAATTACTGGACGCGCTGAACAGCGAAAATGATAAAATTCTCGCGGAAGGCGGCAAAATCGGGGATATCCCTTCGATCGAAGTGCTGCGTGAGCGTTTTGGCCTGAGCGGCAATGAGATGATCCTGCTGACAGCGATTCTCGCGCCTGCTGTTGATGAACGTTTCCGCAGGCTTTACACCCTGTTTCAATACAGTGAAGAGCCCCGTGTGGATTTCCTCCTCGGCCTGCTGGATAATGACGGGCTGGGACGTTACGCTCATGCCGAACTTCTGGGTAAGGAGGGCACCCTTTTTTCTCATTCACTGATCGAGCTGGTGAACAGAGGCGGGACATCGGAATCCGCTGCAGTCTGCCGTCCGGCTCCCGGACTGCTCTCGTGGCTGAACGGGATCCCCGCTGTTGATTATTATCTGGGACGTGCCGAATGGAGCATGCCGGATAATGCTTCCGGAGACAGAAGAGCAAATGATGAGATCCTGGCTGCGGCGAATGCCATCGAGATGGCTGAGTTTAATTCCGATCCGGTCCCGATGGTTTCCTTCTTTGGAACTGATGCGGAGCGTCTGTTCATGGCTGCCGAATCACTGGGCGCGGAGATGAAGCGTCCTCTTTTGCGGCTGAATCTGCAGGGTCTTGAAATTCCCGAAGTGTTCCCGAATCTGCGTCTGGCGATGCGTGATGCTGCGCTGAACCGCGGACTGCTTGTCATCCGCGGTATCGATGACCTGATCGATTCCAGCGGCATTTTCCCTGATACCTTCGGCAGGTTCTTTGACAAATGGAATGTTTCGGTCGTGCTGCTTTCCAAACGGAATTTTGTGTTTGCGCCGGGTGATTTTTCCCCGAAGCGTCTGATCCTTCGCGTGGCGGTGAAGGGTCTGACCGGTTCGCAGCGTTTCGGCGTCTGGAAAGAACTGCTGAAGGGACTCCCGCTTGATGACAGCTTTGATGATGAACATCTGCGTACCCTGGCCGGTCAGTTCACACTGAATTCCGCCCAGATCCGATCCGCTGTGAGCTCCGGCTTGGGAAAGGCTGTGATCGAAGACCGCGACCTTACCATCAGTGACCTTTATGAGGGCGCGCGGGTGAGCTCCATGCATCATCTTTCGGACCTGGCGAAGAAGATGGAAGCGCGTTACACGCTCAGGGATCTCATCTTGCCGGAAAAACAGACGATGGAGATCGAACAGCTTATCGCGATGGCCCGCAACCGTTCACAGGTGCTTGAGGACTGGGGCGTTGGGAAAAAACTGGTTTCCGGACGGGGTATTTCGGCTTTGTTTACCGGTGTCCCGGGTACCGGGAAGACGCTGACAGCGCAGGTGATCGCCGGTGAGCTCGGTCTGGATATTTACCGGGTGGATCTTTCGACCATCGTTTCCAAGTATATCGGTGAAACGGAAAAGAACCTGGAACGGATCTTCACCGAAGCGCAGAGCTCCAATGTGATCCTCTTCTTTGATGAAGCCGATTCACTTTTCGGACGCCGTTCCGAGGTCGGCAGCTCCCATGACCGTTATGCCAATATCGAAGTGGGCTACCTGCTCCAGCGTATCGAGACCTATGACGGGATCGTGCTGATGGCGACGAACCTGGGGGCGAACCTGGATGAGGCATTTGCCCGCCGTATCCATTTCATCATCGATTTCCCCTTCCCGGATGAAGAAACACGCCTCCGCCTGTGGCAGCTGCTGCTTCCGGAAAATATTGAGAAGGAAGAGGATATTTATCTTGAACCCTTTGCATATGCTTATAAGATCGCAGGCGGTGCCATCCGTAATGCGGTGGTCTGGGCGATCTATGAGGCTGCAAGGAACAAACGGCCGCTCAACAGGGAAGATCTGCTCAACGGCGTGGAACGTGAATATCAAAAGATGGGGAAAGTCTTTATTCCGATACGATAACAAAAAAAGCTGCCGCACCTGATTTCTGTGCGGCAGCTTTTTTTTATTTCAGGTTGTTGATAAATTCAACCAGCGCCGGCCGGTCATAGAAGGATTCCGCCCGGGTCAGGATCACATCCGGAACGACTCCTTCATCAATATTATAGAAGGACCCGTTCTGGACGATCGAGAGCTGCCGCGGTCCGGACATGGCGAAAAGTGCGCCGGAAGCTGTTGTGCCGGGCTGTACCACACAGGAACCACCGCTGCTTTGCTGTCCGATGAGAACCACGCGTCTTGAGTTCCTGAAAGCGGCGGGAGTCAGATTCCCGGCAGAGAAGGACTGGCCGGAGATCAGACAGTAAAGATTATAGTCTCCTGATACACTGTCCCCGTCATCCATGAATTCACCGTTGCGGTTGATGTCTACATCATAGAACATGGTGGATTCCGCACCGGTCAGTGTGTCACGCACTGCGATGCCGGCATCGAACAGATACCAGCCGATCACTGCGACTGCGGCCTGTGCGCTTCCGCCGCCATTATTGGATAAGTCAAGGACGATGTTTTTGACAGGGCTTCCTTCCCGTTTGATTTGCTGGTTTGCGTACATGATGAGTTCGATTGTGTCCGCGGGATTTTCAAGATCCACATCATCCGCATAATAATTGTCCCGCTTGCTGGTGAAGGTGTCGAAGGTGATGAACGCGGTATCGCCGACCTCTTCGTATCCGGGCACTGTATCCGGGTAAAAGGTCTCCCTGGCACTGCTGAATTTCATCATTGTGTACATGGTTGTTCCTGTGGAAGGACCATAGGTAAGATTCCTGGCCAGAGCAGCAGCCTCGCTGTCCGGACCGCTGTACCAGGATGGCTTCAGGAATGCGCTGTGCCCGTCATCAAAATAGACGTTGAAGAGCTTTGTGAGACCGTTATCAAACACCTTCGGATCGGTGCTCGTGAGGTCCGTGACCAAACCGGTATTGAAGGCTAAAAAGGTGCCGAAATCTTTGATGTTGTGTTCCGGTTTCAGTCCGTAGAAAGTATCCAGGAACAGGCGAAGCTCATTGTAGTTGAAATGTGCGAATCCTTCACTCATTTTCCGCGGTTCGGCTTCATACATCATATCAAACAGGTCGCTCTGATAATAGGAGACGATCACCTTTTCACCGTTGTAGACGATTTGCGTATAGGAGGAAGTAGCCAGCAGATCATTCAGAGTCTGGAACGGGATATAGCATTTGCCGTCTGCTGTTATTATCTCTATGTCATAGTCGGAAAGGTCAATATCGACCATTTCACCGCTGCGGTTAAAGTTGCCGCTGTACAGGGTCTGGAAAATATTGTCGGGCATCTCTTTCGGTTCATCGTCTGCCGCGTCTTTGTCTGTATCTGCTTCCGCAGCCAGGTCATCCAAAGAGACACCGTCTTTTTTCAGTTCCTCAAGTGCTTCTGCAAGGTCAAAATCATCCTCTTCGGTTTCGGGCAGGTCGAGCAGGGAGACCGCGGCCTTCATCCCGACAGGAGCGTTGAACAGATTGAAATCGAAAAAGCTCAGTTCATTATTGTCTGTATCGGCGAGCATCATGCTGCCGTTGTCTTCACGGCTGACAAAAAAGAGCCCCGGGTCCTTTCCTTCAACGTTATAGGTGATTTCTCCCATATCCAGTTCCTTCAGCAGACCGGAGAGGAAAGTCATATATTCGGTAACTTCCGCATAGGGAATATCACCGCCGTCAGCGAAATAAAGCGTCATTTCGCTGTCTGTGACAGGCTCGTTTTCCTGCGTTTTCATCACCATCGGATAGGTTTTACCTTCAACTGTATGGGGAATGTCGGTTTGGATTTCGTAAACCCCCATCTCCTGTGCGGATGCAATACCGTTCATCAGCAGGATGGCGATCAGCAGGATCAGAATGCTTTTTATGCTTTGTTTCATTCGAATCTCCTTCATATATAGTGTTATTGTAATTTTACCTGATTCCATATTTCGTGAAAAGCAACCACCGCTTTTTGCGGGTGAGTCAGAAAAAGAGCTCTGACACATCGGGAATATGGGGACCTCAGGCTCCCGGAAATCAGGCACCTGTGCTTTGCTGTCCGGTTCCGAAGCTTGTAAATATTGAGAGAAATCTGAAAAAATATATCATAAAAATTAGAAATAAATTAATTTTTTCATCCCTGAATAAAAATGTGGTAAATTTATTTTAACGGTTCAATGGTGAAACATCCGGGATTGTAAGTTGTCTTTAGTCAAAAATGGATGGTTTTATTGAAAAACCGCACAAAAATATATTATAATGATGAATGTATAAAGTGTATCCATGAAAATTGACTGAAGAGAAACAATAATGTTTTATCAATTTTGCGGAAATCCGCAGAGGTTACACGGGAAATAATAATGATTTAATTCCCGAAAGAGAAAAACGGGAATAAAAACCGGAAAATGGCTCCGGAGCCGACAGCATCTGGCGGAACCTGATAAATCGGAGGATCTATGGGAAAATTTGCAGAACAGGAGAAGGAACAAAAAAAGTCTGAAAAAACGCCTGTACAGCAGACGCAGCAGACAGTTCAGCGTGATCTTTCTGAAGTAAACGGTCCGGAAGGCGGTATGCTGCCGGGTGATGTTTCTGCGAAGATCCAGAGTATGCGCGGCGGCGGGCAGAAGCTTTCCGATAAAAATATTCAGCAGTATTCACAAAAATTCGGCCGTGACATGAGTGATGTTCATGTGCATACCGATGCCGCTGCTGATACTGTCAGCCGTTCTTTGAATGCGCGTGCCTTTACCATCGGTTCCGATGTTTTCCTTACGAAAGGGATCAATCCGGACGGCGGCGGACGTGACGCGCAGACCATGGCTCATGAGCTGACCCATGTGGTCCAGCAGGGCGGTCATGCATCCTCAGGCCCGCTGAAACTGGGTGCCGCTGATACAGCGCAGGAGCATGAGGCGGAATCCACAGCCATGCGTGAGTTTGATCCGAAACTCAAGGAAGATGAGGCAGATGTCCAGCGGGAATTTGTGTCCAGATATAATTCGGCCAACACGATCCAGCGCGGATTCTGGGGTGATTTAGGCAGTGCCCTTGCCGGAAAAGCATTAAATATGATCGGCCTTGGCGATGCGATGGGCGATTTTTTGAGCGGTGACAATAAGGTCAAAGCTGCTATTCAAAAAATGCCTTCGGAGCGCAAAGAGGAATATACATTAGTCGAGAACAGTATTAAAGAATATGAAGAAAACCTTATCCCGCGGGCGGAAAAAGAAATCAAGGATCTGCAGGGAAAGATGAGAGAATCGGATGATGATTTTGCAATAGAAAACTACAGGAATGCCTTATACTCTAAATTAACTGTACTCAATGATCCTCAGACCGGTTTAAAAGCCCAGCTGCGGGGGTATCTGGATTCTCAATATCAGATGCTGCAGTCTGTTGATGCAACAATTACCAAAGACGACATCAATCGTTACCGCAGCGGAAAAGCAAAAACCTTTTTTTCATCGGTCTTTGCTGCTATCGGAGGAAAAGTTCTGGGTGCCTTTGAAAGCGATCCTGAAAAGAAGGCGGCCGCGCAGGCAAAAGGCATAAATTCGATCAATAACTGGTTTTCCGGAAAAAACAAATTAAGCTCGGGAATCAAAGAAGAATCGGAAGAAGATAAGGCCAAAAAAGCTGAAGAACTCAAAGAAAAACAAAAGGCTTTGATCGATGATATATGGAATGATGTTCAGAAAGATGAAACGCTTTCTTCAAGATATACAAAACTGTTGTTCAAGCGTGAAATTATGGCAAATCATATGACAATGATCCAGGATTCCCTCAAGGACAATGAACCTGTTCAGGATATCAAGTCTTCGGTTTTGATGTTATTGCGCAACAACGCGCAGTCTGCTACATCCCAGGGCGGACAGACTGGGAAGGCTGTGTAAATTATGTTTTACTGTAAGATTGCGTGCAGTTTGTGAAGTTGGATGGAGAAAAATAAATGATATCGGATGTAGATGAAGCTCTGCGAAATTTGATCCTCGATTCACTGACGGTTTCACGTCAGAACGTGGACATCAAATATGATCTCCCATCCCGGGACTGGGCAAGCCGTCTGAATCGGCCGACCATTGATTTGTTCCTGTTTGACATCCGGGAAAATCTGCGTCTGCGCGGTGCGGAACAGTACCGGCAGGTCCCTCGTAAGGATGGTACGGTAGAGATCCATCGTAATCCGGTTCGTATCGATCTGCGTTATCTGCTTTCCGCCTGGACAAAGGATCCTGAGGACGAGCATTTGCTGCTTTCAGATACGCTGATGACACTGCTCCGCAATCCGGTCATCCCCGAAAAATACTGTTCACAGCAGATGAAAGAGCAGCAGTTTCAGGTGATCCTGGATGCGGCGGTTTATCAGCCGGAACATGGCCCGACGGAAAAGGTCACAGAAATCTGGGGCGTTATCGGCAACGATATCCATGCCGGTTTTATCGTGACAGTGACGATCACGGTCGATCCGTTTGAACCGCGCATCGAGCGTCAGGTCAGTTCTCTTGAGCGGAATGTCGGTCAGATCAATCCGGACGGCGGCGAGATCGTCAGGGATGAAAACGAAGAAAAGAAGTATGACGAGGGTCTGACCCTCGTTACAAAGAAGTATGATCCATCCACGATCACGGTGGTTCTTGTGGAACGGAACGAGGAACTGAGCGTGGATTCGGAATATCGGGTGAAGCTTCCTACTCTGCCGGAGGGTAAGTATCATCTGAATGTGATGTTCCGCGGGAAAATATTAAAACGTCAAGTAATTTCCATTCCCGCGGATGATAAAACGGTAGTATTATGATTTTATGATGGAGACGCTTGTTTCTGAGTTAAAGGGGACGGTTTTCATCTGACTCTGCCCGAGTCAGGAAAACCGTCACCGTTGACTCAACAGGTGCCAGCATCTTGAAATCATTGTAAAAGGTTATATTTTTCAGGAGGAAAAATGCCAGAATATTTATCACCGGGCGTATATGTTGAAGAAGTAGACCGTGGGCCAAAACCGATCGAGGGTGTTGGAACCGCCATGGCCGCTTTTGTTGGTTTCACCGAAAAGGCTGAAATCGTTCGTGACAATGGTGACGGTCCGTATGTTGAGAACCTGCTCAACAAACCGCAGCTCGTCACCAACTGGACGCAATTCGTCGACAAATTCGGTGGATTTGTTCCGGGACTGAAGCTGCCGCATGCTGTGTACGGTTACTTCTCCAATGGCGGGACCCGCTGCTATGTCTGTTCCGTCAGAACCTTCCCGAAGGCCTCTGCAACGCTGCTTAATGCTTCCGGTAAACCGGCACTGCGTGCTGAAGCATCTCAGGCCGGCTTTGATGCTATGCAGATCCGTCTGCGTGTTGCTGGTGTCAAGGGTCTTGTTGCCCCGGCGTCTGCTCCGGTCAAAGCTGAAGCAAAGAAGGATGACAAGGGTGGCGATAAAGCTCCTGAAGCTCCTGCCGCTTCCACTTCCGCTTCCGGCGATGTGACCTTCAACTTCTTTGTTGAAAAGAAGACCCCCAACGGCGGTTGGACTGTCCTCGAATCCTTCGATGGCGCCAAACTCGAAAACGTTGGTTCCAAGGTCGCTGTTGCCTGGCCGAATAACAAAGCCCCGAAATTCGTAAACGTTGAAGCGATGGAAACTTCCATCACCGCTGCGACTCCGCGTGAACAGGAACAGATGCTGGTCATGGATCAGAATCTGCTCGCTGCCCCGAAAGCCGCTGAATTCAACGGTGATGTCGCTGCCCGCACCGGTGTGGACGGCCTTGAAGTTCTCGATGATGTGACCATGGTTGTGGTTCCGGACCTGATGACCACCATGCCGGGCGAAAAGCTCGACCTGGATATGGTAAAGGCAGTCCAGACCCAGATGATCGCTCACTGCGAACGCTGCGGCGACCGTGTCGCTATTCTCGACACCCCGCCCAACATGACTCCGCAGGAAGTCAAGGTATGGCGCATGGAAACCACCGGTTTCGATTCCAGCTATGCTGCGATGTACTATCCGTGGATCAAGGTCTCCGATCCTGCCACCGATAAGATCATCTCCATCCCGCCGAGCGGCCACATTGCCGGTGTCTGGGCCCGCAACGATACGACCCGCGGTGTCCATAAAGCCCCGGCTAACGAAGTTGTTTCCCTGGCAGTTGGTTTGGAATATCAGACCACAAAGGGTGAACAGGATACCCTGAACCCGAATGGTGTGAACTGCATCCGTGCATTCCCGGGCCGCGGTATCCGCGTCTGGGGTGCCCGCACCCTGTCTTCCGATCCGGCATGGCGCTACATCAACGTTCGCCGTCTGTACAACTATGTTGAAAAGTCCATCGAAAACGGTACTCAGTGGGTCGTCTTCGAACCGAATGACCGTGCTCTTTGGGCTCGTGTCGACCGCGACATCTCCGCTTTCCTGCGCGGTGTATGGCGCGACGGTGCTCTGTTCGGCAACACTCCGTCCGAAGCCTTCTATGTCAAGGTTGACGACGAACTGAATCCGCCGGAATCCCGCGATCTTGGCCGCCTGATCATCGAAATCGGTATGTGCCCTGTCAAGCCTGCTGAATTCGTGATCTTCCGCATCAGCCAGTGGGCCGGCCCGAACGCTGAGTAGTGAATTAACCTAACGATTCGTCAAGATGCCGCAGGGATGGTTTGTACAGGTACCCGGAAGGTATTGGTGTGAACTGTCCCCGGCGGTATCGGGTAACGCCATAACGATCGTTAAGATAGCTGAAAATATAAGGAAGGTATACTAATGGCAGATGTAAAAGATCCAGTTGTTGGGTTTAAGTATGGATTGGAGGTCTCCGGTAAACTGAGCGGTTATTTCACCAGTGTCAGCGGTATCGGGTCCGAAACCGAAGTTATTACCCAGAAAATCGTTTCCGAAAAGGGCGAACCGATCATCAAACAGATCCCGGGCCGTTTGACCTGGAACCCGATCACCCTGCGCCGCGGCGTAACTGATCTGAAGGATGTTTGGGATTGGCGTCAGATGGTTGTCGATGGAAAGATCGACGATGCACGCACCAATGCGTCCATCATTGCTTACAGCCAGAGCATGGAACCGGTAGCCCAGTGGGACCTGACCAATGCCTGGCCGAGCCAGATCAGCGGTCCTGAAATGGCTTCCGACTCAACGGACTACATGGTTGAAGAAATCACCATCGTCCACGAGGGTATGGTCCGCAAGAAGTAATTGTAATCGTGATCAAAAACCTCTGGTTTTTGTAATGATTGCAGCGCTTTGCGCAAGATTTAAATCAAGTCATGGCCGTTGGGCGACCGGCGGCCATGAATAAAAATTGACAATTGTTCAGAAATTTACAGCAGTGAAGCTGTTATAGAATTTTGAAAATTGTCAATAAATAACAATCGACCGGAGTGAAATGAGCGATCCCTGGCTTAATTTTCAATATACGATAGAATTCTCAGATTCCTCTAATGATAACAGCGGACTTTGTTATGTGTTGTCTATCAGTTCACAAGCTGTCAAACGTGGAACCTCCTCTTATTATGTGAATCCCGTGAAGGGCGGTCCGGTCAAACATTATGTATATGGTGCCAGCTATACGGAACCGATGAATATTTCGATCATACTCGGAGATGGTGCCCGTCCCTGGCTGAAGTGGTTTTCCAGTGTGCAGAGCGGAAAGTCTGCACAGCTGAGGAATATTACAATCAGTTTGCTTAAA
Source organism: uncultured Chloroflexota bacterium (assembly GCA_902774215.1). Taxonomy (GTDB): domain Bacteria; phylum Chloroflexota; class Anaerolineae; order Anaerolineales; family Anaerolineaceae; genus Flexilinea. The sequence continues at coordinate 52,108 of CACYHU010000009.1, forward strand.
TATGGATCAAACCCGAATAACGGGGACAAAGGCAGCGTCTGGCTGCGATGGAACCTGCTCAACTGTTTTCCGTCTTCATGGCAGCTGAGTGGTTTGGGCGTTGATGATTCTCCGACTCCTATGAAAATTGACATGACGCTCCAATTCGAGAGCATGGTTATCAAAGACGGAAATGATGAATTGCATGAAGTGATGGGATAATTAGAGAATTATGGCTTTTCAAACGGAATTTGAGTTTACACTGCCAATGGGGTATATCGGTTCTGACGGACAATTGTACAAAAACGGAACGATGCGCCTGGCAACAGCCCTGGATGAGATCCAGGTGCTGAGTGATATGCGGACACGCAATAATGATGCCTATGTAGTGATCCTACTGTTGAGCCGTGTGATCACGCAATTAGGCCCGGAAACAAATATTACCGCGAGCACGATCGAAAATCTTTTTGCCGCGGATCTGACTTATTTACAGGAATTTTACCGAACGATCAACGAAAGTGGAACGACCAAGAGAAAATATGCCTGCCCGCACTGCGGAGAACCTTTTGAAGTGGATCTTGCCGCGCCGGGGGGGGAATGATCGGCTACCCTCCGGATCAACTCCGTAAAGAGGTAGCCTATATTGCATACTTTTTCCATTGGCAGCCGGATGAGATTTTATCAATGGATCACCACTCCAGGCTGGAATGGGTGAAGGAGATAGCAGATATCAATCAAAGAATGAGTGTGTAATTGGCGGCTGTGTTTTTAAACATAAAACCTGATAGAAGCTGCTGACGGAAGATAATATGGCTGATGTACAACAAGCTGAAGAATGGGATAAACTGCAGGTCGATCTGGAAAAATTGACCGAGCAGAATTTGGAAGAACTTGCGTTTCTGGTTTCCCGCAAGCTGTTGGAATCAATGCGTCAGGAAAGAGACCGTGCGGGAAGGTTTTAAACTAAGCAGGAAATAAGATATATGGGACAGCGTTAGTCTGTTATTATGTTTTATTTCAGATTGGAAAATTATGCCAAGCATAAAAGATATACTCACCACAAATATTTTAATCCCTTCCTCTGATGGATTGCCGCAGGCAAATCCGCTGCCGGCCAGTAATACAACCTCTAAATTAGAGGCTACAAATAAACTCAAGCCCGATGGGACAAGCTTCAGTTATGGCCTTTTCCTGAAAATATCTGATAACCAGGCAGAAAAATTTATTCAGGTGCAGAGTGTGACAGGGTTTGGTATGGATCGTGAAAATGAGGCCAGACCAAGTTCAAATTATGATTATATTATAAACCTTCCGGGACCTGTCAATTATAAAGACCTTAGAATGATGCACCTGTATACAAATGACAAGTTCTTTCTGGATTGGCTGACCAATGGAGTGACTTACGGCGGTGCTTCACGGGTTGATATGGAACTACATTTCATATTGCCGACAGCTAAACACATTGTTTTTACACTTCAGGATGCGTTTCCTGTCGGATGGATGATGGGTCCGCTGACCAACAAAGGGGAAGACGCATTAATCGAAACGGTTACGATTACTTATTCCAATTTGTCTTACCAATCAAGAAATGATTAGTAATTGAGGTAATATGGCTGATGCTTCAGGTATTCTCAATAATACGATTCTTATACCAACCACAGGTTCTCTTTCCTCTCTCCCAAATTCAACTATAGGGAATGACCTCCAGGCTTATAACAAACTGTACAGTATGGGAATAGGAAGTGGGAAGCAGCCGGTCCCGAATGGTTCATTCCGGGTTTTTTTTAACGCCGGAGGCAGTTCCATTCCGATGAAATATTGTGAAGGCCTTATGGTTCTTGAGATAACGCGAAATGTAGAGGCCCGTCATACCGGTGGAAATGGTAATTATGTTGTAAAAATGCCCGGCTCGATGAACTATTCTCCCGTGATGTTTAATCATTTTTATTGTGATAATGATGTTTTTATGGATTGGCTGATCAATGGTGCTGACCATGGTGGAATTCAGAAAGCAAATATTGAAATCAAAATAGGCCAGGAAATGGATCACATGGTCTATACATTGCGGGATGCTTTCCCTATCAGCTGGGCGCTCGGTACGATGGATATTGATCTGACCGGGCTGGTCCTGCAAAGAGAGGTTTTAAAATATACGATCAGTGAAGATCAGATCCTGGTTGAAAATCTGACAGTTGCTTACGGTAAGATGGAATTATCTCACGAAACATCGAGTTGGGGTAGTTAGATATTCAGTATTTTGAATCTTGAATGTGGAATTTTGAAATATGAGCGGGATTATTGATGCTTTGAAGGCACGGCGGAAAGGAATAGCCGGTATGCTGAACCCCGGAAGAAAAGCCGGGGCAGGCGGCGGTTTGCTTATGAATTCATCCTCACTGCAGCCGCAAACAGTTTTTCGGCAGATGAAGGCATCACTGTCTGTAAAACGTCCTTCAATGACAGTGATGAGAACTTCATCGATAGCTTCATTTTCAAAGAAGGCTGAATCAAAATACAGCAATGGTATGAAGCTGCTCCATTTGCATCCTTCATCACCTGTAAATACATCAACGGTTCAAAGAGCTCCGGCTTCTATGCCTCTGCCTACAGCCGGCGGTGCTGCTCAGCCGGTTCAGCCTGCGGGTGAAGCTTCTTTTTCCATGCCCTCACCTTCCGGAATCAGTTCCTCTTCATTTCCGGCAAAAAGCGAACGGCGTCCGGTTGTATTTGATCGTTCTGACGGTCCAAGCGATTTTGAAAAACGGCTTATGGCCGCTAAAAAACAGAAGCAGGAACAGGAAGTCAAACAGCGCGGTCCTGACCGCAGACGGGTACGAACCGAACGAGTCGAAATTTCATCAAATTCGAAGGATGAGGTGAACCGTGATTTTGCCCCTTTTGAGTCGAAAGGATCCTCTGCGCCTGCAGAACCGAAGCCTCGGACTTTTCAGGAAACAAAGAGTGCAGAAAAGCCAACCGTCAGCAGACAGCTGGATACATCCGTATCGCAGAAGGTCCAGTCACAGCCAACTACATCAACAATAGAAACCAGAGTTGCCAGAAGACCCGGGAATGTTGTTTCCCGAGAATTTTCTCCCTCTGCCTCGGCTCAAAATCAGGTACCGAAGGCAGAAGAAAGCACCCAAAGCCCGGCGCCGGAAAGTTCGAATACCGTTCAGCGTGAATCAGTAAAAGCCGCTGCTCCGGATGAAAAGGAGTCTGACGATACAGCGCCTTCTGCTGAACCGATCGCTGATACGAATGATACCATTCAGCGAGAGCCGGTAAAGGCTGCTGCTCCGGTTGAAAAGCAGGACGAAAAAGCGGTATCTTCTGCTGAACTGATCGCTGATACGAATGATACCATTCAGCGAGAGCCGGTAAAGGCTGCTGCTCCGGTTGAAAAGCGGGACGAAAAAGTGGTATCTTCTGCTGAACCGATTGCTGATACGAATGATACCATTCAGCGAGAACCGGTAAAGGCTGCTGCTCCGGTTGAAAAGCGTGTTGAAAAATCAGCACCCTCCGCTGAACCGGCTGCTGATGCAAAAAGCATAGTCCAGCGTGAGTCGGTGAAAGCCGCTGCTCCGGTTGCGAAGCAGCCTGAAAAAGCTGCTCCTTCCGCTCAACCGGTTGCTGAAACAAAAGATACAGTCCAGCGTGAGCCGGTGAAAGCTGCCGCTTCGGTTGAGAAGCCATCCGAAGAAGCGGTACCTTCAGCTGAAGCGGTTGCTGAAACAAAAGATACAGTCCAGCGTGAGCCGGTAAAAGCCACTGCCTCGGTAACGAAGCAGCCTGAAAATGGTGCCCCTTCTTCTGAAGCGGTTGCTGAAACAAAAGATACAGTCCAGCGTGAGCCGGTAAAGGCTGCTGCTCCGGTTGTGAAGCAGACTGAAAAAACGGTACTTTCAGCTGAACCGGTTGCTGAAACAAAAGATACAGTCCAGCGTGAGCCGGTGAAAGCCGCTGCTCCGGTTGAAAAGCAGCCTGGAAAAGCTGCTCCTGTTGCTGAACCGGTCGCCGATACAAAAGATACCATCCAGCGTGAGCCGGTAAAGGCAGCTGCTCCGGTTGAAAAGCAGCCTGAAAAAGCTGCACCTGCCGCTGAACCGGTCGCTGAAACAAAAGATATCATCCAGCGTGAGCCGGTAAAGGCAGCTGCTCCGATTGAAAAGCAGACTGAAAAAGCTTCCCCTGCCGCTGAACCGGTCGCTGAAACAAAAGATATCATCCAGCGTGAGCCGGTGAAGACTGCCGCTCCGGTTGCGGAGCAGCCTGATTATGCAGTATCTGTTGCTGAACCGGTTGTTGAAGCAAAAGATACAGTCCAACGGGAGCTGGTGAAAACTGAGACTCCGGTTGCGAAGCAGCCTGATTATGCGGTACCTGCCGCTGAACCGGTCGCAGAAACAAAAGATACCATCCAGCGGGAGCCGGTGAAGATCGCCGCTCCGGTTGCGGAGCAGCCTGAAAAAGCTGCCGCTGCCGCTGAACCGGTTGCAGAAACAAAAAATACCATCCAGCGTGAGCCGGTGAAGACCGCTGCTCCGGTTGAAAAGCAGCCTGAAAAAGCTTCCCCTGCCGCTGAACCGGTCGCCGATGCAAAAGATACCATCCAGCGTGAGCCGGTGAAAGCCGCCGCTCCGGTTGAAAAGCAGCCTGAAAAAGCTTCCCCTGCCGCTGAACCGGTTGCAGAAACAAAAGATACCATCCAGCGTGAGCCGGTGAAGACCGCTGCTCCGGTTGAGAAGCAGCCTGAAAAAGCTTCCCCTGCCGCTGAACCGCTCGCAGAAACAAAAGATACCATCCAGCGTGAGCCGGTGAAAGCCGCCGCTCCGGTTGAAAAGCAGCCTGAAAAAGCTTCCCCTGCCGCTGAACCGGTCGCCGATGCAAAAGATACCATCCAGCGTGAGCCGGCGAAGACCGCCGCTCCGGTTGAGAAGCAGTCTGAAAAAGCTGCCGCTGCCGCTGAACCGGTTGCAGAAACAAAAGATATCATCCAGCGTGAGCCGGTGAAGATCGCTGCTCCGGTTGAAAAGGAGCCTGAAAAAGCTGTCGCTGCCGCTGAACCGGTTGCTGAAGCAAAAGATACCATCCAGCGTGAGCCGGTGAAGACTGCCGTTCCGGTTGCGGAGCAGCCTGAAAAAGCTGCCGCAGAACCGGTTGCTGAAACAAAAGATACCATCCAGCGTGAGCCGGTGAAGACCGCTGCTCTGGTTGAGAAGCAGCCTGAAAAAGCTGCTCCTGTTGCTGAACCGGTCGCTGAAACAAAAGATACCATCCAGCGGGAGGCGGTGAAGGCTGCCGCTCCGGTTGCGGAGCAGCTTGAAAAAGCTGTCCCTGCCGCTGAACCGGTCGCCGATACAAAAGATACCATCCAGCGGGAGCCGGTGAAGAACGCTGCCCCGGTTGAAAAGGAGCCTGAAAAAGCTGCCCCTGCCGTTGAGCCGGTCGCTGATACAAAAGATACTATCCAGCGTGAGCCGGTGAAGGCAGCCGCTCCGGTCGCGAAGCAGCCTGAAAAAGCGGTACCTGCCGCAGAACCGGTCTCAGGACCGGTCGCTGAAACAAAAGATACCATCCAACGTGAGCCGGTGAAGACCGCTGCTCCGGTTGAGCCTCGCCCGGTAAATGAAATTCCGTCTTCTGAATTAAGTCATGATGTTCAGGAAACAGTTCAGCGTGAATCACTGAAGAGTGCCGAACCGTTCCGGACTGTCCAGGAACAGCCTGATCTTCCTGTTGTTCAGAGACAGCAATCTCCAGATTCTGTTCAGCGTGAAATACTGCAATCGGCTCAACCGGTCAATACCTCTTCTGTCTCCGATTTATCTGCAAATGCAATTCAGAGAGAATTTTTACCGGGAGCGGGTATTCCTCAAAATTCCGGATCGACAAATGTGCCTGTCGAAGCATCTGTAGTCCAGCGTGAACCGAATAGTGATATGACGTCATTGCTGCAGTCTCTTCCGATACATTATGAAATGCCCAAAGAGCAGATCGAATCCATTCGCAGAGGAACACCTGGCACACCGCAGAATAATGCTGTGCAGAGGGAATTTATTCCCCAACAGCATGAAAATGAGCCGGATCAGAACAGCACATTGCTTTCAGAAGCGAAAATCCAGTCCATTGTTCAGCGGGAAGCAGAATTCGTTTTGCCGAAACGCCACAGCGGTAATTCATCAGCAGGGGAATCACAGGGATTGACTGTCCAGCGTGAGATCAGTTTACCCGATTCCTCCGGAAAAATGATTCCATCTTTTTCGTCGGGAATGTCAGGTTTCGGCAATAATTCCGGAGATGACAGAAGCACTCAGAGTTTCAGAAATACACCGTCAAATTATTTTCCTGGTGTAAGCAATAATAATGCACAGGCCTCTGACACAATTCAGCGTGAATTAAGTGATACGATCGATTCTGTAAGCAATAAGATCAGTTCTGCTGTCGATTCGATAATGCCGGATTCCCTTAAGAGCAGCGCCCCCTCATCTGACGATGAAAATCCGGTGCCGAAAGTGACACATAAGGATCTGGATATACTGGCGGAAAAATTACTCCCGCGGATCAAACGGATCATGCGGGCTGAGATGGAACGAAGCATCTTTCGATGAGAAAGAAGGTGAGATATGGAAAAAGCGAAACTTTATGTTGACTACCTTTATGTCGGTGCGCTTCTCGGTTTTTCGGTTGAAGTTCAGTTTAACCCGACAGAATTAAGCATCGCCCGCACAACCAGTTGGGAAGGCGTCCCGGTTCCCGAGCGCGATTTTCCGCGTACTGAGTTTAAAGGCGGTAACGCAGCGACTTATAACCTGAGCCTTTTCTTTGATGCTTACGCCACCGATGATTATAAATCCAGTAAACCTGAAAGACGGGATATCCGGAAGGATATCAATAAACTAATGGCTATGAGCCTCAGAACATATGGCTTTAGTCTGCCCATACCTTACCCCTATCTTGGTGAACCGCCTTCCATTATTTTTGTCTGGGGCGGGATCAAGCTCTTCCGCGCTGTCATGACCAGTATTAATGTCAAATATACTATGTTTGACTCGAACGGTGTACCGACCCGCGCAACGGCAGATTGCGGCTTTATGGAGCAAAGCCACCCGCTTGATATCCTCCCTCCGCAGAACCCGACCAGCCGTACAGAAACCCGCAATACGGTTCGTGTAACACAGGGAGACCGGATCGACCTGATCGCGAGCAATTATTTCGGTGACAGCCGTATGTGGCGGCAAATCGCGGAGTTGAATAATCTGGACGATCCGTTTAATCTGCGTCCCGGCAGTTTGCTGAATATGCCGAATGTTTAATTAAAGAGGCGGCAAATTTTCGAAAAACGATTTTTGCCGAATGATTTTCTTTGATAAGCGAAAGCTTTTTGAAGGAAAGACTGGATCATAAGCATGAAGACAAGTGTTGATGTTCAAATTGGTGCGATTCCGATGACACTTCTTTCACAGGTGTTGGATGAAGTTGTTGTTGATCAGAATTATTTCCTGCCTACGGAATTTACGATCCTGCTGCATGATCAGCGGGGGCCGATTCCCAATACTTTTGTCTATACTGACAACGTGCTTGCTATTAAATTGGGCACATCTGTAAAAATCTCTTTCGGGCACACAACCGGTGTATCACCAATGCTGACTTCGAATACCCTGGTTGACGGGGAAATTACATCAATTGAGCCGATTTATGATGGAGCGGATGTTTTTCTGCGCATCCGGGGCTATGACCGTGGTCATCGTCTGACGCACGGGAAAGCTACCCGGACCTATGGAGACGGTAATCCGTTAGGGCTGGGAATCGGTGATTCTGATATTGTCAAAAAGATCGCGTCAGAGAACGGTTTGTCGGCCAAGGTGGATGCGACTTCGCTCCTGACGGTCAAATATAAGTATGTGATGCAATATAATCAGAATGACTGGGATTTTCTCTGGGCCCGTGCCAATATGCTTGGTTATCAGGTCTATGTAGATGGCAAGAATCTGATTTTCAGTCCGGCAAGCAGTTCAAGAGCGAAAAAAGATCCGACAAAGCTGGATTTTGGCGGAAACCTGAAGCGTTTTGAACCGCGTGTTGCTGCGATGGGACAAATTACCCAGACAGAAGCCTATGGCTGGGATCCGAGCCAAAAGAAAAATGTCAATTCCTCTACCATGGTGGAGCTTTCCCTGAAAGGCACAAAGGCTCTTGCGAATACTATTCCCGCGAACGCACAGATGAAAACGGCATACAGCAGCAAGGCAAAGGATTTTGTTATCGAACCCGGTGCCAATTCAACGCCTCAGGCTAAAGCTTTCGCAGACGCGGCATTTTCCCGGGCTTCTTCCTCATTCATGCAGGCCTATGGTGAACTGGACGAAGGGGATCCTTTCCTGGTGGCAGGATCAACTGTGACGATCAACGGCCTGGGGCTGCGGTTTACCGGGAAATATTATGTTACGGAGGCTCATCATGTCTTCCGTCATGGTGCCCATCGAACGTCTTTTTATGTTACCGGGAATGTATCCAATACCTTCAGAAGCATGATATTAGGACCGGAGAAGGAGCATCAAATCAACCGGATTCCCGGTGTCGTGACAGGGATCGTTACTTCAAACAATGATCCGGAAAAGCTTGGCCGTGTTCAGGTGAAATACCCCTGGCTGCCGAAGATGAACAGCTCAGAGCTTTCCTCCTGTTGGGCACGCCTGACCTTCATTGGCGGGGGCGCGGACCGCGGTATTGTTTTCCTGCCAGAGGTCAATGATGAAGTCCTGCTGGCCTTTGAAAATGGCGATATGAGTTATCCATATGTTCTGGGTGTTCTGTATAACGGCAAGGATAAGCTGCCTAAAGGAACCGCGGAGCTGATCGACGCAGGTACGAAAAAGGTCAATCAGCGCGTGATCGTTTCCCGTTCCGGGCATAAGATCATCATGGATGATTCATCCGGCAAGGAAATGATCACTATCCAGGATAAAACCGGGAAAAACAAGATTGAGATTGACTCAACGAAAAATGAGTTTAAAATTATTTCTGAAGGAAAACTGGATCTGCAGTCAAAGGGTGATTTGACATTGACGACAGATGGGAAGCTGACATTGAAAGCCAAGCAGAACCTGTCTGCTTCAACAGATGCTGCCATGGAGCTGAAAGCTCAAAAAACGATAAGTGTCAATGCTACCCAGAGTGCTACGATCAAGGCAAATCAGTCAGTCGAGATTTCAGGTAACCAGAAGGTTGATTTGAAAGCCGGTACTTCAGAGTTGGCACTGCAGACAGCCGGTGCGGAATTAAAGGGTGTGAAAGTGGATGTTAAAGCCAATACGCAGCTTGCGTTGGGAGGCAACATCATGGTTCAGATTCAGGGTGGGATCGTAAAGATCAATTAGGATTCAGAATTTTGGAGGGTTTATGCCTTTTCCTGCAGCAAGAGTTGGTGATATGACAGCGACCGGTGATGTGATTACGGGGCCGGGGGCTGCAACGGTTTTGATTGAAAATATGCCTGCTGCCTGTATGGGAGATATGGTCAGCGGTGCCGCATGTACCGGATCCATTACGGTAGGCAGTCCTACTGTTATAATTATGGGACGTCCTGCTGCACGCGTGACAAGCACAGTAGTTGGAGTGAACCCCGTGTCCGGTGTCCCGGTTACAACTGCGGTCTTGAAAGGTGCAGTGAAAACCCTGATTGCCTGAAAAACGAATGAAAGGCACGGTTTGTCATGATAAATGAGGATAAAAAATATATCGGTACCGGGTGGAGTTTTCCTGTTGGAACGGATTCTGCGGGTAAAATAAAGCTTGTGACTGGTAGTGAAGATATTGAACAAGCGATCCATATTATTCTGGAAACATCACCCGGCGAGCGTGTGATGCGTCCTCTTTTTGGCTGCAAGGCGAAGGAGATGGTTTTTGAATCAATTCGGCCGGAGACAATGACGTTGATGGGTGATGCGGTTCAGCAGGCTCTGACCATGTGGGAGCCGCGGATCATTGTCCGGAATGTTGTTGTCGAGAGAGATCCAAAAGTCGAAACTGCGCTTGTCTGCAATATTTCGTATGAAATTAACGCGACGCATGATAACCGTAACATTGTGCATCCGTTTTATATAGAACGAGAACCGGAACTTGATTGACCGGTTGGATAAAGGAGAATGCCCATGACATTACCCGTCCCGAATTTAGATGATCTGCGTTTTCAAAGTGATTTAGTGGATGAAGCACGTAAACGCATCATTCATTATTGCCCGGAATGGACCGAGTACAACATCAGTGACCCGGGTATTACCCTGATCGAGCTTTTCGCCTGGATGACGGAGCTGATGGTTTACCGTCTGAATCGTGTTCCTGAAAAAAATTATCTCAAGTTCCTTGAGATGCTTGGATTTCAGCAGGAACCTGCGAAAACAGCCGAAACAGACATCACATTCTGGCTTTCTGCTTTACTGCCGCTTGGGGAAAACGATACCACATCCGTGACCGTTCCCGCAGGAACTGAGGTACAATCGGAAGATCAGCCGGATCCTGTTGTTTTTACAACATCCCGTGAATTGCAAATCAAAGCTCCTCTGCTGGCGCATTTGCGTACAGAGGCTAATTTCAATCAAAACAATCTTTCCCGTCTGGGTGTGGATATTTTCCGCCCATTGTCGAATCCCCCTCAGATTGGTGATACCTTCTATTTCGGCTTCAATGACCGCAATGATATTTCAGGGCATATCCTGCGTTTTGAATTTCAGTGTGAGCCAACGGAAGCTGTCGGTATCCGCCGTGAAAATCCGCCATGGGTTTGGGAATGTCTTACTGATGACGGTTGGCGGGAAATCAGGCTCAGTACTCTCGAAGGCGAACGGGATACCACGGGCGGTCTGAATAACGAAACCGGCAGTCTGACGCTTTATACGCCGTTGGAATTCAGTTCTCAAATGCTTCACGGCCTTCAGGCCTTCTGGATCCGCTGCCGTGTGGAACAGCGTGATCCCTCTCAGGGTATGTATACGGAATCTCCTCGCGTGACCAATCTTCATGTGTATACGGTCGGAGCGCAGGTTCCGGCGGCAAATGCACAGGTGGTAAACGGAGAGATCCTCGGTGAATCCAATGGTGAACCCGGTCAGAAGTTTACCTTGCTGCATGCTCCTGTTTTGAATTTTACAGGTGATGAGACCATTGAGGTCGAAGAATCTGTTGATGGCGAAGTGGTTTTTATTCCCTGGACGCGGGTGGATGATTTTTCTTCATCGGACAGGTTCTCCCGTCATTATATGCTTGACACTGCAACAGGCGAGGTCTCCTTTGGACCTTCTGTGCGGCAGGCGGATGGCTCTACCCTTCAATATGGCCGTATTCCTGAAAGCAACCGTCGTATTCGTGTAACTGATTACCGCTATGGCGGTGGTGTCCGCGGGAATCTGCCTGAAAACAAAGTTGATGTGATGAATACCTCCCTGGCTTATATTTCCCGTGCCTCAAACCTGAACCGTATTCTGGGTGGCCGGGATCAGGAGACCCTGGAAGAATTGATCCAGCGGGCACAGCGGGAGATACAATCCCAGCGGCGTGCGGTAACGGCTGCTGATTTTGAACAGTTTGCCATGAAGAGCAGTAAAGCGGTTGCCCGGACTCGTTGTGTAACACCGGAAGTGACCGGCACCGGTACTGTGACATTGGTGGTCGTTCCGGATGTGGTGGATTCACTGGAGTACGGTGATCTGCATGCACTGACTGTTACTGACGATCTTCGTGCAAGGGTCCGCGGTTATCTTGATAAATATCGCTTACTGACCACAGCACTGAATATTGAGGAACCGAAATATTATGGTATCAAGGTGAAAGCCACTGTTGTTGCTCAGGATTTCGCCAGTGATGCTGATGTTGTAACAGAAGTCACTGAAAAGCTTAACCGTTTCCTCTGTCCGCTGAAAGATAAAAAAGTTGACGATGAAAACGCCATGGGGTGGGAGTTCGGGCGCAGTGTTTTTGCTGCGGAGATCGTTTCTTTGATCCAGAAGATACCGAGTGTCAAATATGTGCTTGATACTGAAGTCAGCTGGCGTGTCGTCACCCCGATGAATGAATCAATTGATGATTTTGGCGGCAGAGAATCTGATCTTCAGCCGTTGAACAAAATGCTTCCATTGCCGGCGCAGGGACTGGCTTGTTCTCTGCAGCATGAAATCGTTGTCACAACAATGGATGATTATGTCCACGGAGGAGCTGCATGAGTCCCTTGGCTTCGGGCGGTAGAGACCGCTATCCCTTTGAATTGGCACTGGATCGTTATGTCTGCTATCCGATGGAGGCAGTCACTCTGATGGTGCGTGTGCGTCTGGAAACCCCGATGAGGACGATACTGTGCATCCATCTTCCGCAGAAGCTTGAAGTGGAAGAGATCCATATGGATGGGATCGATGATAATTTTCTGACTGTTTATACGCATGCCTTCGATGGAAAACTGCTTGCATTTCCTTTGTCCAATTATCTGGATCCCGGTAAAGGCACAGACATCAGCATCCGTGTCAGACTTAATTCGATCTCGATGAATCATATGATGAGCTTTACCGCATGGATGGCTCAGGACGTTCCTGACTTCAAGGGTGATTTCTTCAACGAACCGGCAGGATCCCGTTCCATCGAACTGGCTGTAAAAGCGAATGCTGAATATCTCAGATATCTTCCGGAGTTATACAACTATGATGACTTTATCAATCGTTTCCTGATGATGTTTGAGAGTTTCTGGAAACCCATAAACCAGCAGATCTCAGGAGGAGAAAATTATTATGATCCGGATCTGACACCGGACTCTTTTCTTGAATGGCTTGCATCCTGGGTAGGTATGGAGATTGATGAAACTTTTCCGCGGGAACGGGTACGAGATCTTATAAAGAATGCTATCCCTTTCTATCACAGCCGCGGGACAGCAGAATCGCTTCGTTTCTTCCTGGAAATGTATTCCGGTGGTAAAGTAGAAGTAAAAGAACGGAAAGCACATAACATGGTTATTGGTGCTTCGATGGGACTGGGTGATGGTATTGCCCTGGGTATGGATAACAAACCGAACACGGTTTTGGTTTCAATGACGGTTCCGCTTACTGAATTGACCCGGACCGGTTTTACAAAAGAAAAATATGCGAAGAAAATCAAATCATTTATTCGGAATATTGTTCCGGCTCATACAGTTTTCTCGCTTTCATGCAAATATGTATAACATCCTGTAATGGCAGATAAGGAGCTAAAATGAATATTTCATCACAAATCAAATATTTTCCGAAAAACAGTTTGAAAGCTTATGACGGGATGTCTGTTACAGCGGATGTTTGGGATTTGGCTCATACTGAGCATCGTGATGCGATGCGGGCGCATATTCTTTCCATGCATAAACCGGGCATAATCTGTGGCCTTGAAATCCGCGCAAACGATCCTGCGGATCATTATGTGTTTATCTCTCCCGGCGCGGCAGTTGATGAACAGGGACGTGTGATCGTTGTTGATCAGACCGTTGCTTATGATTTCGGCGATGAAGGAGCCGGAAGGTACAGGCTGTTGTTAGGTTATGCGGAACATGAGCGGGAAAACTCTGAGACAAAAGTCAAACTGATGCAGCATGAATATATTATTGCTGCCCGTCAGTCATTACCAAAACAGCCGGTGGTGGAGCTGGCGCGTGTAACAATTTCAGAAAAAGGGGCTTCCATCCGTGATGCTGCGGACCCGATACAGCCGGGGAAAGATGAGCTTGACCTGCGTTTTCGTCAGGATCAGAATGATTTCCAGAAAACCATTCATGCGGCGGTGATAACCTATCCCTCTGATAATGAATCTATTTTCAAGTGTTGGCGTGTAATGAACAGGGAGATGGAATTCCTGATGCGTGTAAAGCTGATCATTGATGTTCTCCCTGACATAGATGAACGCATCAATGATTATGATATGATTTATATCGGAGCTGCAGGTACATTTTCACCTACCGATACGCAGACTGCGCTTCTCAAAAATTATTATAATAACGGGAAGGGCATTCTGATGGAAGGTCTTGATTCTCAGGGTGGAAAAGTCCTGAAAGAAATTGCTGATTCTTTCAAAGCTGTTTTGGCTGATCCGGAAAAAGCTGAATTCTTTAAGAGTCCATTCTTCTTCCGTATTCCTCCGGAGCAGATTGGTGTTAAGCATCTGTTTTATGGAGATAAATTAGTATTGTGTAATGATCCGTTGACGATGCCCTGGAGCGGCGAATTAAATGATGAGCTGCTTCTTCGGGATGAGATTCGGACGAACCTGGAATGGGGGGCTAATCTGGTAACTTATTGTGCAGGGTAAATGTACGGTACCGATAGCACAACTGAATAACAAGAGTATATTATACGCTTTCTCTCCAAAAAGTATATTCCAAAAAGTATTTTGGGGTATACTCTGTTTTCTTTTAATTTCCATCCCGGCTAAAGCACAGGACAACATGCAGACTATTTGGCAGCTTGCCTATTGGGAAAGCTATGCCACAGCCTGCACGCTTATCCTTGATGAAGACCGGACTCCGACGAATGAAGAGATACTCAAAACCTGCGGCGATTCTCTGTTTCAGACATGGCTTACAACGCCGCAGTGTGACCGGCATTACGGTCAGGACCCGTCAACTGTTGCCTGTACAGGTTTGTTTCTGCGGCGGGTCGGTCAGAAGCCGAAAGATGAAGTTATCAATACAGATTTAGTGGACTATCAGGCGCAAAATCTGCGCCAGATATACTTCGATGTCTCAAACGTGAATTGCGAACCGGGCAGGCTCTGTGATCAGAAGCCGGAATTACTGCTCATCGCTCACGGTCCCGACAAAAATGACGGTATTATTTCATCTGTGCATATCCGGGTCGGAACTTATGAGGCAGCTTGTAATGGGAATGCCTGCCAGATGCGCCTGCCTGCGACAGATGCTGCCGGTGTCTGGTTTGAATACTGGGCTATGGATTCCTCCGCTAACCAAAGCAATCATTACTGGCTGAAATTCCGGGCCGTTCCTGTACAGAATTCCATCACTGATTATTACTATGATGTGATAGGTGATGCATTCCCGGATGCCAGTCCTTATGGTTCCGAGGTTTGGTATACGTTCCCTTCATTGTCAGAACCGCTTCCTGCCGTACTTGAAAAGGTTCCGACAAAGGACTATCTGGTGACAAAACACAAACTTCAGCTCCTTGGAGCAAAACTGATACGTAAAGGGAAGGTCGATTCCTCATTTTGTGAAAACTATGGCCTGAACCTTGACGGAACGCCGAACGGATGCGGCGAGCAGGTCACTGCAAAGATGGTTTTTGATATGCAGAACCAGTATGACGGGTTGATTTTTGACGCGTCCAAACGTCAGAAAGTACCGCCGCGGATCGTGAAGGGGCTGATCGCTCAGGAATCACAATTCTGGCCGGAATCTGAAACACCTTATGAATATGGGCTGGGTATGCTGACTGAGAGCGGTGCGGATATGGTGCTGCGCTGGAATCCTTCATTTTTCCTGAACATCTGTATGCAGACATATCCTCATGATAAAGATAAATGTACCGGTGGTTTTTCAAGTCTTACTTCAGAGCAGCAGATCGTACTGCGCGGTGTGGTCATTTCAAAGGTAGGGTCTGATGAAGAGATCGATGTTTTGGCAGCGGCTATTCGCGGGTGTGTCAACCAGGTGAATCAGATCATCATAAATGCCACAGGTGATACGCCTTCATCTGTATCGACTTATGAGGATATGTGGAAATTGTCAGTGGCCAATTATTATTCAGGCTCCGGCTGCCTTTATAATGCCATCAACCAGGTGTCTGCTTACAAACTCTCAGTCACCTGGGAGAATGTAAAGCGGTTCCTGACCGGACAATGTGAGCTCGGCAACCGCTATGTCGATCGTGTCTACGAGCTTGGTAACTAATTTATTTTATCTTATTCGTCGAAAGAAAAAAAAGAGGGAGGAAGACAAGGTACATATTCTTCCTCCCGCATTAAAGAGTGATTGAAACTCTGAGGGAAATCCCGTGTGGTTCTTGTTCGGGATTGCCTTCCAAACTGCTGATAAGCCTTGCTTATCCTGCTGATACATGATGAATAAGGAAAAGATCGTTTGTTTTGATCTCTGCGATAGTTGGAAAAGACTACACTTTTCTCATAAGACGCCGGAAAGTTTTCTCTCTTTGGTAAATATGAATCCGTCACGTCAGTACTCATATTATACTGATGGGGAAAAAAAAGGCAAATAACAAATGTCACATTTGGAATATGATATTTTGCGATTTTGCCTCAACAGTAAACCGGATAAGATATTTCGCAAATTTTCAGGCCGGAGCGCACGGCGCCGGCTGCGCAGCTGCTGCAAAGCCGGTATGCGGAATTTCTGCCATGTTATATTGTTTCTCTGTAAATAAAATGGAAAAAATAAAAATAATATCCTGAAAATGCACTTATTATGTGCGGGGAGAGGAGTATTCAGAATTGACTTTCCTGGATCTCAAGCTTTTTGGGAATATAAACTGTGATGCGTGTTCCGACTCCTTCACGGGTCATAACATCAAAGCGTCCGTTATGTTTGCTTACGATCCAGCGGGCAATAGCCAGCCCCAGACCTGTTCCGCCGGTACCGCGGGAACGGGAACTGTCCGCCCGGTAAAATCGGTCGAAAATGTGAGGAAGTGATTCTTCGTCAATGCCCATCCCGTTATCCTGTACCGTGAAGTATGGCACGCTTCCCTCAAGTCCGGCACTCAAACGGATATCCCCGCCTTCCTGTGTATACTTTTTTGCGTTGTCCAAAAGGATGCGGGCGGTCTGTTTGAGCATGGATACATCACCGTAAGCCGGTATGGTATCCGCCGCGTCGCAGCTGTAAGAGTGCTCTTTGTCGATCATTACATATTCTTCATAAACATCACGGATCATTTGCGCCAGGTCAAAGTTCTCAAAAGCCATCTTTGTTTTCCCGTTATCACCGCGGGCAAGGAAGAGCAGCTGCTCGACCAGGTAATTCATATGTTCGGATTCCGATTTAATGGCGTCAATGGATTCCGTGAGTACTTTTTCGTCAGTTTTCCCCCAACGGTCCAGCATATCCGCATACCCTTTGATAACAGCGATCGGGGTTCGGAGTTCATGGGAAGCATCGGAAACGAAACGTGTCTGCTGACGATAGGAATCACGCATCCGCTCAATCAGGTTATTGACTGCCAGTTCCAACCCTGCCAGCTGTACGTCTCCGGTTCGCAGCCGGGCATTTTCTGCCGTAGGGCTGATCTCATCAATAGCTGCTTCCAGCTGAAGAAACTTTTCCTCATCGAAATCGTTGCCTTCAGATCCCAGTTCAATGGCAACGCTGGTCAGTTCATCAATAGGTTTGAGTGTACGGCGGATGGAAATACTTCCGAAAACCAGTTTCGCAAGCAGCACCACGCCTTCAGCACGAAGAAGAATACTGTATTTAAGGGAGATAATAATTGTTTTAAGCGTTTGGATAAATCCATTGATACTGCTCAGGTCAACCGGAGCGATCACACCTGTGCTGAGGTCGAACCAGATAAGAAAAATATCCATAGACAAAAAAATTATGAACAGCTTCAGTACGCCGGAAAGATTTATCCGCCAGGCAAGAGCTCCTGTCCGTACAGCTGATTTCTTCTTTTTTGCCATGGAAAGTTCAATCCTTGATCACATATCCGACACCGCGTACTGTCTGGATAATATGGACGCCGTAAACATCATCGATCTTGGAACGCAGATAACGGATGTAGACATCAACCACGTTGGTTTCGCCCATGTAGTCATATCCCCAGACTTGTTCAAGCAGTGTGCTGCGGGAAAGCACGATGTTTTTATTTTCCAGCAGGGTCTGCAGCAGTGTAAACTCTCGGGCCGTCAGGTCAATGAGATTATCGCCGTAATGAACTTCATGACGGGAAATAGAGAGCGAGAGCTCACCGTGTGTCAGATCATCAGATACCTGTGCGGTATTTGCTCCGTTGTGGCGGAGAACCAGGCGGATACGGGCGAGCAGTTCCTCAATGGCAAAAGGTTTGGTGATATAGTCATCAGCACCCAGGTCCAGACCTGAGACCTTATCCATCACCGCATCTCTTGCGGTGAGCATGATCACCGGGACATCGGAAGTCCTGCGCAGCCGGCGCAGGACCTCCAGCCCGTTCAGTCCGGGGAGCATAATATCCAACAGGATCAGATCATATTTCCCGCTTTCTGCCATCTCAAGTCCGATCCGGCCATCAGTGCATTTATCTACCTCATAACCTTCGTGGACCAGTTCCAGTTCAATAAAACGGGCTATTCTTTCTTCATCTTCAATTATCAGGATCCTGCCGGGCATAATTTTTTACTCCTTTCGGGGCGGTTCGTTATAATCGATCACATCATCATCCCGGGTCTGAGCCGGACCGCGGGTCGCGTCATAATATCCTTTATGCTGATTGCTGTTCTGAGTCTTGATACGGTCAATAAAATCTCCCGCAGCGCTTTCCGCCCTGTTCAGAATGTTATTGACTTTTTCAGAGCCGAGATCAGGTCCATGCAGGCGGAAGCGGAAACCGATGATGAAAACAAGGACAAGCACTATGGCAGTTGGCCAGAAAGCAACGATCAGCAGAATGATAAACAGCCAGATTGGGATCTCAAGAAAAACCTCGCCGCTGCGTTTGCAGATGATCAGTTCATTGTCCATGATGATCTCTTTTGCTTTTCTCAAAACTGTCTGGAATACGCCCCTGCCGCCGGTGTTCTGTGACGCAGCTGAATTCCGGGCGGCTTCTTTTCTCCGTTCTTCTCTGCGGCGTTCTTCTTCCTGCTGCCTGCGCTGTTCTTCCTGCTGTTCGGGGTTCGTGGTGAAATGGCTGGTTTTTTCCTCTGCTGCCCCATTCTTTTCCAGCCATACAGCAGCGTCGAGCAGGTCCCATCCGGAAGCCTCCAGTGCCTTTTTCGCCTCTGCAAAGCTGACGCCGGTACTTTTTACCAATTTTTCTACGAGTTCAAAACGATCCATGTTTCGCTCCTCCTTTAATAATAACTGATTTATGGGTATTCAGTAGTAATCAGTACGGTTTATTTCCCAAATCATCCTGTTGATCACTGAATGCTGATTTTATAGTACCGCATCAAGTTAACGACGGGATAATGGAAAGGTTAAAATCAGATTAGAAAAAACAGGTCACTGTTAAGGAAGTGCTGATTTATCCGGTTTGTTTCGGATGCGGCCTGTTTCTGTTGGATCATTCCGGCCCGCCAGCATTTCACGGATCATCTTCTCTCTGTTATTGATAAAAATGGAAGTGATTTGGTAGCTCCCGGTTTCTTCATATGTACAAGGGTGGATGCGGCCGTTATCAAAGCTCAGTATCTCAGCTCCGGGGATCGCTGTAAGGATCGGTGAGTGCGTGGCGATGATAAATTGTGCCCCGGCAGATGCGCAGCGATATATTTCAATGAACATGGTCAGCTGACGCTGCGGGGAAAGAGCGGCTTCCGGCTCATCGATCAGGTTCAGGCTGTGAGGCTGGAAATTGTCCTGTGCCGTTTCGAGAAAGCTCTCTCCGTGAGATTTACGGTGAAGGTGTTTTGCCTTTTCCTGTTCTGTCTCGGTATACTCATTTTCTTTTGTGGCTACATTATAGAAACTTTCAGCACGGAGATAATACCCCCATCGGTTTCGAACCGGACCTCTGGAAAGACGGACCGCGCGGTGCAGTTCGGAATGGGAGTCAAAGGTGGAAAAATTATAATTTTTTGTTCCGCCTTCCGGATTGAATCCGTAAGCGATGGCGATCGCTTCGAGCAGCGTTGATTTGCCGCTCCCGTTTTCTCCTGTGAAAAAGGTGACGGGGTGATGGAATTCAAGATGCTCAAGGCTGTGCAATGCCTCAATATTCCTCAAATAACTGTTTTCCGGGATCCTGCTCCAGTCGATAGTCAGTCCGCTGATGGGTAATGAGCTTAGCATGATAGCAGTATACCTGATTTGGATAAGTATCTGATAAAATAATTATATTGAGGTAGTTCCTCATCTGCTGCTTTTTGCTGATTTGTCTGTGTCGGCACAGCAATAACATTTGTTATTCTTATCTGGTCGGAACGGAGCACACGGGGCCGGCACAATACCGCGCTGCAAGGTTCTGAACAGATACTGTTTTCGGATAAAAATCAGGCTTGGACAGGATCGATTATGGATTATTTACAACTGGAAGAATGGATCGAAGCTTCACCCCGTACTGTTTTTTTCGGCGGGGCGGGTGTTTCAACTGAAAGCGGTATACCGGATTTTCGCTCTGAAAACGGTATTTTCAAAGCGCTTGAAAAATACGGACGATCTCCGGAGACACTGCTTTCCCGGACATTTTTTCACTTCCGTCCGGAGATTTTTTTCGAATATTACCGGGAAAATCTGCTCGTGACAGATGTTCAGCCGAACCCGGCGCACTTTGGCCTTGCCAAACTGGAATCTGAGGGCAGGCTAAGTGCGGTTATCACGCAGAATGTTGACGGACTGCATCAAAAGGCCGGCAGTAAAAATGTCCTCGAACTGCATGGTTCGATTTACCGCAATTATTGCATGATATGCGGGAAGAAATATGGGATCGAAACGATCCTGCAAAGTGAAGGGATACCCCGCTGCAGATGTGGCGGCATCATTCGTCCGGATGTGGTGCTGTATGAAGAGAACCTGCCGGAAGGCGTGTTTGAAAAAGCGATTGAAGAGGTTTCTTCAGCTTCCCTGCTGATCATCGGAGGAACTTCACTTGCGGTATATCCGGCAGCCGGTCTGCTGCAATACTTCCGCGGAGACCATCTGGTACTGATCAACAGATCGGAAACGCCCTATGATTCCATGGCTGACCTGGTGATCAGGGAACCAATCGGAGAGGTATTCTCTGCATTGGATGTTTGTAAATAGATAACAGCAGACCGGAGATAAGAAAGCGAAAAAAGATTTTCGTTTTACCTTCCATTCCCTGTATACTGTTTCCTGACATGAGATATAAATGACAGTTATAATTAAAGAAATGTCATTAATGGATAAATGAAAGCTGGTCGAAATGGGCAGAGAGCGAATCATTCAGAATTTGTTAGACGGCAGAAGGAAGCATCTTTCCAAAATACAGGGCTGCCTGATTGGCGGGGCTGCAGGTGATGCTTTGGGTTATGTCATTGAATTCATGCATTACAGGGATATTCGGCAGGCCTTCGGTCCTCAGGGGATCCGGGAATATGAATTGGAAAATGGAAAAGCACTGATTTCTGATGACACGCAGATGACGCTCTTTACCGCTGATGGGTTGCTTTATGGTGAGACGCAGATGATGCTCAGCGGGACCGGCGGTGGGCCCCATACCTGTGTTCCCTTAGCTTACAGAGACTGGCTTTACACGCAGGATAAGAATTACAAGCCGGAAAAAATCATTTCCTGGCTTGTCAACATTCCTGAACTGAACAATTACCGGGCTCCCGGCCGTACCTGCCTCTCCGCGTTAAAAAGCGGGAAAATCGGGACGATGGAGAATCCGATCAATCACAGCTGCGGATGCGGCGGGGTGATGCGTGTGGCTCCGGTAGGCCTTTTTTACGGGCAGTATTACGACAGCCTGACGGATGAAAATATTATCCGTTACGGCGCAGAGACTGCTGCCGTAACACATGGTCATCCCTGGGGATATATTTCTGCGGGCCTTCTTGCTCTGATTATCAAAAAAGCTGCTTTTTCCGGTGAAAAACTTCCGAAAATCGTCAGCGAAAGTCTGGACGAGACAAAATCTGTTTTCGGAGGGAACGAATACTGGAATGGATTTGAGAATCTGATGCAGATGGCTGTTGAACTGACCGGGAATGATGATGATGACGGTATGAATATCGCTAAACTCGGCGAAGGCTGGGTCGGGCATGAAACGCTGGCTGTGGCCGTATATTGCGCGCTGCGTTATGAGCATGATTTCTCACGTGCCATTATTGCAGCAGTCAACCATGACGGGGACAGTGATTCTACCGGTGCGGTTTGCGGGAATATCCTCGGTGCGTATCTGGGCATGGAAGGTATTGAATCAAAATGGAAGCAGAACCTGGAGTTGTATGACACGATCATGGAAATTGCCTCAGATCTCTGCGACCACTGCCACATGGATGGCTCCGGTGATTATGAAGACCCCGACTGGCTGCGGAAGTATGTGACTTGTGACCGGTAATTTTCTGCCTGATAACGCTTAGATTGAAGTGAACAGGATCATGGAAGATGGATTTTACTGTTTCCTATGATCCTGTTCTGTGATAATCATGCTATTCTTAAAAAAAGATATCCCCTGATTTCCATATAACAAAAAAAAGTGGTACAATTCTTGCAACCTATTTTTAAGGTGAAAACTTAGAAAGAGGAAATTGCGCATATGTTTCAAAACCAGAAAATAGAAACCAGGATCCAAACGTCAGCCCATTTGGCTCAGACGATGACGATGTTAGGTATGTCATCCGAGGAGATCAGAGAAAAAGTAGAAAGCGAGCTGGCGAAAAATCCTTTTCTGGAATTGGTTGAAGAGCGCATCTGTCCTGTCTGTAAACGGAAACTGCCTGAAAACGGGAAATGTCCGATTTGTTCCCAGCCGCAGCTGGAACAGTCTAAAGAAAACATTATCTTCATTTCCCCGAAAGAAGATTTTTCCGCGATCAACTACAGCTCCGCGGTGGAGCCTTACCATGATGAGCCTGACTACGACTCTGCCCAGACTGAGGATCTGGCGACCTATGTGCTTAAACAGATCGGCCCGGACCTTGAAGAGGAGCAGAAACTTGTGGCTGCCTATCTGCTGAACAGCCTGGATGAGGATGGCTTCATTACGACTGATATTTTTGAGGTCGCGCAGTATTATCATGTGCTGCCCTCTTCAGTTGAAGAAGTGATCGACCTGATCCAGCATGCGGATCCGTTGGGTGTCGGTTCACGGAATTTACAGGAAGCTCTTCTGGTGCAGCTGAAGCACATCTCCGAAAGTGTAAATGTACCGAAGGGCACTGAAGGACTTATCCGCGAGTCGTTTGATGACCTGAAGCATGGTAAATATCGTGAGATCGCCAGGCAGCATGGCTTGACAGTCCGTCAGGTGCAGACCATCGAAAAATTCATCGGCGACAATCTCAATCCTTTCCCTGCCCGCGCTCATTGGGGAGATACCCTTGCGGGTAAGTCGAACCAGGATTATACATCCGTTTATCATGAGCCGGATATCCTGATTTATTATCTCAATGAAGACCCTAAAAACCAGCTGGTGGTTGAGATCGTAATGCCCATTTCCGGTTATCTCCGTGTCAACCAGTTTTATAAAAAAGAGCTGAAAAATGCTCCGGAAGACCGCCTGGAAGAATGGAAAAATGATCTGGATAAGGCCAACCTGCTGGTAAAGAGCCTTTACCAGCGCAACAACACCATTTCGGATATGATGTCCATTCTGATCTCCAAGCAGGAGGCATACATCCGCAGCGGTGAGGAATATGTACAGCCGCTGACCCGTGCGCAGATCGCTTCGGAAATGGGAGTCCATGAGTCTACCATCAGCCGCGCTGTTTCAAACAAGACTGTTATGCTGCCGAACCGCAAGGTGGTTTCTCTTTCATCCTTCTTTGACCGCAGTCTGAACGTTCGGACAGTTCTCAAGGAGCTTATCCAGAACGAAACAAAACCGCTTTCCGATGCCAAACTGGTGACGCTGCTGAATGAACGGGGATTCAATGTTGCCCGCCGTACTGTTGCCAAATACCGTCTGATGGAAGGGATCGGGTCAGCTCACCAGCGCGGGGTGAGTGCCGTTCAGTAATTATGGAGCGGTATTCAGTTAATTCTCCCAAAGATTGCAGCGGCGTTTACGATTCCATTCTCTATCTTTGTGATGCGCCGGTGTTTATCTGGTCTGCGATCGGTCCGCGTATGCTGAAAACCAATGAGAACGCGGCTCGTTTTTTTTTACAATATCCAACGGTTCCCGGAACTTCTGAGATCGATATAGACAGGGCGATCCCGCACTGGCATACCATTCCCAATAAAAAGAACAACTCTGTATGGCTTGATTTTCGTGATCTGCAGAATAATGTGCAGAATTATCAGGTGCGGAACACACTGCTTGATCCGGACAGAAATATCTGGGCAACGACCCTGATCTGTGATATATCTGTGAACCGGGAGAAGAAAGCCGGTTCCGGATTCTTTTTCAAATCCCTGGAAAGCCTGTGGGGCTCTATGATGGAAAACAGCACCGTTTTCCGGAATAAGCTTGCCGACCTTTATTCCCTGATCATGAATGAGTTCGGATTGACTTCCTTTCTCTTCCACCCTTCAGAGATTTTTGAAGAGTTTGACCTCTTTTCCGCAATGAACGAACCTGTCCGCGAAAAATACGGCAGGAATGATGAATTGCTCCAGAAGCTTTCCTTTGCGGCATCCAATACAAAAATGAGTTTTGTGTCTGTTGACCGGCCGCAAAGTGAGCTTGCAGCCTGGGGCTTTGATACTTCTGATAA
Organism: uncultured Chloroflexota bacterium; assembly: GCA_902774215.1. GTDB lineage: Bacteria > Chloroflexota > Anaerolineae > Anaerolineales > Anaerolineaceae > Flexilinea. The sequence continues at coordinate 76,606 of CACYHU010000009.1, forward strand.
AGAGTTTGCCGGTTTTTTCTCGATGGAGAGCCTTGATGAAAAAGATGAGCCTGAAGCTCAGGTGCTTTGTGAGGTTTTATCCGAAAAATTCAAAGGCTTGTATACGCTTCTTTCTCTGCGCCGGGAAAACTATATCACAAAATTTGAAAATGATATCAACGAAATCGTGAATGAGAACATCATTGAAGGTGTCATCATTACGGATGATCAGTTTTCAGTGATGTATATCAACGCAGTTGCTGCGACAATGTTCGGTTTCAGCAGCAAACAGGTGGTTGGTCATAAGCTTGAGGATCTGCTGGTGACCAGTGACGGGATCCAGGGGCTGATCGGGCGCGGTGAGGAGGATGGACAGGTTTCCTCCATCAAATACCTTCACCGCCGCAGCGGAAAGATCTTTCCCTGCCAGATCAAAGCCTGTCAGATGCTTTCCGGTTATGACACCTACAACATCTTTGTGCTTTCCGATCAGACGGAAACCGAAGAAAGCCGTTTGAAAACAGAACAGCTGACGCAGAAGGCTTTTCTGGGTGATTTTGCCTCCATGCTCGCTCATGAGATCCGCAATCCGATCAATAATATTCAGATGTGGATCGCCAATCTCTATGCCATGTCCGACGGCAATGAGGAATTTCTTTCCGGTGCCCGCCGTGTGGAGAATGATTTCCAGCGCATTACCCAGCTGGTCAACAACATCCTGGCATTTTCCAAGCCGCTTGCCCTCAATAAGGAGGAAATTGATCTTTCCCTGCTGATCTCTGAGATCATTGAAAAATGGCGCCTGAATTTTGCCCGGAAAAATATTACCTGTTACTTCTCTCCTCCCAATGATTTCCCGAAGTTTTACGGAGATCCGCGTTCCCTGGAACAGGTGTTTAATAATCTTATCGGTAACTCTGTCGATGCATTTGATGGACAAGATGGCATAATCACATTAAAATTAAGCCTGAAGGAGAATGAATCCGGCAGAAGACAGATCCTGATTTCTGAATCCGATAACGGACCGGGAATTCCGGAAGATAAGATCGACAGTATTTTTGAGCCGTTTATGACGACGAAGAAAAACGGAAACGGCTGGGGACTTGCACTTTCAAAGCGGATCATTACCTCACATAAAGGAACAATTCAGGTAAAATCATTTCAGGGAGGCGGCACGGTTTTTGAGATCCTGCTGCCACTGAATGATGAAATGGGATAAACGATGAGTACAACGATTTTGATCGTAGATGATGAAGATAATTTCCGTGAAGGGTTTGATCAGTATCTGACTAACAAAGGATATACCGTTCACAACGCGGCGAATCTGACGGATGCACGGAAGATCCTCCGCAGCGAGCCGATTGATATTATTCTGCTGGATGTTCAGATCGGCAAAGAATACGGCCCGGATTTTCTGGACGATATCAATCTGACCCGCCCGACGCCGGTGACGATCCTGCTCACAGCTTACGGCGAAGTGGATATGGCTGTTTCCGCGATGAAAAACGGCGCGTTTGACTTCATGTCCAAGCCGCTGAATCTTGCCGAGCTCGAAATACGGCTCAAGGAAGCTGAACGGATCATGCAGTTCCGCCGGGAGATGGAGCGTTATTGGACCAACGCTGATAAAAAGTTTGAGTTTGTTGAAGGAAATAACAAACGTATGCAGCGTGTATTTCAGGATGCTGCGCGTGCAGCGAGGGCCGGCGTATCGGTGTTGATCAATGGTGAAACCGGGAGCGGTAAGGAAATTATTGCCAAATATATTCACAAAAACGGCTCCCGCTCTTCCAAACCGATGGTTGCAGTCAATTGCGCAGCGATTGCTCCGACAGTCCTGGAATCAGAGCTTTTTGGTCATGAAGCCGGATCCTTTACCGGTGCCACAGGGAAAACGATCGGCTTGTTTGAGCAGGCCGATGGCGGGATCCTTTTCCTGGATGAGATTTCTTCCATGAGCCTGGAAATGCAGGCAAAGATTCTGCGTGCCATTGAAGAAAAAGAGATTCGCCGTGTGGGCGGCACCAAGCAGATACCGGTGGATGTACAGATCATTGCCGCGTCCAACCGTGATATGAAAAAAATGATCGAGGAAAAAGTCTTCCGTGACGACCTGTATTATCGTCTGCGGGTCGTTGATATCAGTATTCCTCCGCTGAGGGAAAGAAGTGAAGACATTCCTGATCTGGCAGCTTTCTTTGTGAAAACGATTAGCCGGGAACAGGGAAAAAATATCCAGGGCATTTCACCTCAGGTGCTGAAGGCATTCCAGAAATACAGCTGGCCGGGCAATGTCCGTGAACTCCGCAACGCAATCGAACGTGCCTGTATCTTTTGCCTGACCGACACGATCGAACTCTGTGACATTGACGCGGAGATCGCTGAAAACAGTTATTGAGGCAACCATTAATATGGCAATGAATATCGTTACGTTTAGCGCTGCGCTCCTGGTCATCATAGGATTTGTCAGCCTGATTCTCGGGCTGGTGGTCCTGGCGAAAAAGGCACTTTCGAAAGATCTGCAGGAGGTCACGGAAGAAGCGGCGAAGCTTGCAAAAAAAGGTCTCCTGACGGACGTCGGGAGTTCGTTGCAGTCAGCCTCTTTTCTGGTCAGGGAAATGACAGAATTGATTAAAACCAACCGGGGAATCGGGCTGACACTCATCATCGTCGGTATCGCACTGCTTGCCGGCGGTCTGGCGCTTTATAAAAACATCTTTTGATTCCGGAGAGAGAATATGGGTCAAATCAACAGATCGCAAATCATCACCCTGTCGAATGCGGCATATCAGCTGGAGCAATACGGTGAAGCACGCAAGGTTTTAGTGGCCTGGCTGCGGAAATTCCCGAATGATTTGTGGATCCGTTACAGACTGGCAATCATTCTCTATAAACTGGGCGAATTTGAAAAAGCGATCCGCCTCAGTGAATTGATCGTCGCGGAAGATCCGGAATTCTTTGAAGTCTGGGGGCTGCTTGCAGTCCTTTATCCTGAACTTAGTGCTGACCGTAAACTTGCCGAATATCGTGCGAGAAAACTTCAGTTTGATGAAGAACAGAAAGCGAGCGGATTGAGGGGGCTGTTTAAGCGGAGCAAAGAGCCGAAACAGGAAGAGCTTGCCATTGAAAATGATGAGTTCGATATTCTGACCGCTGTAAATAATGCCAAACTTCTGCTGAACGATGAGGATCGTGTTTCATCCTGCCGCATCCTGAATATCTACTACCGCCGCTGGCAGCAGACCATTCAGTTCAAACTGATCCTCGGGCATGTTCTGAACCAGATGCAGCGTGCGGATGAAGGTATGGCGATCATTCAGAGCGCTGTCAATGCCGATATTACCGGTCAGGTTGGGCAGCGTATCTGGAAAGATGATAATCCCTACAAAAATCTGTGGGTGGATCCTTCTCTGCTTGAGCTGGACACCGGAGAAATGAAACTTGCTCCGGAAATTGTCCGCCTTGCCGGATTGGAAAACCTTGACTTTCTCTATGATGTTTCTGCCGCCAAGTTGGAAATAAATGCAAACCTGCCTCCGGAAAATTCTGACGGCCGGGTCGAATATGCTTCCTCTGACTTTGATACGGAATCTTCCCCGGCTTCCGGCGAATCCGCTGAAATTGATTCTGCCTCTGATCCTGACGCGCGTCAGGCTGATCAGGCTGCCTCTTCGGAAAACAGAGAAAACAATGGAGAAACCCAGATCTTCGGTGAAGAGAAGCTTCAGCTCAGCGGCTCCACGATTATCAGCGGAAAAGGCGGTATTTTCGGCGGAAAAGGCTTTTCCCGGAAGAGCAAAGAAGAGCGCATCCCGATCGGTGAATATGTTTACCGCCTCAAAGCCTCCGACGTTGACAGCCGCAAACCGGTTTATGTGGTCATGTCCTCCATTGCGGGACTGAACAGGAAATACGGTTCCAACAACAAGGATTTTATCAATAATGAAATGCATGCCGTGGCGGATGCCGTTTCCAACCGGAAAGGCTGGTCTGCCCAGGTCTTTTATCCGGATGAATATTCATCTGTCGGCACTTCCGGCCCTTCCGCAAAACAGCTCCATCAGGAACTGGTCAAGCTGGATACTAAGCTGAAACAAAGCGGACAGATGATCGGCGCATTGCTGATCGTCGGCGGTGATGATGTTGTGCCGTTTTTCGGTTTGAAAAATCCCACCGGTGATACCGACACCGAAGTCCCGTCCGATGCACCTTACGGCGCGCTTGACAGTTCCCGCTGCTATGAAATGCAGTGGCCGGTCGGCAGGATCCCCGGCGACGGTTCAAAAGATCCGGGCCTGCTGATGCAGCAGCTGCGGAATATCCAGGATTATCATATTCTGCAGTACAGCAGTCAGAAAGTCGTTGACAGCCAGAAGAAAAATGTGAAAAAGGCTCCAAGAAAGACCGGAAAATGCTTCGGATATACCTGTGCCGCCTGGATCACACCCTCCACGATCGTTTATAAGACGATCTCAGATACAGCCAGTCTTTCGGTAAGTCCGGCTACGACATCATCCAATTTCCCGCTGTCCGCTTTTGATTCCTGTGATTATGCCTATTTCAACCTCCACGGCATGAAAGGCAAACCGAACTGGTACGGTCAGAAACGCAGTGATGATACCTCCAGCGGTCCGCGCATTCCGACCGCGCTTGAGATCAGCAACGTGTCGAACATCAAAAACACGCCGAAGGTTGTCTTCGCGGAGTGCTGTTACGGCGCTGAAACGCCGAAACGTTATGAGAAGGACTGCATGAGCCTGCATTTCCTGGGCAAAACGACCCGTGTGTTTGTCGGCTCTACGACCATCGCCTATGGCGCTTTGAATGCCACGCTGGTCGCGGCGGATCTGCTCGGCTATCTTTTCTGGAAGCATCTGCTGACCGGCATCACCTGCGGCGAGGCATTCCGCCGTGCGAAAAAGAATCTGGCAACGGAAATGGAGCAGAAAAACGGCGGGCTGGATTCGGAAATACAGAAAACACTGCTTTCCTTTGTCTTCTATGGCGATCCGCTGTACACTGTTGATGACAACGCCAATATCAACGATATTATGCAGCGCTCCAAAACACCGCGTGCTTATGAGCTGCTTGGTGAAGAATCAAGTTATGAAAACACACTTGACCCGGAAATGTCCTCCGATATTTATAAAGAGGTCAAGCGTGCTTACAACATCAGCTCAGCCGCCAGTGATTATTCCCAGTGTATGGTTAAGAAGGAAATGAATTATAACCTGACCGGACGCTATACCGCTCACGCTATGCCGGAGCATTCGAATTATGTCATTACCTATATCCGGGATAACCGAATCGGAAATGTGGTGGACCGCTCCATCATACGTGTAACGGTGAGGGATGACGGCAAGATCCAGAAAGTCTCCTTCTCACGCTGAAAAAGTCCCGCATACCGCCTTATTCATTCAGAGAAAATTCCTTCATCCGATAATGCTGAAGGAATTATTTTTATTTACGGACTTCCGCTGATTTTTCAGTTTCTGTTGATTTGCTGTATTTATTACAAATGACATGATAAAAATGTTATATAATTAATGAATCAATGATTTATATCTGTTGATTGTTAAAAATGTCACAAACATACTTGACTGTGTAAACGTTTGCAAATAAAATCGAATTAACAAATAAAAATCACCATATCTGCACCTGGCTGCGGATATGCAGTTCATAACAAGGAGATTATTTATGGAAAAGGTTATTATTGCATCAGCATGCAGAACAGCTATTGGCAAATTCGGCGGGACGCTTCAAAACACTTCCGCTGCCGAATTAGGATCAATTGTCATCAAAGAAGCTATAGCCCGTGCCGGCATCACCCCTGATGCAGTGGACCAGGTTTATATGGGCTGCGTGATCCAGGCAGGCCAGGGACAGAATGTTGCCCGTCAGGCTTCCATCAAAGCAGGCGTTCCGGTAAAAACCCCGGCAGTCACCATCAACGTTGTCTGCGGTTCCGGTCTGGACGCTGTCAATACCGGCGCCCGCATGATCCAGTGCGGTGACGCGGATGTGGTCGTCTGCGGCGGTACGGAAAACATGAACATGGCTCCTTTCGCCATGATGAAAGGCCGCTATGGCTACCGCATGGGCTACCCGATGGGGAAAAGCGAACTGGTCGATACCATGGTCAACGATGCACTGTGGGATGTCTTCAGCAATGTCCATATGGGCATCACGGCTGAAAATATCTGCGAACAGTGGGGCCTGACCCGCGAGGATCTGGATGCTTTCGCTGTTGCGAGCCAGGAAAAAACAGAAAAAGCTCAGGCAGACGGCGCGTTTAAAGATGAGATCGTCCCGGTTGTGATCAAAAACAAAAAAGGCGACATCATTTTCGACACCGATGAAGGCAACCGCCCCGGGACCACTATGGAAGGCCTTGCGAAGCTGAAGCCGGCCTTCAAACCCGATGGCATGGTCACTGCAGGCAATGCCTCCGCCATCAATGACGGGGCTGCCGCTGTGGTGCTGATGAGCGAATCCAAAGCCAAAGAGCTGGGCGTCACTCCGATGGCGACCTGGATCTGCGGTGCTTTGGGCGGTGTGGAGCCCTCTATCATGGGTATCGGACCTGTCGAAGCTGTGAAGAAAGTTATGGCGAAGACCGGCATGACTATCGATGATTTTGATCTCATCGAAGCCAATGAAGCCTTTGCCGCGCAGTCTGTCGCTGTCGCCCGTGAATTGAAATTCAATATGGAAAAAGTCAATGTGAACGGTGGCGCTATTGCCCTCGGCCACCCTGTCGGTGCTTCCGGCTGCCGTATTCTTGTCACTCTTTTGTATGCGATGAAACATCGCGGCGCGAAGAAGGGCCTTGCCACCCTTTGTATCGGCGGCGGCATGGGCTGCGCCACGATCGTAGAAATGGATTAATTTCAGTCAGGAGTAATGATGTATATTAAAACTGAGACCCAGGATGCAGTCGAGATCATCACGATCGACCGGCCTCAGGCGCTGAATGCCCTGAATCCAGAAGTTCTTGAAGAACTGAAGGCTGCTTTTGAGGCGGTTGATCAGAATACGATCCGCTGCATCATCCTCACCGGTGCCGGCGAAAAAAGCTTTGTTGCCGGTGCGGATATCGCTTCCATGAGCACGATGACAAAGGCGGAAGGTGAAGCTTTCGGTAAATTGGGAAATGATATTTTCCTGATGATCGAAAAATTCCCGATCCCCACCATCGCCGCTGTGAACGGGTTCGCCCTTGGCGGCGGCAATGAGTTGGCAATGAGCTGCGATATCCGCATCTGTTCCGACAACGCGCTTTTCGGCCAGCCTGAAGTAGGTCTGGGAATTACTCCCGGATTCGGCGGTACCCAGCGGCTCGCCCGTCTGGTCAGCCCCGGTATGGCGAAACAGGTTATCTATTCCGCAATCAACTTCGATGCGGCTGAAGCCCTGCGTATCGGATTGGTCAATGCTGTATATCCCCAGCAGGAGCTGATGGCCGCGGCACTGAAGCTTGCGTTAAAAATCGCTAAAAACGCGCCCATCGCGGTACGTGCCTGCAAACAGGCAATCAATGAAGGTCTGCAGGTCTCAATTGATGAAGGTGTGAAAATTGAAGAAAAACTCTTCGGTTCCACCTTTGAAACACACGATCAGGTGGAAGGTATGGCCTGCTTCCTGAGCAGGGAAAAACCGAAGCCGAAACCGGTCTTCACAAACAATTAGGAGGTTATGAAATGAAAGTTGGAATTATTGGCGCCGGTACCATGGGCCAGGGTATTGCCAAAGCGTTTGCTCAGGTTGATGGATATGAAGTCTTGCTCTGCGATATTGATAAGACATTTGCGGAAAACGGCTTGAAAAGAATCGCTTCCGCTTATGAAAAACTGGTAGCTAAGGGAAAATTGGACCCGCAAAAGGTCGCTGCGATCCTTTCCCGGATCAATGCTGGGTTTAAAGAAGAGTTTTGCGCGGATTGCGACCTGATCGTTGAAGCGGCTTTTGAAAAAATGTCCGTTAAGCAGACCCTTTTCGGTGAACTGGATAATATCTGCAAACCGGATTGCATTTTCGCTTCCAACACATCCAGCCTTTCCATTACGGAGATCGGCAAAGGGCTCAGCCGTCCGCTGATCGGCATGCACTTCTTCAATCCTGCCGACCGTATGAAGCTGGTCGAAATTATCGCCGGTGAAAATACCACCCCGGAAATGGTCGAGAAGGTAAAAGAAATCGCTGTTGAACTGGGCAAAGAACCCGTGCAGGTCAATGAAGCTGCCGGCTTTGTCGTCAACCGCATCCTGATCCCGATGATCAATGAAGCCGCGTTCATCAAGATGGAAGGCGTTTCCAATATCGCGGGTATCGATACCGCCATGAAGCTTGGCGCCAATCATCCGATGGGACCGTTGGAACTCGGTGACTTTATCGGTCTGGATGTCTGCCTTGCGATCATGGATGTCCTTTATACCGAGACCGGTGACAGCAAATACCGCGCCTGCCCGACCCTTCGCAAGATGGTCCGCGGCGAAAATCTCGGACGCAAGACCGGCCGCGGTTTTTATGTCTACAACGACGACGGTACGAAGACCCCGGTTGATGAACTTTAAATAACACTTTTCTGACAATGGGGACGGTTTTGCCTTGCTCATGGATGAGCCGGCAGAACTGTCCCCGTTGGCTCAACGACTGACGGAGAAAAACATGGATTTTAACCTGACCAAAGAGCAGCAGATGGCGCAGAAGATGTATCGCGAATTTGCTGAAAATGAAGTCAAGCCGCTCGCCAAAAAAGTTGATGCCGAAGAATATTTCCCGAAGGAAACCGTTGAAAAAATGGCGAAACTGGGAATGATGGGCATTTACTTCCCGAAAAAGTACGGCGGAGCAGGCGGAGACGTGCTGTCTTATGTGATGGCAGTCGAAGAAATGAGCAAGGTCTGCGGGACCACCGGCGTGATCCTTTCGGCTCATACCAGCCTTTGCGCTGCCCCGATTTATGAGTTCGGGACAGAAGAACAGAAACGAAAATACCTGCGGAAACTGCTGAGCGGTAAATGGCTTGGCGCTTTTGGTCTGACGGAACCCGGGGCCGGTACCGATGCCCAGGGACAGCAGACAGTGGCAGTGGATGCCGGAGACCATTGGGTGCTCAACGGCTCCAAGATCTTCATCACCAATGCGGGGTATGCCGATCTCTTTATTGTTATCGCTATCACCGGACAGGTCCCAGACAAACGCGGCCGCATGACCAAAGAAATTTCCGCTTTCCTCGTTGAACGCACCTTCCCCGGCTTTTCCGTCGGAAAACCGGAAGACAAGATGGGGATCCGCGGTTCCTCAACCTGCGAATTGATCTTCGAAGACTGCATTGTCCCGAAGGAAAATCTGCTGGGGGCAAAAGGCAAAGGATTCCAGCTGGCCATGACCTCCCTTGATGGCGGGCGTATCGGTATCGCCGCACAGGCATTGGGTATCGCGGAAGGCGCACTGGCTGAAACAATTGCTTATGTGAAGGAAAGAAAACAGTTCGGCAGATCCATTGCGGATTTCCAGAATACTCAGTTTGAACTGGCGGAAATGAAAGCCCGCATTGATGCCGCGAAATTCCTGGTCTATAATGCTGCGGAAACAAAGCAGCGCGCAATGAACGGTGAAAAGATCCGCTTCAGCGTGGAAGCTGCGGAAGCGAAGCTCATCGCTTCCCGTACTGCCAGTGACGTTACCCGCCGCTGCCTGCAGCTTTTTGGCGGTTACGGCTACACCCGCGACTATCCGATCGAACGCATGATGCGTGACGCGAAAATTACGGAAATTTATGAAGGTACCAGTGAAGTCCAGATGATGGTCATCTCCGGTGCTATTTTGAGATAAGGGAAGCAGGATCGATGAAAGCTATTGTTTGTGTGAAACAGGTACCGGATACTTCCGGAAAAGTTGCCTATAAACCGGACGGCACTCTCGATCGTGCCTCCATGGATGTCGTTACCAACCCGGACGATCTCAACGCGCTGGAAGCTGCGCTGCAGCTGAAAGATAAAACCGGCTGCAAAGTTGTCGTTATCAGCATGGGCCCGGCTCCTGCGGAAGGTATGCTTCGCGAACTGCTCGCGCGCGGCGCGGATCGTGCCATCCTTGTCAGCGGACGTGAATTCGGCGGTTCCGATACCTTTGCGACCAGCCAGATCCTGGCTGCTGCCATTAACCGCGTAGGTGTTGGTCCGGAAGATGTCGTTTTCTGCGGCCGTCAGGCCATTGACGGTGATACCGCTCAGGTAGGTCCTCAGATCGCGGAAAAACTCGGTCTGCCCCAGGTTTCCTATGCGGCGGAGATCAAAAAAGAAGGAAACAGCCTCATCGTCAAGCGAATGCTGGAAGATGGTTTCATGATGATCCGTGTGAAAACACCCTGTCTGATCACCTGTATTAAGGAACTGAACCAGCCGCGGTATATGAATGTCAAGGGCATTTTCAGATGCTTCAGCAAAAAGATCGAAGTCTTCGATTATGATGCGCTGAAGGATGACCCGCTCATCGAAACCGATACCATCGGGCTCAAAGGCTCTCCTACCAATGTATTCAAAGCATTCACGCCTCCGCAAAAGGGTGCCGGCGCGATGCTGACCGGTGACGATGCGGCCGCAAAGCTCGCGTCCATTCTTGCTGAAAAGCACCTGATCTAAGGAGGAACGGAAGATGACTGACTTTTCAGATTACAAGGGAATTTGGGTATTCTGCGAGCAGCGCAACGGCGAATTGATGCCGACTGATTTTGAGCTTGTCAGTGAAGCGGCCCGCCTTGCCAAAGAGATCGGCTGCAAAGTGACCGGTGTGGTTCTTGGCGATGGTATGGAAGAATGTGCGAAGGAACTTGGCGGTTATGGCGCGGATGAAGTGATCGTCTGTGACGATCCGCTCCTGAAGGTTTATACCACTGATGCTTATACAAAAGTGCTTTGCGACCTGGTCAATGAATTTAAACCGGAAGCACTGCTGATGGGCGCGACCAATATCGGCCGTGACCTTGGTCCCCGCTGCGCAGCCCGGCTGCATACCGGCCTGACCGCGGATGCCACCCATCTTGATGTGGATACCAAAGAATATGTTGAATTTCTGCGCAAATCCAGTACGCTCGATGTGGAGAACGTGAACCTGGATGAAAACGACCGCAACCTGAAGATGACCCGTCCGGCATTCGGCGGTCATATGATGGCGACAATCATCTGCCCGCGCTTCCGCCCGCAGATGTCTACGGTCCGTCCCGGCGTGATGAAGAAGGCGGAATTCGATCAGGCTAAGGCAGATGCCTGTCAGATCATCAAACCGGCTTTCTCAATTTCACCGGAAGATATCCATGTGGAAGTGTTGAGCGTTGAAAAAGCCGCGAAGAAGCTTGTTGACCTTATCGGCGCAAACGTGGTGGTCTCCGTCGGGCGCGGCATCAGTAAAAACGTGTCTGAAGGCATTAAACTCGCTGAAAAGCTTGCCGATGCCCTTGGCGGCGTAGTCGGTGCCTCCCGTGCCGTGGTCGATGCCGGCTGGATGAGCTCTGATCATCAGGTCGGGCAGACAGGAAAGACTGTCCATCCGAAGATCTATGTCGCGCTCGGTATCTCCGGAGCCATTCAGCATGTTGCCGGTATGGAAGATTCCGAACTGATCATCGCGGTCAACAAAAATGAATCCGCTCCCATCTTCGGTGTCGCGGATTACGGTATCGTCGGCGATCTCTTCAAAGTCGTCCCCGACCTGCTTAAAGCCATCGAAGCCGAACGTGCAGGATAAGATATCTCTGAAAAATTAAATCGATTCAGAACGAAGTACACGGTGACAGGCATTTTGCCGCGGCGAAGTCCGCACAAAAGCCTGTCACCGTGCTTTGTTACCAATTTTAAATCCGTCATGTCAGTTCTCTTCCCCACCCCCTATAACCTACAACCTGTAACCCTCCAACCTATTCCCTCACTATGAAGACCCAATACCTAACACCTAACGCCTAATTACCTATAACCCTATCCCCTCACTATCCCCCATATCCTATTTCCTATTCCCTATCTTCTATAACCTACTAACCTATAACCTACAACCTGTAACCCTATCCCCTCCCAAAAAACCTGTCACAAAAAAATGTCATAAAATCAAAAAACCCCTTGACAGAAATCACCAGACACATATAATAAATGACTGTTGCCCACAAAACGGGGGCAACAAAAACAAAGAGAACCTTGACAATTGAGAAGCAGCAGAAATAAAACAAACCAGACAATTCCGGCGAATAAAATCCGTGAAAAAAAGTAAGAAACAGTGAGGAATCACTGAGAAAGAAATTTAGCGGAGAGTTTGATCCTGGCTCAGGATGAACGCTGGCGGCGTGCCTAATACATGC
>CACYHU010000010.1 GCA_902774215.1 uncultured Chloroflexota bacterium
GGAATTGGAAGGAGAATGGACAGCATGGATCCTATTAGAAGCGTGGCAGAACGTATAGCGCGTGATTTCATCCCGCCGGAAAACCCGGCTGCTCCTTCCACTGTTCCGGAAAACCGTTTCGGACTGGGCGACCCGAACTGCCCGATCTGCCTGGGAACCGGATTTGTCATCCGGGGGGGCGATGGCTCTGCGGGATCCGGCATTATGGCTGCCTGTCAGTGCAGAGTAAAAATGTTTGAAAAAGAAGGGAAAGCTGCCCGGACAACAGGCGCAAACCTGAATGGTTATGAACATATGACTTTTTCAAACTTCATGGTGGAAGGGCGCGGTCAGCTGCGGATCGAACAACAGACAAATCTGGCTTATGCCCGGGACTGCGCGATGAAATTCGCGGAAAACCCGAAAGACTGGCTGCTTTACACCGGACGTTTCGGCACCGGAAAAACGCATTTGGCGGCAGCGATCGCCAATTATGCTCTTGAGAATAATTATGATGTAATTTTTCAGCCTGTCCCGGATCTGCTTGATCAGCTGAGAATGGGATATGGGAACAGCTCCGTAAGTTATGAAGAACGTTTTGACCGCTTCCGTACGGTCTCTTTACTGATTTTGGATGATCTCGGAGCCCAAAGTCCCACCCCTTGGGCAGAGGAAAAGCTTTATCAAATCATTAATTACCGCTATGTTTATAAATTGCCCACAGTAGTTACGAGTAATGTAAACATGCGTGAATGGGATGGCCGGGTCGCTTCCCGTCTGAAGGATCCGATGGTAAACCATATTTCCATGCAGGTTCCTGATTACCGTGATCCAAAATCCGGTTACGGGGCTTCGGATGATATTTCGATACTTTATTTACTCTCCGACCGCAGTTTTGATAATTTTGATTCCCGAAAATCGGAAAATTTAAGTGATATCGCCGCTGCTCAGCTTGCGATGGCATATGCTGAAAGTCTGAATTTTGCGCAGGATCCCAGAGGCTGGCTTGTTCTGGCCGGTCCCAGCGGAATCGGCAAAACGCATTTGGCGGCAGCAATTGGAAATTACAGAGCTCAGCGGATGGAAAGTCCGATCTTTATCACAGCATCGGATCTGTTAGATTATCTGCGGGCAACATTCAGTCCGAACAGTACAGCTGCCTATGATACAATTTTTGACCAGGTCCGCAGTACTCCTTTACTGATACTCAATTATCTTGATACATTGAACGCCACACCATGGGCAAGAGAGAAAATGTATCAGATCCTCAATTATCGGTATCAGGCAAAATTGCCAACCGTGATCACCCTGCTGGAGCCGGTGCAGGATGTGGATCCGAATATTGTCAGCAGGTTGGTAGATGCAAAATTTTGTACGGTCATCCAAATGTTTGATGTTCCGATGTATAATACCAATCCGGATATTTCTTTCGCTGATCTGAAAAATCTCCGCAGAAAAAAAACCTACAAGCGGTAAGCGGAAAAACTCGGGTTTAAAATTTGAGACAAGCTCTTGAAAAAAACGAGATAGACGGGATTGATAAGAGATTATGAATAAGACCTTCATTATAGATTCACACGAAGACCTGGCTTATGAGAGCCTGTATGGCGGGTTTGACTATACCCGTTCAGCCGCGGATAACCGGAAATATTATACCGGACCGGAAAAATTCGGCTGCACGATCGGCTGGCCGGAGCTGCAGGAAGGCGGTGTCGGGATTGTCTTCGGAACAGTTTTCATCGCACCTCCCGATGACGGAAACAAAGGTCAGAAAAACCGTGAAACCACATATATTACCGATGAGGATTTTCATGCGGCGGTTTGTGCGCAGCTTGATTTTTACGACCGTCTGGCGGGGGAACATCCGGATCAGTTCCGCCGGATCTTCAGCCGGACGGATTATGATGCTGTCGTGAAAAACTGGTCGGAACAGCCCGGATCCGAACATCCTGTGGGACTTGTCACACTGCTGGAAGGTACGGAAGGATTGCGGAGTTTTGACGATCTCTCACGCTATTATGAACGCGGGATCCGCCTGATCGGGCCCGTTTGGGCCGGAGGCCGCTGGTGCGCCGGAACAAAGAGCCGGGATATGAAAGACGCTCTGACAGATGAAGGCAAAACACTGCTGCGGAAGATGTCCGCGCAGGGTTTTATCCTGGATATTTCTCATATGAAAAACCGCAGCGCAATGGATTCACTGGACTATTATGACGGAGTGACGGCAGCATCTCACGCGAACTGTAATGTCTTGCTTGGCGATGATTTTCCCGTTGAACGTCATTTCAATGATGAAACCATAAGAATGCTTATTGAACATGACGGTGTCATGGGTGTGGTTCCCTATAATTATTTTCTTAGAACCGGTTGGGAGAAAAACGGTGTGTCTCCGCGGAACCTGGTAACACTGAACACATTAGCCGATCATATTGATCATATCTGCCAGCTTGCCGGACATTCCCGCGCTGCAGCGATCGGGACTGACTTTGACGGTGGTTTCGGTTATCCCGATATTCCTTACGAAATGAATGATATCTCAGATTTGCCTGAACTGGCCGGTGTTTTGGAAAACCGCGGATATAAGGAAGAGGATATTCAAAATATCTTCCACAGAAACTGGCAGCGAATTCTTGAAAGGGCGCTAAAATGAGTGACAAAAAAGCATCTTCAAAAAATTATCCTGAAGAACATGAAAAAGCACCGGTTCTTTATCCCCGCAGACGTTTGCAGTTTGGCCTGTTGGCGACCTTTGCAGGTTTTCTGCTGGTAGTATTGGGAGCAAAACCGGAGTTTTTCGGCATGGACCGCAGTCCTGTTATCGGCTTTATGCAGACAGCCACTTTTCTGGTGGGGATCGGCGTGATCGCCCTCAGCGGTTATTTTTGCCTGATGAGCTTCTGGCCAAAGGGATATACAACCATCACAGCCGACTTCGGTATCCGTCTGGTCGCCACCGGCTGGCTGATCGCGGTCTTTTCCGGCATGGCTGATGTTTTCGGTTTTGGTTCGCATCCCGTTACCGGACTCGTGTTTTTCGGAAGACTGCAGGCGATGGGTGTCGAAATCGGTGAAATGTTTATCGGCATCGGTCTGGTAATGATGATCATGCCGCCGCACAGCAGCCTGCGCATCAAACCGGAAGACAGCATCAACAGGATCAATATGACAGAAGAATAGAAGACCGGGTTTTGCTGTCAGTGCCCGGGACTTCTCCTCTGCCCATATTTTTCAGCTCCTGACCACTGTCCCTGCCTCACGGACAAAGTCATCCGCCTGTTTTTCTCAATCAAACCCTGCCCTTTTTATTAACCAAAGAATTATTTTTGTCGGAAACAGTGGAAGCAGCAGGCACTATTTCCGCGAATTTTTTAAACTTCCCCCTTAATTTAAACCCTGAAACATCAGATTTCCTCGTAAAACAGGATCCAATAATTAAAATTCTTTAAGAAACTAATTTTTGGCATGATTGTTGCAACTTATAATATCAGCCGGAAATACACGATTTTCGGCACGGTATCTTAATAAAATTTAAAAAAGCATTTACGGAGTTGAAAGTTGGCATCGACAAAAAAACGCATCATTCTGATCGAAGGGAAACAGACAGAACACCCTTCATTTTTCTTCAGTCTTCAAAGCAAAGGTTATGAAGTCGATCTTGCGAGAAACGGAGTAAATGCTGTTGCAAAGATGACTGAGCACCCGGCTGACATCGCCGTGCTGGATGCCGCATCACTGCATACCAGCGGCAAACAGATCATCAGCTCGCTCAAGAAAAAATTTCCGAAACTTCGAATCATCCTTATCGTTGACGAAAGCTATAATAAAAACAAGCTGTCATCAGAAGCTGATATCGTTTTAACGCATCCGTTCACCCTGCATAAACTGATGAACCGTATTAACGTCATCCTCGCAGACAGTGAAAGGGAGAGTATCGTTGACGCCGGATCAATAAAATTTGATCCGGAACTGCAGATCGTTTTTTCCCACGGGAACTCTTTTGCGCTCACGCCAAGAGTCTCCGCATTGCTGGAAATGCTTATCGACAATCAGGGGAACATTGTACCCCGCGAAGACCTTTACCGGGAAGTTTGGAAAACCGACAATGTGGATGATATGCGGACCCTTGATGTCCACATCCGATGGCTGCGGGAAGCCATCGAAGAAGATCCGAAGCACCCCAAACTGCTTCAGACAATCAGAGGAAAAGGCTACAGGCTCCTTCTCCCGAATCAACCTTTCTGATAATCTATGAGTCCGCTGCTGAAAAATATTCTCCGTATTATTTTTTACGGTATTGTATTTTTTCTCATTGACCATTTTCTGGAATCGGCAAATGCCATTAGACAGATACAGTTTTCGTATTCCTATCCGGTTATGGTTTTTATTTCGGTGGTCTTCGGACCATACGTGGGAGGCTTTGGGATAGCTCTGGGACTGCTTCTGAAGCAGATCGGGGAGCATACATATGATATTCTGTATATTTTCAGCTCCTTCCTAAATTGCTTTTCGATCGGTTACTACATGCGTTATTTGGATATTCAAAACGGATTCTTTGAACGCAGCGACATGGCAAAATTCAATATGTATCAATTAGCCTCCAACTTCGTGTGCTGGAATCTTATCTATGTGGTCCTTTCACATTTCATTTACCACACAAATTTATGGGAAGTTTTGCAAAAAGGATTTTGGCAGGCGTTAGGAAACTTTTTGTCCAATCTTGTCGCAGCCTCGATATTCCTTGCCCTTTATGCCCGCTCACGGATTTCAGCAGCCAATTTTTATCGAAACTGATCTATGGCATTTGACGCATGTTTTTTTGATCTTGACGGAACACTTTACGATTCCCGCTGCGGTATGCTTGACCGCATAAACCAACTCATAGACGAATGGATCCTGCGTGTTATTCCGATGCCGCGCGAAAAAGTCTCGTCCTTCCGCCATGATATGTTTCAGAAATACGGCGGCACACTGCCGGGACTGGCCGTTGAATACGGTTCCGATTATTATGCTTCACTCCGCTACTGTCATAATTTGAAGGTTGAGGATTTTGTTTCAGAAAATCCTGAATTGCGCAGTCTCCTTCTTCAGCTCCCGGGCAGAAAGTATATTCTGACCACATCCTACCGCTTTTACGCTGTACGAGTATTGAAAGCACTTGGCATCCTTGAGTGTTTTGATGGTATCATTGATGCAGTTGATGTGTTCCCCGCTCCGAAACCGGCGCCGGAAGCTTTTCAGCGCGCACTGCAGATCACAGCGGAAACTGACGTCCGGAAATGCGCATTTCTGGATGATCAGCCGCGGAACGCGGCAGCGGCACACAAAGAAGGATTTTTTGCAGTTCAGGTCGGTACAGAATATCCGGGAGATCCTCTTGCAGATGCCTGGATCCCGAAAATTGAAGATTTACGATCGATCCCTGAACTCTATTGAGGAAGGATAACGGAAATATGAATTACAGGTCTGTACGGATCGTCTCCATCGTGATCATTGTTATTTGCATCTTTTTTACAGGGATCAGTGCCGGCATCATTATTGAAAGCCTTGGCATCGTCAGCCGTCAGGTCGCGGAGATCCGGGACAGTGCCGGGAATGCCGATTTTATGATCGCGCTGGGCGGTGAAAAATCATCCAATAATAAAGAGACCGAAAAACTATTTGAACCGTTCTGGGAAAGCTGGGACCTGCTGCATATGTATTTTGTCGACCAGCCATTGGATGATAATGCAATGATGGAAGGTGCGATCCGGGGCATGATCTCCGCGCTTGGCGACAAACATACCCGTTATGCAGATCCGGATGAATATCAATCGGAAGTGGATTCCAGTGCCGGCAATTACCAGGGAATCGGTGCTTATGTGGATGTTACCGGCGAATACGTCAAGATCAATTCGACCATGAACGGCAGCCCCGCAGAAGAAGCCGGACTTCAATCCGGAGATCTTGTCATAGCGGTTAACGGGAATGACGTTACCGGCATCGATCCCAGTGTGGTTCTTCTCGATATCCGGGGACCGGAAAACTCAAGTGTCACGCTTACGATCCGGCGTGAGGGAGTGGATCCCTTTGATGTTGATATCATCCGCCGCAGGATCGAAACCGCATCTGTTGAAGGCAAAATGCTTGATGACGGTATCGCCTATATTTCTATGGAACAGTTTGGCGACAAAACCACTCAGGAACTGCGCGAAACGCTCGATACTCTGATGAAAAATGACCCGAAAGGTCTGATTTTTGACCTTCGTAATAACGGCGGCGGCTGGCTTAACACGGCCATTGAAACCGCATCCGAATTTCTCCCTGTCGGCACGACCGTTCTTCTTGAAAGAGATGGCGAGGGAGTCGAAACGGTTTATAAGACCCAGCAGGGCGGCGGGCGTGCACTGGATGTACCGATGGTGGTACTGATCAATGAAAATTCCGCTTCAGCCTCTGAGATCGTTACCGGTGCACTGATGGTGAATGACCGTGCGGCTGTTATCGGGAAGACCTCCTACGGGAAGGGTTCAGTACAGATCCAGCCGGAGCTTTCCAACGGCGGCGCAGTCAGCGTCACTATTGCACGCTGGTATATGCCGGATGGTACGCTGATCCATGGCGTTGGCATTAAACCGGATATTGAAGTCGATTACACTGTTGAAGATTTTGAAAGTGATGTTGATCCGCAGCTGGATGCGGCAATTGAATATTTAACAAAAAAACCTGAAGTTCTGTAATTTAGCGGGTTTATTGATGAAATTATGTACATTTTTAATGAAAATCAATGAAATGTCACTAAAAAGTCACTAATATTTCCTGACTTTTGGTTATTTGTTGGACATTTTTGAAAAAGAGTGTATAATTTGAGATTGTGAAAAAATCTTGATTGGAGAATGGTTATAAAAAAATGGAAGAAGTTAATCAGGTAGTTGAAAACATTGAAAACAAGGTCGAGGCCGTCATGAATGAGGCCGAAGAAACTGTCGAAAAAGTTGAAAAGACAGTCGCCGATGAAGCTCAGGCTCTTGGCGTGACCTTGAAAGAACATATCAAAGGGAAAGTCATCAAAGTTGGTGCTCCCGGCGCTCTGGTGGAAATTGGGAAAGATAAGCCCGCAGTCCTTCACATCTCTGAGATCCTTCGCCCTGAAGGCAAAGAGAATTGCAATAACACAGCTGAACTGCTGAACGTCGGTGATGAAATCGATGTTTACGTGAAGCGTGTCAAGGATGGACTCGTTCAGGTTACCATGATCAAGCCGCTTGCTCTTGAATGGCGCGAGATCAAAAAGGACATGGTCGTTAAGGGCGTCGTAACGAAACTCGAAAAATTCGGTGCATTCGTTGAAATCGGCGCGGAACGCCCCGGTCTGGTCCACATCAGTGAAATGGCTCACAGCTATGTCCGCCAGCCTTCTGATATTCTCAAAGAAGGTGATGAAGTGGAAGCCCAGGTTCTTGAAGTCAACAAACGCAAGAAGCAGATCAAACTCAGCATGAAAGCACTGCAGCCGGAACCGGAAGCTAAAGAAGAAACCGAAACCGATGAATCAAAACCGGCAGCACCGCGCCCGATGAGCGCTCGTGCCCAGCAGCTGAAAGAAGGAAAATTCAATTCCGAACCGCGTGAACCACGCGAAAAACGCCCCGCAAAACGCGGCGCCAAGAAACGCGAAGAACTGAATGAAAACGTCAGCAACTTCATCTTCACCGATGAAAATGCGACTGAAGAAGAACCGACCGCGATGGAAATCGCCTGGCGCTTTGCTATGGAAAAGGCAAAGAACCGCAAGGGTTCCGACGATAAGAAGAAAAAATCTTCAAATTCGGAACAGGACGAAATTATCGCCCGCACACTCAACAACAAAATCGGATAGGCAAGAGTTTATACCAACTCCAATCCGGGGCGCCCTGGCACAAAGGGCGCCCTTTTTTAAACAAGCTCATCACAGGAATAAATAAAATGCCGCTGCCTTATCAAAAAATTGTTGTCAAAATCGGAACCTCCACCATTACCGGAAAAACCAACAGTATCGATTATCCCGGGCTTATCGACCTGATGCGTCAGCTCAGTGTATTATGTGACAGGGGGATCTCGGTAACACTGGTCTCATCCGGAGCTGTCGCTGTCGGACGCGACGCGCTGAATTTTCCGCATCTTTCCAAGCACATTCCAAAAAAACAGATGCTTTTCGCAGTCGGGCAGCCCCGTCTCATGGCTGTCTATAACAAGATCCTGAGAATGTACGGGCATAACGCCGCAGAGATCCTGCTCACCCGCAATGATTTTGTTCAGCGCCCTCATTATTTGAACGCACGCAATACACTTAACGCACTGCTGGACCAGAATGTCATCCCGATCATCAATGAAAACGATGCAATTTCCATCAATGAAATGAAACTCGGCGACAACGATACATTGTCTGCTCTTGTCTCCGGGTTGATCGGGGCCAATCTGCTGATCCTGGTCACGGACCAAAACGGTCTCTACACAGCGGACCCCAACAAAGATCCGCAGGCTGAGCTGATCCGGGTCATCGATACCCCGGAAATACCTGAATCTATCCGTGAGGCAGCCGGAGGCTCCGTCAGCGGGTTGGGGACCGGCGGCATGGCGACAAAGGTACATGCAGCGGATATTGCCCGCCGTATGGGCACTGCTGTTCTGATCGTGAACGGTCAGGAACCGGATATCATCATCAAAGCCGCGGAAGGCCAGGAACTCGGCACACTGTTCAAACCTGTTAATACTGTTTTGGAAAGCCGCAAACGCTTTATCCTTGCTGATTTTCACGGCGGAGCGAACGC
This sequence comes from uncultured Chloroflexota bacterium, assembly GCA_902774215.1. Lineage (GTDB taxonomy): Bacteria > Chloroflexota > Anaerolineae > Anaerolineales > Anaerolineaceae > Flexilinea. The sequence continues at coordinate 8,766 of CACYHU010000010.1, forward strand.
CGTCATCATCGACGAAGGCGCAGCGAAAGCACTGCAAAACGGCAAGAGCCTGCTTCCGGCGGGGATCAAATCTTTTACGGGTGATTTTGTCCGCGGTGACACGATCCGCATACTGGACATGGATCAGCATGAAGTCGGCGTCGGCGTCACAAATTACAGCGCCGATAATCTGCGCCTGATGAACGGATGCCGGGCCAGTCAGATCGAGACAATTCTCGGGTATACTTATGGTGATGAAGTGATCCATCACGATTTTATGATTTTGAATTAAACCTGATTCAGGGAAAGGACCGGATATGAAAACAATTCTGGAAATGGGAAGATCCGCACGGGAAGCATCGCGCTTTTTGATGAATGCTTCAACGAACCGCAAAAACGAATTTCTGCTGAAGCTGGCTGATGCGCTGGACGCAAACCGTGCTGCCATTCTCACCGCAAATCAGCTTGATTATGATGAAGCCTCCGCGCTTACTCCGGCAATGCGGGATCGTTTGCTGCTCAATGATGCCCGCATCGACGGCATCATCCGTGATGTGAGGCATGTTGCGGAGCTGCCGGATCCGGTCGGTGAATGTTTCGATGAAATGCCTCACAAGGATGGCCTGAAGATCCACAAAGAACGCACACCGCTCGGAGTTGTCGCGGTTATTTACGAATCCCGTCCGAATGTTACCATCGATTCCGCCTCCCTTCTTGTTAAATCCGGCAACGCCGCAATTCTCCGCGGGGGAAAGGAAACCATCCGCACGAATGAATCACTGATGAATGCTGTCACCGAAGCCTTGAATGCTGTCGGTTTTCCGGAAGACTGTGTACAGTGCATTCTTTCCCCGGACCGGGCACTGGTCGGGGAGCTGCTTTCTATGGATCAATATGTTGATATGCTGATCCCCCGCGGAGGGGCCGGCCTGCACGAATTCTGCCGGAAAAACAGCCGTATACCGGTCATTACCGGCGGTATCGGTGTCTGCCATATTTTCCTTGACGAGACAGCGGATATGTTCCGCTCCTTTGATGTGATCCGCAACGCTAAAGTACAGCGTCCCACCGTCTGTAACGCGCTGGAAACACTCCTGGTCCATCAGAATATTGCCGACGCGGCGATCCCGGACCTGTGCGAATATCTGGCAGCAGACGGCGTCATAATGTGTGCGGATCCGCGCGCGATGGAAATTCTGGAACGGGCTCATGTAAGATCGGAATTCTACGAAGAAGTCCGCGATGAAGATTTTGATAAGGAATGGCTGAGCCTGCGGCTGAATGTCAAAGTTGTCGATGATCTGGCTGAAGCCATCGCCCATATTCAGGAACACGGGACCGGACATTCCGACAGCATTCTGACTGAGGATGAAGATAATGCAAACGCCTTCGTTGCTCAGGTCAATTCCGCTGCTGTGTACGTCAATTGCAGCACCCGCTTCACCGATGGTTCCGAACTGGGTCTTGGTGCGGAAATAGCAATTTCCACACAGCCGCTCCACGCCCGCGGCCCGATGGCGCTCAGGGAACTGACCACCTATAAATGGGTCATTCGCGGTGATTACAACAGCAGAAAATAGCAGTCAGTGTCCGGTAATTCTCAGGACCGGGTAAGCAGATAATGAAAAGCAGAACGTTTCATTTGTTTTTGTCCATGGCAGTACTGTTAGCCGCTTTTGGAATTATCCAGTATTATATCTGGGGAAACGCATTCATCACGGAATACCAGTCAGACTGCACTGATACCCTTCTATGGGCACAGGCGACACTGGAAAGCGGAGCTCTTTTCAAACAGACCTTTGACTACGCATACCGGCTCGCTTTCGGCGGTCAGTGGCTTTTTATGCCCTTTCTGAAGATTTTCGGTGTAGGTATGACCGCTCTGAGGGCGGGCATGTGTCTGTTCACGGTACTGTTTACCCTTGTCCTGGTCCGGTTTTTCCATTCACTGGGACACCATTGGGCTGCATCTCTGTTCGAAGCTGGGATCATGCTTCTTGCCATGTGTGCCACAAAAAAGACTCGTGAAATTTTCTACGGGCACATCATTCACTACAGTCTCGCTGTTTTTTACCTTCTGCTGGCATTCATTCTGCTGCGGCATGCACTGAACAGCAGCACACGGCAGAAACGAAGCATTGCGGTGCTGTTCTTTACGCTCGTATTGTTTATGTGCTCCGCAAACGGTACAGTCCAGATGCTGTTTGTGACCCTTCCGCTGCTGGCAGGATGCGTGATCGAGCTGTACCTGGACGGCGATAAAAAACTGGTCGGCGTGATCGCCTGCATTATTGCCGCCGCCGGAGCAGGCTTTCTTTTCTCAAAATCGCTGAATACGAATTATTCTGATTCTTATTCCGTTATCGTACCGGCAGAAAAATGGTCTGAAAATTTAGGCTATTTTCCTTTGCGCTGGATCTCGCTCTTTTATCAGCTTCCGGGGAGAAACCTTGATGCGTTTTCATCCGTCTGGCTGAAGACTGTTTTCAAAAGCATCGCTGCCCTGTTCACACTTTCGGGATTATTATTATCCTTTGCACAGCACAAAAATCTGAAAAACCGTGAGGAAAAAATCTTCATCTTCACGGTCTGGGCAATGTTTGCGGCTGTTCTTTATTTCTTTACCTTCGGGAAAATATCTGACGTGGACTGGCGGCTCACGCCGTTGGTTTTCACTGCGGAAATCGTGGTCCTGATCCTTTTCCGCAGCGCTTTCAGCGAAGGTACGGAACATACGCTTGGCAAAGGACTTGCCGCACTCTGCGGGACATTGCTCGTTGTCAATTCATTTTCCAACGGACTTTCCGTGCTGCGCATTCCCTATGATAAAAAGATCTGGTTTGCAGAAGACGGACTTCTTGAAACATTGAAAGCGCATGACCTGGATTATGGATATACCTCCAGCTACTGGCTTTCCAACAGCATTACAGTTCTTTCAGACAATACCATCCGCCCGCGGGTCGTTTCCATTGATGAGAATAAAATCGTTTATCTGAATCCCTTCAACAGTGATTTGGAATGGTATAACGAACAGCCCGGCAGGAACCGCTATTTTCTCGCAATACGGGAATCCGAATACGACCCCGAAATGCCCGAAGCTTTGGAAGCATCAGAGCTCTACAATTGCGTTCAGGAAGATACACGCAACGGCAGAACAGATGTTTATAAGATTCTCGTCTTCGATCACAACATCATGCAGGAAGAATACGAAGAACTGCTGCCAAGATATCAATAAGCAAAGATCACATCCTTTTATTTTCAACGACTGTTTTGAATGCTTGATAGTTATTTACAGAATTATGATCGTCAATAATCGCAAAAACGATTTTTTTGAAGCTTCCCTGAAACTCAGTTTCATTAAAGACATCCAGAAACATTAATGCGACAATCTCCGGATCGTTTCCATAAGCACCGCAGCCAAAAGCACTTAGGACTAATGAGTCATGTCCATGCTCAAATCCAATTCTTAAGATCGTATGAATCTTATCTTTCATCGTCACATAATAATCATTTTTGGTAATTCTGTGATCTCGCAGATTGACAGCTGGTACTGAAATTACTGACAAACGATATGGAGAATCTAATAAAGGATAACCTTTCTTTTCTTCACCACGGAAGAAAAATGCATCAGGTGTATATATTCCACCAAAATGAAAATTTAGAGGATATTGATTTTTCGACTTTTTTATTCCATATTGAGAAGCAAAATCCGCAAATTGATACAAGGATTTAAACAGATTTGACCTTCTGAACAGATTTTCTTCCTGTGCACCTGCCCCTGAAATCACACCGCCGCCCGGATTTCGTCCACTGGCCATATTAAGTATGGCAGGATTGTAACCATCATTCCTGAGCCGTTTTCCGATAAGAACACAATCTTCAGGTTCAACGGTTAATTCAATAGTCTGATATTTCTGTTTTTTTGTGTCAGGAATCTCTCTGTCATAAAACACTGTTGAGGATGCCATAATTTCCGCATCCGGGATTAGGATTTCATTACCTTTCTCAGAGATATATTTTCCGGAATTCACCAGATTCATCGTTTGCAAAAAAACCTCTCGTCTGCGTCTTCTCATTTCGTTCATGAGTGAAAAATCTTCGGGACTAGCTTTGATGCGCATTGATAAGTTCTGAAACCAATTTGCCCATTCTTCCGATTTATCCTTTTCACTGATAAATTCAAATTGATATAAACGTCTGTCGCATATATTGATCTGATATATTTTATTATCCTCATCCAGTTTTATATCAATGATTCCTTCTGCAATATCATTTGGCAAATATTGACACAGGTAAAGCAACGGTTTTCCCTCTGGATATCCTGTTGACTGAACAACCCGACAAAAGGGAAAAGCACCGCTATCTTTTACTGATTTTCCTTTTCCATTATAGTATGCCTTTACTTTGTCTATGCCGGAAAGTGTTTCAAACACCCACATGGATGATAATGTGACATTCTTAGAAAGCAATGGAAATATTGGAGTGAAATCTCCTGAACTATAACTTTCCGCGAGAATGCCCAGGTATTGAAATAATAATTTATTGTTATCCATGTTTGCTTCTGTTTTCTGCTGCTCACCGCCTGCTGCCAACTGCCGACTGCCGGCTAAAGAATCAGCATCGCGTCCCCGAACGAAAAGAAACGGTATTTCAGGTCAATCGCTTCCTTGTACAAGGAAAGGACATTTTCCCGGCCGGCAAAGGCGCTGATCATCATGATCAATGTGGACTTTGGCAGGTGGAAGTTGGTGATGATGCCGTCGATTCCTTTGAATTCATAACCCGGCAGGATGAAGATATTCGTTTGTCCGCAGAAAGGGATCACACGGTCCGCTGAGCCTGCTTTCAGGGCAGCCTGGGCCGCTGTCTCCAGCGTACGGGCACTGGTCGTTCCGACAGAGATCACCCGCCCGCCATTCCGAACCGTCTCATTGATCAGCCGGGCAGTTTCTTCCGTGACCTCACACCATTCTGTATGGATATGATGCTCTTCCGGATCATCTTCCGTGACCGGGGCAAAGGTATCCAGCCCGACATGCAGCGTGACACCGGCGAACCGTACACCCATTTCCCGCAGCTCATTCATCAGCCTTTCCGTAAAATGCAGACCGGCTGTCGGTGCCGCGGCAGAACCGCTGTCTTTGGCATAAACCGTCTGATAGCGGTCCGGGTCTTCAAGACGGGTGTGAATATAAGGTGGCAGCGGCATCTGTCCTGTACTCACCACAAACTCATCCAGGTTTCCGTCAAAACGCAGCAGACGCCGGGATCCTTCATACTGGTCCACGATTTCCGCGGAAAGCGTATCGGAAAAAATGATCTTTTTCCCTGTAAACAGCCGCTTTCCCCCGACCAGTGTCTCCCAAAGATTTTCTTCCACCCGGCGCAGAAGAAGCACTTCCACATTCCCGCCGGTCTCATCCTTTTTCCCGAAAATGCGGGCAGGGATCACCTTGGTCTGATTGATCACCAGCAAATCACCTTTGCGGAGGTACTGAGGCAGATCATGAAAGATCGTGTGCTCTCTTTCGCCTGTATCACGATGGAAAACCAGCAGTCGGGATGAATCCCGCGGTTCAACAGGAGTCTGTGCGATCCGCTCCTGCGGCAAATCATAATCAAAATCAGATGTTTTCATTTTATTTTCTCAAAAGGGATGGCTGCAATCATCAAAATTATCTGCGATGATCCCGGAAATTAAAATTTCTGGGTCTCAAAACAGTTGTGCCTGCCCGCTCTCGCTCTTTTTTTCAACATAGGTCCTGCCAAGATGCTCATAAGCTTTCCGTGTTGCGGTACGTCCCTGCGGAGTACGGTCGATCAACCCGAGCTGCAGCAGATAAGGCTCTACCACATCCATGATCGTGTCGGGTTCCTCACTGATGGAAGCTGCGATCGTGTTCAGCCCGACCGGACCACCGTTATACTTATCGATGATCGTATCCAGAACCTTGCGGTCCACTTCATCCAGTCCCAGCGCGTCAATATCAAGCAGATTCAAAGCCTGAACAGCTGTATCCTTTGTAACAGAGCCGTCTCCGCGAACCAGTGCGTAATCCCGCACACGGCGCAGCAGACGGAGACCGATACGCGGTGTTCCGCGGGAGCGGATGGCAACCTCACGGATACCTTCGTTTTCATAAGGCGTATTGAGCATCTGCGCGGCCCGGGCGATGATTTGCTCCATTGCAGGCAGGTCGTAATAGTTCAAACGGTATACCGCACCAAAACGGGCCCGCAGCGGTGCGCTCAAAAGGGAAAGCCTTGTCGTCGCACCGATCACCGTAAAACGGGGAAGCTTCAGCCGGATGGAACGGGCGGTAGGTCCTTTACCGACCATGATATCCAGAACACAATCTTCCATTGCAGGATAAAGGATTTCCTCGATAGCCCGGCCCAGACGGTGGATCTCATCGATGAACAGGATATCTCCTTCATGCAGATTGGAAAGGATCGCTGCCAGGTCTCCGGCTTTTTCGATCGCGGGACCTGCCGTGATCTTGATGCTTACGCCCATTTCATTCGCCATCACATGGGCAAGCGTGGTTTTTCCAAGTCCCGGAGGACCGTAAAACAGGACATGATCCAGCGGTTCTCCGCGCTTCTGTGCCGCGGAAAGCAGGATCGCCAGGTTTTCACGCACCTGATCCTGTCCGGTTACTTCTGAAAGGTGTTTTGGGCGGAGTGCCTGATCAACACGGTCGTCTCCGGCACCTGCAGCAGGATTGATAAGTCGTTCTTTTTCCATGTGCTATATTATACGACATTTTCGCTGATAGTTGTCAGTTCGCATTTTGCAGTTGTTAGGGAAGCACTGATTTATTCAGTTTGAATCAAAGTGACCTGTTTTCGCTGACTCATTCTGAGTCAGCAGAACAGGCTGCTTCAATTCATTCTCCGCGGGATATCCTCAGTTTGCTTTTCTTCAAGACAGTATAACTACCAAACGCTGACTCTCCGCGATATATGATACAATTGCACTCGAAAAAAGGTAACCACCGCATTTTGCTGGTGTGTCAGAAAAAGAGCCCTGAAACACAGCGGGGGGTATGGGGGCCGCAGGCCCCCGGAAATCAGGCGCGGGCTGCGGCTTTCGCAGACACACGAACTTTCAATCCCGCGCCTTGCGAAGCATGCCCTCCGGAATGCAAAATGAGCTCTTATAGTAAAAAACAGCCTCACAATTGTGAGAGAATTCGAGGGTAACATGAAAGAAATCATTCAGCGCGTTAAAGGAACACGTGAGTTTTATCCGGAAGACATGGCCTTCCGCACCTGGCTTTATAAACAAATGAGGGCCGTATCCGAATCCTTCGCCTATCAGGAATATGACGGTCCCTTCCTTGAAAAGCTTGACCTCTATGCCGCAAAATCCGGTGAGGAACTGGTAAAAGAGCAGTCCTTCGTTTTCATGGACCGCGGCGGTTCGGAAGTTGCTCTTCGTCCGGAGCTGACGCCTTCTCTGGCGCGCATGGTAGCCCAGCGGCAGAACCTGCTGTCCTTCCCGCTGCGAATGTGGTCCTTTGGCCCCTTCTGGCGTTATGAACAGCCTCAGAAAGGCCGCAGCCGCGAATTTTTCCAGTGGAATATCGACCTGATCGGAGTGAAATCCTATCAGGCGGATGCCGAGCTGTTGGCTATCTGTGCATCCTTCTTCAAACGGGTCGGGCTCACCCCGGAACATGTCCGCATCAATGTCAACAACCGCCGCCTGATGGATGGCGCGCTTGCAAATATCGGCATCGAAGGCGATGAAAAGGCTCTCGCCTTCCGTATGATCGACCGCCGTGACAAAATGCGCAAAGATGCCTGGTATGAATACGGCAAAGAAGGCGGCATGACCGTTGAAAAGATCGATGCGCTGGTCGCACTTCTCGAAAACAAGGAACTGTGGAAAGAATCCGATGAGCTGAAGGAAATCTTCGTCCTCCTCGACAAGATGGGCTTGAGCGATTACTTTGCCTATGATCCGGAAGTCATCCGCGGCCTGCTTTACTACACCGGCACAGTCTTCGAAGCCCGGGACCTTGCCAAAGACGGGCGCGCCATCCTCGGCGGCGGACGCTATGAAAACCTTGTCGGTGAAGTCGGCGGAGATCCGTTGCCGGGCGTCGGTTTTGCCATGGGCGACGTCATGATCCGCGTGGTACTCGAAAAATACGGACTGTATCCGGAATTGAAGATCCAGCCTGCCGACATTATGGTCACTTGCTTCGATGCTGCCGGACTGCCGGATTCCTACGCCATCGCCATGGAGCTGCGTGATGCCGGATTAAACGTCTCCTGCTATCCGGAAGCCATTAAGCTCGACAGGCAGATCAAATATGCGAATAAGATCGGTGTCAAAGCACTGGTAATTGCCGGACCGGACGAACTCTCAGCCGGGAAGGTAACGATCAAAGATCTTGTCAACCGCACCCAGCAGACCGTCAGCCGCACCGATGCCGCCACGGTATTGAAAAATCTCGGATAACTGCACTCTGATACTCAGCAAAACAGCTGCCGCACCTTTCATACGCGGCAGCTGTTTTTTTCACATTCTTTCAGATATAAAGTCGTCTGTGATGCTCAAATTATCTCCGGGAATTATCTCCGGGATCGAAACAGATCACGGGATCTCACAGATAACCAGCTCACCGCGGTGTGTGGGATCCAGTGACATCCCGGCTTCTGCGCTTTCCTGTGAAATTTGTGATTCCAACAGATTACCGTTCTTTTCGGCATAGTCAAGGATGCACTTTTGCAAAATGCAGCCCAGGTCAGTTTCAGGAAAGAGAATGGCAGCAGGTTTGTAATTATCAATAAAATTCGACATGATCCGGATATACATATCCACATCTGCAGCTGTGAGTGCCGGATCGTCATAGACAAACACCCTGTCAGTACCACAGGCATAATAATCACGGGCTGTCTCCACCAGGCCATTCCCGATAAGAAGCAGCTGTGCTTTATCATCACTTTCATCCGCCATTTTGCGGGCTTTTTCCAATAATACACGGATCAGCGGATGGAGCTCCCCGGTGCTTTGAAATTCACCGAAAACCGTCACACCACGCCACTCTTCCACATTCGGATCCGGAAAAGATGTCTCATGATATCTGACGATATTTTCTTCATTTTTTTTGGAACAGATAATTATTTTCATAGCCCGCTTTTTGACAGAATAATTGAATGAATAATGCCTTACCTCCGGTCATTGCACAAAATTAAACCGGGATATACAAATTACTGCCCTAATTTTAGCACACAAATGGATGCTGATTTCTCATTCATTTTGCAGGTATTATGAAATTTCTCTTATAATTAGCTTGTTATCATATATACTTTGGAGGATATCATGGATATTCGGGAATTGATTGGAAAAAAGATGCTTTATTTCGACGGCGGGTTGGGCACGCTCCTGCAGGCTGAGGGTTTACAGCCGGGAGAGGAACCGGAACGCTGGAACCTTTCACATCCGGATATCATTGAAAAAGTCCATTATTCCTATTATCAGGTTGGCTGTAATATCGTCACGACTGATTCACTGGGCTGCAATGAACTGAACTTCCCGGATGAGGGGAAATACAGCGTGGAAGCGATCGCCAAAGCCGCGGTCGATAACGCCAAACGTGCCCGCGCTCACGCGGACCAGCTGGACAATGGAGCAGAACCGCGGTTCATCGCCTTCTCTATCGGCTCGCTCGGCAGACTGCTGAAACCGCTTGGAACCATGCCATTTGAAGAGGCTTACAGGGTCTTTGCCCGTACTGTACGTGCTGCTGAAGCCGCCGGAGCGGATATCCTTCATTTTGAAACCATCAATGACCTGTATGAAGTCAAAGCGGCTGTGCTTGCCGCCAAAGAAAACAGCAGTCTGCCGGTTTTCGTCACCATGACCTACGATGAAAACGGCCGTCTCATGACCGGCGGTGATGTACCGGGAGAAGTCGCCCTTCTCGAAGGACTTGGCGTGGACGCGCTCGGCATCAACTGCGGGCTGGGGCCTGCCCAGATGAAACCCATCGCGCTGAACATGCTGGACTATGCATCGAAACCGGTGATCGTCAACCCCAATGCCGGGCTGCCCTCAACAGTCAACGGAAAAACAGTTTATTCAGTCGGTCCGGAAGAATTCGCCGCGGTAATGGAAGAACTCATCCGCGCGGGTGTCTGGATCGCGGGTGGATGCTGCGGCACCACACCGGCTCATATGTCTGCCATGATCGAACGCAGCAGGGGTATCGAACACCTGCCGCTAACAAAAAAAGACCGCTCCTTAGTCTGCGGTACATCCAAAACTGTAGAGATCGGTCCGGAACCGGTCATCATCGGTGAACGGATCAACCCGACAGGAAAGAAGAAGTTCAAGGAAGCCCTTCGCAATCACGACATCGAATATATCGTCCGTGAAGGCATCAAACAGCAGGACAGCGGCGCTCACGTGCTGGATGTCAATGTCGGTTTGCCGGAAATCGACGAAACGCGGATGATGGCAGATGTCGTCTATGAACTGCAGAGTGTCATCGGTCTGCCGCTCCAGATCGATACCACCAACCCGCAGACCATGGAAAAAGCGCTGCGCCTCTATAACGGGAAAGCCCTGATAAACTCTGTCAATGGCAAACGATCTGTCATGGCTCAGATCTTCCCGCTGGTAAAAAAATACGGCGGTGTTGTCCTGGCGCTGTGTCTGGATGAGGACGGGATCCCGATGACAGCGGAAGGCCGCCTTGCCATCGCTGAAAAAATCTACAAAACCGCGGAAAGCTACGGGATCGAAAAGAAAGATATCCTGATCGACGCGCTTGCCATGACCATCAGCTCCGAGCCTGAAGCCGCTAAAGCCGCGCTCGGCACACTCGACGGGATCCGGGAACGTTACAACGGGCACACCATTCTGGGCGTTTCCAACATTTCTTTCGGGCTTCCCCAGCGTGAAATCATCAACTCCGCCTTTTATACGATGGCACTCTCCCATGGGCTCTCAGCCGCTATCATCAACCCGAATTCGGAACCGATGATGAGGGCTTATTATGCCTATCGCGCACTGGCTGGACTGGATGCAAACTGCCAGGAATTCATCGAAAAAGCGCCCGCAATGGCTGCTGTGGCTGCTGCTCCGGCACCAGTCTCAGGCAGCCCTGCTGCTGATTCTTCCGGATCCGCGGATTCACTGCAGGCATGCATTGAACGGGGACTCAAGGACGGAGCCGCTGCCTTCGCCGCCGGGTTGCTCAAGGATCATTCAGCCCTTGAAATTATCAACGGCGAGCTGATCCCGGGGTTGAACAAAGTCGGAAAAGATTTTGAGAACGGCAAAGCATTCCTGCCGCAGCTGTTGATGAGTGCGGAAGCCGCCAAAACAGCCTTCGAAGTACTGAAAAGCCATATGGCCGGCTCCGGCGAGGTGAGAGAAAAGAAGGGAACGATCGTCCTTGCGACGGTGAAAGGCGATATCCACGACATCGGTAAGAACATTGTCAAAGTATTATTGGAAAATTACGATTATGAAGTTATCGATCTCGGCAAGGATGTCGATCCGTCGGTCATTACCGAAACTGTTATCAGGACGCATGCCAAATACTGCGGATTGAGTGCCCTGATGACCACCACTGTTCCGGCGATGGAAGCGACCATCAGACAGCTGCGCGACGCAGCTCCCTGGTGCAAGGTGATGGTCGGCGGCGCTGTGATGACACAGGCTTATGCTGATATGATCGGTGCGGATGCCTACTGTAAGGATGCCATGGCAGGGGTCAATTATGCGGAGGAAAACGCATAGGCACGGCGTACATCGAAAACGCCGTTGGATTTATAATTCATTTACCTGCGGAAAGCGCAGTCGGTTTTTGAACATTCCTCACAACCCTGCCGGTGGCAGGATGTCGGGATCGGGCTGATACCGATGATGGCCGTCACAGATTTAACAGGCACCATCAGCCCGGAATCAGTGACGGTGAGGCCGATATTTTTCTGCGCTTTCAATAAATTGAGAAAATCCCGCTGGCAGTCAAGTGACAGATCGCCGTACCCGGGGCTGAAACGCGGGCGGAGATAAAGACCTTCCTCTTCCGTCAGCTTTCGAAGCTTATCATTCTCCTCATCACAGAAAGCCTCAATGACAGCCGCGGCAGCAGCCTGCATCACGGCTCCTTTGGCACTGTCCATCAGGGCAGCACGCCTGATAAGCGTATCCACAGCGATCCCAAGCGTAGCGGCAAAAAGGTAAACCTCACCGCACCCCGCCAGATTGCGCTGCAAAGAGTGGCTGTGCAGATGTAAAGAAGCGACCTGAAACGAATCATCTCCGCTGAAATTCAAAGGGAAACGTTCGTGGATCGATCTCGGTACTGCCGCAGCCTCCACTTCAGCGATACATGCTTCAATAAGCGCTTCTATCGTCTCATCAGGCTCTGTTCCGCGATAACCAAGATACCGTGCCGCTTCCCTCGGATCAGCACCGTAACAGCTCACGGCTCCCGGTTCCCTGCTGACGGCTGCCGCGTTTCTCCCCACAGAAATATCAGGACCAATTTCACTCTTCACACGTCACACTTTATATATATACTTACATCAATTCCGGGTAAACCCCAAAATAACGGAAGCAGCACTGTCCACCGACCAACGATCACTGACCGCTACAATATTTCTGAAAGATTCTCCTTGATCTTCTCTGCCACATCCGGCTTGTTCATGGAATAAACATGGATGCCTTTCACACCGTTCGCGACAAGGTCGATGATCTGTTCCGTGGCATAAGCGATGCCGGCCTGTTTCATCGCCTTCGGGTTGTCGCCGAATTTATCAGCAATGGAAAGGAACCGTGCGGGGAAGACCGTACCGGACAGTTTGACTGCGGTTTCAATTTGTTTTTTCTGAGTAATGGGCATGATCCCGGCTAGCACGGGAATGGTGATGCCTATCTCGCGGATGCGGTAGAGAAAAGAGTACAGGATGCTGTTATCAAAAAACATCTGCGTCGTCAGAAATTCGCAACCCGCGTCCTGCTTTCGCTTGAGATTTTCCATATCCGCCTGCTTGGACGGAGCCTCCGGATGTCCCTCCGGATAACAGGCGCCGCCGATACAAAAATCGCTGTAGGTCCTTATATCCTCCATCAGTTCATTCGCGTGCCGGTAACCGTTCTGCAGCGGGAATTCGTAACCCTCCGGAATATCACCCCGCAGCGCCATCACGTTTTTGATTCCTCTGGCTTTCAGGTCATCAAGACGCTCATGGATCCCGTCCCGGTCTGTCGTCACACAGGTGATATGAGGCAGTGCGGTCACGCCGTAATTTTCCTCAATATCGGAAGCCATCTGAAAAGTGTATTTCCGGGTCCCGCCATTCGCGCCGTAAGTAACGGACATAAAATCCGGCTTCAGCGATGCAATTTTCATAGTTGCATCACGGTGCTTCTGGAAGAGCTCTTCTGTTTTTGGCGGATACACTTCAAAAGAAATCGTTGGTTTTCCCTGCTTTAGAATTTCACTGATTTTCATGGCCCACATCCTTTTCCATGGAATTTCAAATAGATTATACCGTAAACTTTACCAAAGATATGCCTTATGCCGGCTGATCATTGACCGCTATTCACTAAACTGTGCATTATAGATATCAGAATAAAAGCCTTTTTTGGCTAATAACGCTGCATGCCTGCCCTGCTCCACGATATGACCGTCACGCATCACCAGAATGATATCGGCGGTCCGTATGGTTGAAAGGCGGTGAGCAACAATAAAACTGGTGCGTCCTTCCATCATGCGGGCAAAGGCATTCTGGATCAGGATCTCAGTGCGGGTATCGATGGAAGAGGTGGCCTCATCCAGGATCAGCATCGGCGGCAGGCAGAGCATGACCCTGGCGATACACAGCAGCTGTTTTTGTCCCTGAGACAGTCCGCCGCCGCTTTCGCTGATAAGCGTATCATATCCCTGCGGCAGTCTGCGGATAAAACCGTGCGCGTGGGCTGCTTTGGCTGCAGCGATCATCTCATCTTCGCCCGCATCCGGTTTCCCCATGCACAGATTCTCCCGGATCGTACCGTTTTTCAGCCAGGTTTCCTGCAGGACCATACCGTAATTCGCGCGCAGGCTCTTCCGTGTAACCTCACGAATATCGTGGTCCATCACCCGGATCGCTCCGGCATCAACATCATAAAAACGCATCAGCAGGTTGATGATCGTAGTCTTTCCGCATCCGGTAGGTCCAACAATGGCGACCCGCTGCCCGGGTTTGACACTGATGGAAAAATTCTCGATCAGCTTCTGTTCCGGTACATATGAAAATCGGACATGGTCCACATCAACAGAACCGTTCACCTCACCCAGCACCACAGCATTTTCCGGCTCCGGGACCTGAGGCTCAGCCTCGATCAATTCAAAGATCCGTCCCGCACAGGCCAGCGCGTTCTGGAATTCGGTGATCACACCGGAAATTTCATTAAACGGCTTGGTATATTGGTTGGCATAACTCAGGAACGCGGTCAGCTGACCCACACTCAGCCGCCCCCGCAGTGCGGAAAGCGCTCCTGTCAAAGCCACAGCGGCATAGACCAGATTATTGACAAAACGTGTACCGGGATTGGTAAGAGAGGAATAAAAGGTAGCGCGCAGAGAATATTTCTTCACACGCTCATTGATCTCATCAAACTGTTTCAGGGATTCTTTCTCGTAAGAGAATGCCCTGACAATTTCACTGCTGCCGATCATCTCCTCCATAAAAGCGGTCTGCTCGCCCCGGGTTTTCGACTGCAGCTTGAACATATCAAAGGTATGTCTGGCAATAAAAGATGCCACAAACAGGGAAAGCGGCGTGATAAAGACCACAAGCAGGGCGATCTGCCAGTTTACGGAAAACATCACTCCCAAAGTACCGAGGATCGTCAGAACGCCGCTGAAAAGCTGTGTAAACCCCATCAGCAGCCCATCCGCGAACTGGTCCACATCCGCGATGACCCGGCTGACGATATCCCCGTGCCGATGGGAATCCAGATAACTCAGCGGCAGGATCTCTATTTTACGCATCGCGTCATTGCGGAGCCCGCGGACGATTTCAAAGGTCATGCGGTTATTGCAGATATTCATGACCCACTGGGCAGCGGCAGCCAATCCTGCGCACACACAGACAAGCGTCAGCGTATCCACCACCGCGGCAAGGTCCACCTGGCCTTTCCCGATGATGCTGTCAATAGCCCTTCCGTTAAGAACAGGAATATAAAGCGTCAGGAACACGTTGGCAGCAGCACAGAGAATGGAGACCGCCAGCAGCAGCCAGTGGCTGCGTATCCGCTTCAGTACCTTCCTGAACGTGCCGGGAACTGCTTTATTTTTTTTCATCGCCGGGCACCTCCCTTCCATCGTTTTCCCTGCTGAATTGTGAGTCATAGATCTCACGGTAAACCGGACAGCTTTCCATCAATTCATCATGGCTGCCCAATCCCACAGCGTGTCCGTCATCCAGCACAAGGATCAGGTCAGCAAAACGGACAGACGCGGTACGCTGGGAGACGATCACAACAGTCATATCCGGATCAGCCTCGCGTATCGCGCGCCGCAGCTTCGCATCGGTCATGTAATCCAGTGCGCTTGCACTGTCATCCAGGATCAGTATTTCCGGCCTTCTCGTCAGTGCCCGTGCGATCGTCAGCCGCTGACGCTGCCCGCCGGAAAAATTGCGCCCTTCCTGCGCGACTTCGGCATCAAGCCAGCCCTTTTTTTCCCGGACGAAATCCTCTGCCTGCGCAATGCGCAGCGCCTCCCACATAGCGCCCTCATCAGCTGCCGGGTCAGCCATCTGCAGATTGGAGCGGATCGTCCCCTTAAAAAGCACTGCCTTTTGCGGTACAAGTCCGATCTTCCGCCTCAGCACATCCGGTTCATAACTGCGGACATCCTTCCCGTCCACCCGGACAGTTCCCGAAGTGGCGTCAAAAAACCGCGGGATCAGATTCACGACAGAGCTCTTCCCGGAACCGGTACCGCCGATAATGCCCAGCGTCTGTCCATGCCCGATGGAAAAATGGATATCGGTCAGAGATTCCGCCCCGGCGTTGGGATAAATCAGAGAAACATGGTCAAAAGCCAGGCAGTCATTGCCCGTCTTTTCGTTATCTGAGAAAAGCTCCATTCCCGTTTCGATCAAAAGGATGTCCTGAATACGGTCCGCTGAGGCCATGGCTTTCGAGATCGTAACGATGAGGTTGGCAAACTTGATCAGCTCTACCAGGATCTGGGACATATAATTGACCAGTGCAACCACCTGCCCCTGTGTCAGAACTCCAGTATCTACACGCAGCGCACCGTAATAGATCAGCGCAGCCGCAGCCAGATTGACAATAACATACGTCAGCGGGTTCATCAGCGCTGAGATCCGTCCTACATGCATCTGCATGGACGTAAGTGATTCATTTCCGCTTTCAAAATCGGCAAGCTCTTTTTCCTCATTATTGAAAGCGCGGATAACCCGGACTCCCGTCAGGTTCTGCCGGGTCATCCCGAGCAGCCCGTCCAGTTTTCCCTGAACCTTTTTATAGAGCGGTGTCGTGATCTTCATAATGCCGAAGATCACAGCTGCCAGGATCGGGATCGTAACGACAAAAATCAATGCCGCTTTCACGTCCACCGTAAAGGCCATGATCATAGCACCAAAAACGATAAACGGAGAGCGCAGCAGCAGCCGCAGCGCCAGGTTGAGTCCTGTCTGGACTTGATTGATATCGGAAGTGATCCGCGTCAAAAGCGTGGAAGTACCAACGGTCTGCGCCTTGCTGTAGGACAGTGATTGTATATGATCAAACAATTCATGCCGCAGATCCGCGGCCAGCCCGACCGCGGCTTTTGCGGAAAAAAACTGCGCTGTGATCGAAAACAGCATCCCGATCAGCCCCAGAGCGGCCATCAAAAGCGCATCCCGGATGATGATGCTTTCATCCGCGCCGGCGATCCCGACATCGATGATGTCGGCAACCACCAGCGGGATCAGCAATTCAAAAGAAGCCTCGAGCAGCTTAAACAACGGCCCGAGGATCGCTTCTTTTCGATATTTTTTCAGATAAACCAGTAAGGTTTTCATGCCTTCTGCTGACCGTCAGTCAACGGCCACTGACTGCTGATATACCGTGCTACGGAAACACCGCTGACCGAGGCATGGGAGAGGGAATGCGTGATTCCGCTGCAGTCGCCGATAACAAACAATCCTTTGTGGAGTGTTTCCAGGTGTTCATCCAGCGCGACTTCCATGTTGTAGAATTTCACCTCGACGCCATAAAGCAGCGTATCGATATTGGCAGTTCCCGGCGCGATTTTATCAAGGGCATAGATCATTTCGATAATGCCGTCAAGGATGCGCTTCGGGATGACCAGGCTCAGGTCACCGGGGGTCGCGGCGAGCGTCGGAACAGTGAAGCATTCCCGCATCCGGCTCGGTGTACTGCGCCGCCCGCGGATCAGGTCGCCGAACCGCTGGACCAGCACCCCGCCTCCCAGCATGTTGGAAAGACGGGCGATGCTTTCGCCGTAATCGTTGCTGTCCTTGAAAGGCTCCGAAAAATGCTTGGTGACCAGCAGAGCGAAGTTGGTGTTCTGAGTCCATTTGGATGGATCCTCAAAGCTGTGACCGTTCACAGTGACGATGCCGTTGGTATTCTCATTGACCACTGCCCCGCGCGGATTCATGCAGAAGGTCCGCACCAGGTCCCCGGTCCGCTCCGTCCGGTAAAGGATCTTGCTCTCATACAGGGAATCGGTGATGTGGGAAAAAACCTCCGCCGGCAGCTCTACACGGACACCGATATCGACCCGGTTGGATCGGGTCGGGATATTCAGATCTCTGCAGACCTGTTCCATCCACTTGGACCCGCTGCGGCCGCCCGAGATGATACAGACCGGTGATTCATAGGTCTCCTTTGCGGTATGGATGAAATACTTCCCGTCAGCGATTTGGACCTTTTCAACGGTAGAATAAAAACAGATGTCTACCTTATCTTTAAGCTCATTGTAAAGGTTTTGCAGAACGATGTAGTTTTTGTCCGTACCCAGGTGGCGGACGGAGGCATCCAGCAGGTGCAGACCGTTTTGGATGCAGATCTTCTTGAATTCCGAATTGGCAGTGCTGAAAAGCCGCGTTCCTTCCCCGCCATGGGACATGTTGATGTCGTCTACGTAATGCATCAGCTCCAGAGCGGTACTTTTGCCGATATACTCATGCAGCGTTCCGCCGAAATCGTTGGTGATATTGTATTTCCCGTCGGAAAAAGCCCCTGCACCACCAAACCCGTTCATGATGGAACAGTGTTCGCAGTTGACGCAGTTCTTGATTTTCACACCGTCGATCGGGCATTTCCGCTTTTCCAGCGGTCCGCCTGCTTCCAGCATGACGATTTTCAGCTCCGGTTTCAGCCGGGATAGTTCATAAGCGGAAAAGATCCCGCCGGGACCTGCTCCGATAATAATCACATCGTATTGGTTAGCCATTGTCTCTCCTTGTTATGACGCATAAATTATACCATGCCGCCGCATAACCCGGCACATTATATGCAGGAGAGAAAAGGACCGGTTTACGGTCTCATCACTCCTTCGTCGCGCCGGTTGCTTTGCCGATGATAAAGCAAAGCGCAAAGGCGAGAATATCAACGGCAACGATCGTAGATCCGACAGGAGTGCCCGCGAGAATAGAGATGATGATGCCGGATGCTGCACAGACCACAGAGATCACTGCCGAACAGATCGTCACCTTCTTAAAGCTTCCGAACAGCCGCATTGCGGAAAGCGCCGGGAAAATCACCAATGCGGAAATCAGCAGCGAACCGACCAGGTTCATAGCCAGTACGATAATGACAGCAGTAATGACAGCGATCAGCAGGTTATAACGGTCGACCGCTGTCCCGGTCGCTTTGGCAAAGGCCTCATCAAAAGTTACCGCGAAGATCTTGTTGTAAAACAGAATGAAGATCAGCACCACCAGAGCGGAAAGCACCGCGCAGAGGATAACCTCCCTTTCGGTCAGTGTCAGAATGGATGTAGATCCAAAAAGCGTGCTGCAGACATCGCCGGAAAGGTTCGAGGAGGTGGAGAAAATATTCATGATCAGATAGCCCAGCGCCATTGCGCCGACAGAGATCATGGCGATTGCGGAATCTCCTTTGATCCGGGTGTTCTGTCCGGTCCGCAGCAGCAGCACCGCGCTCAGCACAGTAATCGGCAGTACGATGAGCATCTCATTGGTCAGATTAAATACAGCCGCAATCGCCATCGCACCGAAAGCTACATGGGAAAGTCCGTCCCCGATAAACGAAAAGCGCTTGAGCACAAGCGTAACGCCCAGCAGAGAGGAACAGAGTGAAATAAGGATACCTACGATAATAGCATATCGAACAAACGGATATTGGAGATATAAACTCAGTTTTTCGATCATAAAGCTTCCTTCAGCGATTTCCGGCTGTCAGCCAGCCACTCATCCTTCGTTCCGAAAAACACCCTGTCGCCGATATGCAGTATATGAGAAGCATATCTGGACGCGGCGGCGAGATCGTGGGAAATCATAATGATGGATATTCCGTCATTATTCAACGACCGGATCAGGCTGTACATTTCATCAGTTACTTTCGGATCCAGGCCGGAAACGGGCTCATCCAAAAGCAGTATTTTCCTTGTCGCACACAGCGCCCGGGCCAGCAGGACCCGCTGCTGCTGACCGCCGGAGAGTTCCCGGTAGCATTGGTCTGCGTGTTCCGCGATTCCCATGCGCCGCATGTTTTCCTCAGCCTGCTGCTTTTCTTCACGATTGTAAAAAGGCCGCAGGCCGGTCCTTCCCTGAAAGCCGGATATGACGATTTCACGGACAGAGGCGGGAAAATCCTTCTGCACAACAGTCTGCTGCGGCAGATAACCGATCTCGTTCCGCTTCAACCCGTCCCCCGGGATGATCTGGCCGCTCAATGGCTCCCGCAGTCCCAGCAGTGTTTTCATCAGCGTGGTTTTTCCGGAGCCGTTTTCCCCGACAATACAGAGATAGTCTCCGGAATTAACACTGAAATTCAGATCGGAAACAACAGGCTGCCCGTCATAACCGACGGATAAATTTTTCACAGTCAGTAAAGCCATCAGTTTGCCTCTTCGCCCAATGCCTTTTTCAGCACGGTCAGGTTGTTTTCCATAATGGAAAGGTAGCTCGTCCCGTTTTGAATGTCACGCGCAGTGACGGACTGCATGGAATCCAGCTTCAGAATAGCCAGATCCTTTGAATCCGTATTTTTTACGATCGTCTCCGCAATTTTTCCGTCGCTTCCGTCGATCGTCAGCACGGCGGGCAGGCTCAGCTCATCACATTTTTGCGCCAGAAAACTGATAGTTTCAAAGCTGGCCTCGGTTTCAGCCGAACAGCCCGCGAACGCGGCATAATAGCTGAGCCCGTAATCCTCGATCAGGTAGCGGAATGGAAAACGGTCGCCGAAGAGGATCGTTTTCACCTTTGCGCTGTCAACAGTCTGCTTATATTTCTCATCAAGGGAAGCAAGCTTTTCCCTGTAAACAGCTGCATTTTGCGAATAAGTCTCCGCGTTATCCGGATCCAGCGCAGACAGCTCCGCAGCGATCGCATCCGTTATCACAGCGGCATTGCGCAGCGAAAGCCAGATATGCTCGTCAAGAGCGGCATCTTCCTCATCATCCTCTGCCTGCATCCCTTCGACACTTTCTTCCATCCTGGCAGCTTCTCCGATGACATCGATCATTTTGAGAATATGGATATCGGGATTTGCCGCCTGTTTCAGCGCGTCCGTCACCCACTGATCCGATTCACCGCCGACATAAATAAAAAGGTCCGCATTGGAGATCATCAGGATATCATCCACCGAAGGCTGGTATGAGTGAAGATCAACGCCGTTATCCACCAGCAGCGTCAGCTGGGCGTCTGCCGGATTCTCCCCAAGTACATTGCGTGTCCAGTCAAAAGCGGGAAATATTGCCGCCGCGATTTTCAAATGATTTGCATCTGTTTCCGTTTTTCCGGCCGGTCTTTCAGCCGGTTTTCCGCATCCTGTAACCAGCATAAGCATCAAAACAGTTATAAATAAATTGATCTTTCGTTTCATCATATTGCTCTCAGTTCCATCCATAGCTGAGCATCCATTCTTCCCCCTCTTCAGCAGCCCTTTTCTTCAGCGCTGCAAAAATCGGAATGCGCGAAGCGCTCCCTGATCTGAACGCTGAACGCTGAGAACTGAACGCTTAAACATCTCTTTCGGTTCTGCATTCTTCGCATACTCCGTAAAAGACCGTCCGCAAAGGATCGAGCGTAAACTGATGAACATCCATCATGTGAGCCTGTATCTCCACCAGTTCATCGCAGTGCAGATGGATCAGTTTCCCGCATTTTTCACATTTGCAGTGGAAGCAGACCTCGCCATCGCTGTGAATATCCTCACCGATATATTCAAAACACGCCGGATCCGCTGCACTGAGGTTGTATTTATTGATCAGGCCTTCATTGACCAGCTCCTCCAGCTGACGATAAACCGTAGACTGTCCGATCGGTAATGATTGCTCTTTGAAATAATCGCAGATATCTCCCGCCGTGAAATGCTTTCCGGGGATCGTTTTCAAATAATCAAGCAGGATCTCGCGTTGTTTGGTTTTGTATTTTGGTTTCACAATTCCATCCTTTTCCCATAAATATGGGAACGATTCCCGATTTTATTACAAAACGAAGGAAAAGTCAAGAATTTGGGAATCGTTTTCAAATTTCCATGACATCATTCATGGATAGCTGTCTGTTTCTGATTTCTACTTTTTTTGCTGAATTTATGAACGTAAAAGCAACGTTAAAGAAAAAATCCCGAGAATTCATTTTCGGGATTTTCTTCAGTGCCGAGACACAGAATCGAACTGTGGACACTACAATTTTCAGTCGTATGCTCTACCAACTGAGCTATCTCGGCAAACCATTGTTTCTCAACAACGTGTTATATTCTACAAGGGTTTTTGTTTTGTGTCAAGCAATTCAGAAAAATTGTGACAATTCAAGTTACAGAGTTCAGGTGTCGGGTGCCAGACCCGGACAGCCGTGACGCTGCCTGTTTGCTGCCGGCTTATGCACAGAATTATTTTTAAATATGCTAAGAAGCGCTGATTTACTCAGTTTGAGTCGTAGTGACCTGTTTTCGTTGACTCATTTTGAGTCAACAGAACAGGTTGCATCGACTCATTTTTTACGAGACAGTCAATAATCAGTGTTTCCCTAACCGAAGTTTCATTTTACTGCAGTCAAATGAGATCAGGTTTTGTCGGAAAGAAAAGGGGACGGTCCGCTTCACAGCTCCCGTCCCCGTTCTCATTTTACCTTATGTATTTACCCTTGTCCGAAATCAAATGTCTCCGCCGATACCAAAATCATCAGTGACGATTTCTTCATCGCCTGAGCTGACTTCTGTCGCCAGCGAGACAAATTCAGAAAGGTAAACCTCTTCCGGTGCACCGGCAAGCAGCGCCGGAACGTTCAGGACGATACCGTCCATGTTGTAAGGCAGCTTGAGCGATACTTCATGAGAAACCGCCTCCGCACCCTTTTCCGGGGTGACTTCGACCGTCATTTTGAAGTTCTGCCCGATCCAGGTAGCCATACCGCGGTCTCCGGCACTCAGCCGCGCCACACGCTCACCATTGACAAAAATGGCAGTACGGTATCCCGGTTCAAGGGTCTCACCGTTATATTCGATCTCTTTAGCGTCAAAATAGACAGTATGGCCGCGTCCGATAACGAACATACAGGCAGCAATGCCGAGTATCACGACAACTGTACAGATTTTTGCGATCAGACTGCGTTTCATGCTGCCTCCTCCGCTTCCTGGTCCAGCTGGAGCTGCCGTGCGGCATTGCTCTTCTGGTTGCGTTTCTTGGTCTCATACATGATCAGGGCGACCGTGATGACCGCGTAGGAAACGAACACACGGAAGTATTCACCGATCATGGAGTCGCCTGTAATGACCGCACCAGCTTTCGGGGCAACGATGAACATCAGGTGGAACAGGATCACACCAAGGAATACATTCCCGATGGAAGCCTTATCGACAGAAGCACCGCCGACCAGCAGTGCCGCGATACAGAACATACCGATCTGGGAATGGGATGCATAAGTGGAAATATTTCCCATGTTCTGCAGGTAGATCACCATACCGAACCCGGCAAGCACCGTTGAAATGATGATGGAGATGATGCGGGTGCGTTCCACCGCGATACCGGCGGAGCGGGCCACTTCCATATCCTGACCGACCGCGCGCATGTCCTGCCCAAGCTTCGTCCGGCGGAACCAGACGATGATGAGGCACATCAGAGCGATAATACAAAGTGTCAGTATAGGGATCTTCACGCCCTGAATGCGGATCGCCCAGGCATTATCCAGACACTGGCGCATGTTCAGCAGGCTGACAGTATTGCGGATGCCATAGCCGCGCGGCAGTTTGATGGATGAGTGCTTGATCGGGATGATGGGACCCATCATGTAAAGCACGACAAGCTGGTAGACACCGTTCAGGAAGTAGCTGATAATGTAGCTCGTCACCATTTCCCGGCCTTTTGCCATGTTCAGCAGTGTGCCGCACATCCATCCAAGGAAAACGGAGATCGGGATCGAGACGATCATTGCCAGAACAACACCCGGGATACCCCAGATCTGCCAGTCGGAAACGAAGATCAGCGCGATCTCCGCAGCCATGGCACCCAGGGTCATACCGAAGTTCAGTCCCATACCGGCCATGATCGGGATCAGCAGACTGAGGATCAAAAATGCGTTCCGCCCAAGTCTGGTGATGATCTCATTGATCAGATAAGTCGGCGAAAAACCGGAAAGCGGGATACAAATCGCGCAGATGATGACAAACATGATCGGCACGGAGTTATCAAGAAGGATGCTTTTGAATGATTTTTTCATTGCTATGCCTCCGATTTTCTTGTCAGTGCGTACAGGATCATACCATTAGAGGCGATCATGCGGATGACTTCACTCATGTCCATATGGACCATGTTGTTCATCACGGTCGGCGTCATGGTCACGATACCCTGGAACAGGATCGTACCGATGATCACGTTCGTGATGGATGCCTTGTTGACGGAAGCACCGCCGATCAGGATCGCGGAAACCGCCGGCATGGCCATGTAGAAGGGAGCCATATACAGCTGGATAAAACCGAAACCCTGTTCATACACCAGGATCCCGATAGCTGCCAGCCATGTGGAAATGATCACGGAAAGCGTGCGTGTTCTGTCAATGTTGATACCCGCTGCTTTTGCGAAGACAGGGTTGGAACCGACTGCTGTCATGGCAGTACCGGTTTTCGTATGAAGGAAAGCCCACATCAGGAAAGCCAGCAGGGCAAAGAAGAGGATTGCGCCTGTCGGGATTGAAAGTTTTCCGATGTTGATCTGCAGGATGTTGGCCAGAGCCTTGTCATAATATCCTTCCAGGGAGATGGTTGTACGCAGCCCCTTACCGGCAAGTCCCCAAACCATGTTCGGGCTTTTGTAAGGCAGCAGCAGCCACATCATGCACATAAAGGAGACGGAGCTGAAACCGACGTAGGTAGCGATCATCATTTCGCCGCCTTTGATCTTGTTCAGCAGCTGACCATAGATCCAGCCGAAAATAATGGCGAAGGGCGTCGCGATGATGATAGCCATCACAAAACTCATAAATCCATGGAAACCGAATTCGATGGAAAGGGTGGCTCCCAGCAGACCGGAGATAATACCCAGCGGCAAGCCAAAGTTCAGACCGCAGCCTGAATGGACCATCGGCACCATAGCCAAAACCATGATCGCGTTCCAGCTGAAGCGGTTGATGGTATTGGTCACCTGCATCCAGAAATCCGCGCCGACGATCGGGGCGGCTATAAACAGGACAAGAAGGAAACCGGCAATAATCAGACGAGGCAGACCGAAGCTGTGTGCCCATCCCTTGATCTTATCTGTAAAGGTTATTGTTTTCGTTTCTTCCATATCAGCCTCATTTCACCATACTGACCATCAGTTCACCGAATTCTTCCGACGATGCGGCTGCCGGTTTGATCCCGGCGATCCTGCCGCCGGAGACAATGGCGATGCGGTCACAGATCATGCGCAGTTCTTCAAGCTCGGAAGAGATCATAACAACAGTCACGCCCGAATCATGATTAAACTTGCGCAGCGCTTCAAGTACCAGAGCCTTCGCACCCACATCAATACCGCGGGTCGGTTCGGAAACAAAAAGGAATTCCGGTTCCAGCGCAAAAGTTTTCGCCAGGCAGATCTTCTGCTGGTTCCCGCCGGAAAGCTCACGGGCTTTCTGCTTATGGCCGGTGCACTTGATCTGCAGCAGGTCAATATAATATTCCGTTACATTCTTGATGGCTTCTTCGTCGCGCCAGGTGACTAAACCGCCAAGATACTTTTTCAGGAACTTATTGTTGATCTGCATCGCCGGGAAAGCGATGTTCCAGCCCAGCGTTTCATCAAGAAGGAGTCCGACGCCTCTGCGGTCTTCCGAAACGAAAGCAAGCTTGGAATCCAGGCATCTCCGGGGAGAATTCAGCGGGATATTTTTCCCCATAAAAGTCACCTGTCCGCCGGCCTCATAAAGGCCCATGATACCGTTCGGGATACCGAGCTTACCCTGTCCCGCCAGACCGCCGATACCGAGGATCTCACCCTTACGGACATCAAGATTCACATTACGGACTGTTTCACCGGGCATATCGACCCAGAGTTTGCGGATCGACATGACAATTTCTTTATCTGCTCCTTCATCCTTTACTGCCTTTTTTGCGTTGGCAGCGGTGTTGTCCACAGAACGTCCCACCATCCAGCGGGTCACTTCCGGAATGGATGTTTCTGAGGAAGGTACATCCTGAACCACATGACCGTCGCGCATGACAACGATCCGGTTGCAGACTTCCATAATTTCCTGCAAGCGGTGGGTAATAAAAATAACCGCAATACCGCGGGATGCCATTCCCTTGATAGAATCCAGCAGGGCAATAGCTTCCTTTTCCGTCAGGACCGCGGTCGGTTCATCGAGGATCAGCAGCTTCAGCTTGTCATTACTCAGTTCACGCGCGATTTCGGTGAACTGCTTATGTCCGACAGGCATCTCGGAGATGACCATCTGGTCATCGATCTTGACGCCCATCTTGTCAATAGCCGCAACAGCTTCTTCGTTGAGCTTCTTGCGGTCCAAAATGTTCAGCCTTTGTCCGAACACTTCGGAAACGACACTCTT
The DNA here is from genome assembly GCA_902774215.1 of uncultured Chloroflexota bacterium. Classification (GTDB taxonomy): domain Bacteria; phylum Chloroflexota; class Anaerolineae; order Anaerolineales; family Anaerolineaceae; genus Flexilinea. The sequence continues at coordinate 34,974 of CACYHU010000010.1, forward strand.
TTTCGTGGGTTCCCGGTTCAGCACAATATTTTCCGCAGCTGTAAAACCGGGAATCAATGAAAATTCCTGATGGACCATGCCGAGACCGGCTGCAAGTGCGTCAAACGGGGACTGAAAATTGACCTTCTCCCCATTGATGAGGACGTCACCGCCATAACCGCCGGTATCACGGATCTCTTCCATACCAAACAGAATTTTCATCAAAGTACTTTTTCCGGCACCATTTTCACCCACAAGACCCAGCACTTCCCCTGCGTGAAGGGTAATGTTGATGTCCACAAGCACCTGATTGCCGAAAAAGTCTTTTTTGATGTTTTTCATCTCCAGTAACGGAGCCTGGTCTTTACTCATTTTGCTTCCTTAGGTTTCAGGTTTTAGGTTTTAGGTTTTAGGGGTTAGAATTTGTCAGTACCGGGATAGATAAGCTAACACCTAACACCTAATACCTAATACCTTTGATATAAGGAAAGGGGAGCACGGGTGGCTCCCCCTTCACAACTGCTATATCTCGTAAAAGATTATTTCACAGTGAAGTACTTTTCAGGAACTTCGATTTCGGTGGAGCCCATGAAGTGCCCCGGATTGCCCATGATATAGGTATCCTGGTAGATCAGGAAGATGTTATCGGACTTCACACCGGTTTCGGCGTTGGTGTACTGGGAACCGTTCCAGTTGGCGCCCGGGCTGTAAACACCGTAGGCGGCAGCGATGTCATCGATTTCATCCAGTTCGGATTCGCCGTTGATGACGTTGATAGCATGTTCAGCCAGACCGGCGGAAACAGTGTAGCCATAGGAGAAGGCCCAGGTACCGAAGCGATCGGCACCGCCCTTTTCAACGATGGCGTCTTCAACGGTCTTCAGGATCTTTTCGAAGTCGCCGGCGGCTTCAGTGAAGTCCAGGCCCAGCGCACCCGGATAACCCATCAGCGGGCTCGGGAGGTCAGCTTCGACGAAGTAGCCGCCATAGGCCAGCAGCTGCTTCAGCAGCGGTTCGGTGTGGGCATCGTTGGTGCAGAAGAACGCGGAGTTCTTGCCGTACTTTTCGATCCATTCCGGAGCGTGTTCAAGAATGTAGGCCTGGGCACCGGCGGTACCGACATCGGACATGGTCGGGTCCGGAGCAGTTTCCAGAACGAATTTCATGCCGAATTCTTTGCAGGCTTCCTGCATGATGGCAACACGGCGGCTCATGGTTTCATAGCTCATGTGGCGCGGGAAGGAAATGTGGACGAAAGTGTCAGCACCGAGTTCGTGGGCTGTGCGGATCATCAGGTAACCGCGGGCAACGAAGTCGTTGTTCACCACGAGGTCGGCAGCGCTTCCGATTTCCGGCAGGTCTTCGTGGGATTCACCGGCGAAGCAGAGGATATCGGGGCGGCGTTCTTTGATCTGGCGGAAAGCCTCAGTGGTACCGGGGACAGCCTGGTTCACGATGATGGCTTTCATCAACGGATCATCAGCGAAGTTCACGATGGTCTGGATCGTGGTTTCGAGTTCTTCGGTGAAGTTGTCAGGATAAATGGCGAGTTTCACAACGTCTTCACCATACTTGGCCTGGACAGCTTCTGCACCGCGGCGGTCGTCTTCTGACTGGGAGACGGAACCGGTAACGATGCCGATATGGAAATCTTCCGCGCTGACAGTCAGCACGACAGACAGGCTGATAATGACGCACAGGAGCAACAATACAGCTTTCTTCATAATAAACACCTCTCTTTGATTTTTAATTCTTCCGTTTTCCGGAAGTTTTTTACAACGAAATATTAGTTAATTCCGTGCAATATACGTGAATTTTAACCGATTTTTACTTCAAGTCAAGAAATAAAGGAGGATTCAGTAAGCAGAAAAACATGTAAAACAGGCAGTATGCAGAATAAACTGTGTCCCGCGGCCGTCTTTTAGTCGTAATCAAAGCAGGCACACACATACACTGCGGCACACCGGTTGTCTCACAAATCTGATTATGCTGATGAATTGCTGATAAAAAACCGAATTACATCACGCGGAAGAATATATGTTGAAAATGAGGGTGTCGGGGGCAGCGGGTGACCGAAGGTCAGCCCGCGCCCCCGACTGAGAACTAAGGCGCGGGAAGATTCTTCGGCCCCCGGCTGACTTTCGCTCCGCGCCTGCTGCGAAGCAGCATAAACGCCGGAGGGCAATTAGCTATTTGAGCAGTATTCCTTTTCCTTCCTGTTTATTCTTCGAAAAAAACAGCTTTCAAGTCAAAAATAAATATTGCTCATATACAACAGATTTGAACCTACTGATGATCCTCGCCGGTAAGATAACTGTAAAAAGAGGGGTTGACGGTGACCGTCACCGGTACCACCTTCAGATCCGAATCGATCCTGGCGGCTGCCTCAGCAACAGCATCACTGTTTTCTTCAAGGCTGATAGAATGAAGAGAGTAACTATCGCCCTCAAAACTGATCACATTATCTGTCACTTGCTTGAATACTTCATTTTCCATTCCGGCCGAAGAGGAAGAGTAATACAGCGGCTGCCAGAAAGAATTGATAAGAAGCGGTTTTATAAGATTACCGTCAGCATCGAAACAATCATCATACTTATTGGCATAAGCTTCAACCAGTTCATGGAACTTTCCCTTATCAGCAGTTGAATCGAACTCGAATACCACATCGATCTCCAATGCAAACGCAAAAAAACGGCCTTCCACCATTTCATGGACTGCATATTTCGGTGAGGGCTCTCCCGGATCCCCCCATTCCGGCAAATATTCATAAACGGAAACCTTCGGTTCAACCTGAACATAAGCATCTATGTTCTCTGCCTTCAGCAAGGCAGCAAGCTGCAGAATATGAAGAGGATCGTCATGACTGTAGCGGACCGTGTTTTCCTCCAGGAAGCGCGCATCATTCCCCGCATATTTCATGGAATAACCGGTAGTGGCTTCACTCAGCAGGATCTCAATACCGGCTTCGCTCAAAATTTCATCGTCAAAAATCAGCGCGGAGCTCATTGCGGACTGAAGCTCAGACAAAATGTCATCGTCCGAGATTCTGCCGATAAAATGGCGCCCTTTGCCGCTGATTTCGGCAGCATGGTAAAGCATTTCTGCTGCGGTCAATGCAGAGACAGGACCGTTGAAATCCTCATCGTCATCAACAAGATCCAACTCCAGTGCAATTGCAGCATAAGGGGCATATTTTTCATCCACACGGATTTCCTCATCAGCGAGAATACCTGCGGCTTTGCCGGCATATGCCAAAGCCAGCTCTTCCATTTTTGCGAGCCGCACCGCACCAACCACCGCGTCAGAAAGCGTAAGTGTCTCCGCTTCCACCGGTTCCGTATCCATCGCATTCAGCGCAGCATTGAATTCGTCAGTACTGACGCTGCTGCCCTTGAAATCGATATCATAATACGCTTTCAGATATGCAGCGGCATTTTCATCCGCCATTACTGCACTCTGGAATAACACTGCGCACAAAAGCACAGTCAGAACAACAAAAATCTTATGCTTCATTGATTTCTCCTTGCATCGTTTAATAATATGCCAATCGATATCCAAATTATATCAAATTGTAAACCGCCGATTTAAACTTATTTTACTGCTTTTTCTCAATAGGAGGTATGGACATAACATCATACGGTGTCGTTTGATAAACGAAATAATTCAGCCAGTTGGAATAAAGCAGGTTGGCACATGAACGCCAGCGGCACACAGGCTTTTGTGTATCATCATCATTCGGATAATAATTTTCCGGAACATGTATCGGCAGTCCGGCATTTTTATCCCGAAGGTATTCCAGCTCCAGCGTGTTAGCGTCATATTCCGCGTGCCCGGTCAGGAATATCTGCCGTCCGCCGTTCGTTGAAATAGCATAGACCCCGGCCTTTTTACTTTCAGCAAGGATCTTCAGTTCCGGAATCTCCGCTACTGCCTCCCGCGCAAAGGTCGTGTGCCGGGAATGCGGAATATAAAAGGTATCATCAAATCCGCGGAACAGGATCGAACCCTTATGCGTCACCTGATGTTCAAATACGCCGAAAAGCTTTTCCGGAAGCGGGATTTTCGGGACATCGTAGTGATAATAAAGACCTGCCTGTGCACCCCAGCAGACATGCAGCGTGGAATATACATGAGACTTGCTCCATTCCATGATAGTGCAAAGCTCTTCCCAGTAATCCACATCTTCAAACGCAAGCTGTTCCACCGGAGCACCGGTGATCACCATACCGTCAAAAAAATCATCCTTCACCGCATCGAAATTCTGATAAAAAGACAGCATATGCTCCTGAGAGACATTAGCGGGAATATGACTGCTGACACTTAAAAGGTCAAGCTCGATCTGCAGCGGCGTATTTCCCAAAACCCGGGCAAACTGCGTTTCCGTCACGATTTTGGTGGGCATCAGGTTCAGGAACAGGATGCGCAGCGGACGGATATCCTGATGGACAGCCCTGTCAATGGGCATGACGAAAATATTTTCTTCAAACAGTATATGTGAAGCAGGCAGATCTGCCGGAATTTTTACAGGCATGCGCTGAACCCTCTTTCAAGATCTGAAATAATGTCATCGATGTGTTCAATACCGATGGAAAGGCGGATGGTATTCTGATAGATATTCTGCTCTGCAAGCTCTTCATCGGTCAGCTGGGAATGCGTCGTTGTCGCGGGATGGATCACCAGGCTCTTGACATCCGCGACATTGGCAAGCAGCGAAAAAACCTGCAGTGCGTCAATAAATGCATGCGCTTCCTTCCTGCCGCCTTTAATATTAAAGGTAAAGATGGATGCGCCTCCGTTCGGGAAGTATTTCCTGTAAAGCGCATGATCGGGATGATCAGGCAGGGAAGGGTGGTTGACCTTTTCCACCTGCGGATGGTTTGCGAGAAACTCAACCACTTTTTCGGTGTTCTCCGCATGCCGCTCCAGGCGCAGGGAAAGCGTCTCCACCCCCTGCAGCAGCAGCCACGCATTGAAAGGAGAAATAGCCGCACCGGTATCACGGAGCAGAATACAGCGGATGTAGGCGGCAAAAGCCGCCTTCCCTGCCACTTCGGTAAAAGTCAGGCCGTGATAACTTGGATTGGGTTCCGCAAATTGCGGGAATTTCCCGGAAGCTTTCCAGTCGAATGTTCCGCCGTCAACAATGATCCCGCCCAGTGTTGTGCCATGTCCGCCGATAAATTTTGTTGCTGAATGGACGACAATATCAGCGCCATGTTCAATGGGGCGGATCAGATAAGGCGTTCCGAAGGTGTTGTCGATCACCAGCGGAATATTATGCTCATGTGCAATGGCTGATATCTTATCAATATCCGGGATATCCGAATTCGGATTGCCCAGTGTTTCAAGATAGACCGCTTTGGTGTTTGGCTGAATAGCTGCCTTGAGCTCTTCGATATTGTGTGCATCAACAAAAGTGGTTTTAATGCCGTAAGGCTCCAGTGTATGGGCAAAAAGGTTGTAGCTGCCGCCGTAGATCGTCTTTTGGGAAACAATATGATCCCCGGCTGATGCCAGCGCAAGAATGCTGTAGGTCACGGCAGCCGCTCCTGATGCCACTGCAAGCGCATCCGCACCGCCTTCCAGTGCCGCGATCCGTTTTTCAAGAACCTCCTGCGTCGGGTTGGAAAGACGTCCGTAAATGTGTCCGCCTTCGGAAAGATCGAAACGTGCAGCTGCCTGCGCGCAGTTTTCAAAAACATAGGAAGTGGTCTGATAGATCGGTACCGCACGGGCATCGGTTGCGGGATCCGGCTGCTCCTGTCCGACATGAAGCTGAAGAGTTTCAAATTTATAAGGCATAACGGCTCCTTCTGATTTACAATGGAAACACAGATTTTTGATTTTTGGAACTGTTATCCGCACAGCAGAAAACTGGTCTCGACTCAGGATGATCAGGGGGTGGTTCAGTGTTCCCCTGTATCTGCGGATTAACAGGTCCGGTTCCTTCCGATTCATATCTGAGTCAAAGAATACTGTCCCATTGACTCAAACATCAGTATCCCCGAAGAGTTAAATTTTTATAATCTTTCAAGCCCGTTTTGTCAAGAGATTCCTCACCTTTACACCTGCAGGGAAAGGCTATCTTTATTTTGTCCAAAAATTCAGGATTATAAAAACAATACATCATGATATTATAATAAAAACACATTTTGGAGAATTTTATGTCTGTTGCTACAAATTTATTTGCGAATTTACCAAATCGGAAAATTGTGAAATCAGCAGGATGCTTTCATCTTCTGGAATACAACAAAGATATTTCTGTGAATAGATCAACCGCTATTGATGCTTATTTTGCGAGTCAAATGAACATTCATAAGCGTCAGGTCATTGCTGTGCTTAATAATAATGGTGTCATTATCCAATCCGGAGATATGCAGATGATGATTGGTGATGTGCAGGCTTCATCAAATATAAAAGGGGCCAGTGATTTTCTGAAAAAGGCTCTCAGTAGTTCTGTAACAGGAGAGGGAACCGTAAAGCCCTGTTATCGCGGCAATGGTTTCCTTGTTTTGGAACCAACATATAAACATGTTTTGTTTATCAACGTTTCTGAATGGAATAGTGGAATCGTACTGGAAGATGGTTTGTTCCTTGCATGTGAAGAAAGTCTCCAGATGAAGGTAACAGCGCGGAAGACATTATCATCTGCCATAGCCGGAAACGAGGGATTTTTCAATACACTCTTGGTTGGCAATGGATATGTTGCCCTGGAAAGTTCGGTTCCGGAGGATGAACTGTTTGTCATCGATCTTGTAAACGATACTATTAAAATTGATGGAAGTATGGCTATTGCATGGTCAAACAGCCTTACTTTCACTGTTGAAAAAACAACCAGGAGTATAGTCGGATCAGCTGCATCCGGAGAAGGTTTGGTAAATGTTTATCGGGGAACAGGCCGTATTCTTATTGCTCCGGTAGTATAAAGCCGGTGGGACAGCGTTTCCCGCATACCTGCGGGATTGGTATAAAAAAACCCCGGTACGAATGAAGCACACGGGTGATACTCATGCTGTGCAGTATCAGCATGGATGTCCCCGTCTGCTTCATTCTGATTAACACTCCGCAGAAGTGCAGCTGCTGAAAACTTCCTCTTTTGATGACAAACGTCACTATTTTAGAATTTATATAAATTCATATCTTGACAATATTAAAAATTGTTATAGAATACTTATAAGAATAATAATTCTAAAAATTCAGTGGAGCAATCAGAAAACGAATGCCGCCCAACGGCTTCCTGATCTGATCCCTGACCACCGGCCACCGGCCACCGATCTCTGACCACCGGCCACCGACCACCGGCCACTAAAGAAAGAAAGGACCACAGCTGAATGGATACCCTCACAAACTGCCGCGGCGTTCTGACCGGCAACAAAGTATCTGAACTGCATGACGAAGCATAAGCATTCAACGAATTCAGCGATGCTCCTTTCGATTTTGAAACCACCACCCATACGCTGTGGAGCGACACACAAAAAGTCTATTACCACGCCTGCACCGCCAACCGCTTTTCCGAGAATTATCTTTTATACTGCACGCAGCTGGAAAAAAACATCAAACAGCTCGGCTCCTTCTGCCTCACCAAAGCGGTGCTGGAACAGAAAGGCATTGACCTGCCGAAGCTCAAAGATATGAGCATCCACGACCTCGTCTGCATGGTCTCCTTCCATCTGCGCAAAGCCCACGCTGCGCTGGACGGCATCTATCAGCACAACAACATCCTCGGCATCACCTACCTCAACTGGGAAATCCGCTGGGCCGGGCTCGGGAACCGGCTGAAAGCCACCGAAGTCAAGATACAAAAGATCCGCGAGGGAAAGCTGAATGTCGATTCCATGCTGGAACAAACCGAAACCTTCAGGGGCGCTGCCCGCACCAATACCCATCTCAGTGAACCGAACGCCATGCCAATCAAAGGCTCTGTGGCCAGGGATATGCTCAAAACCGCAAAAGCGGAAAAAAAACAGGCCGACCGGATCCGCAAGGCGCGGGAAAGAAAACTGGAAACAGCCGAGCGTCTGGAGCGTCAGGCAGACCGCCTGATGGGCTTCGGACCGCCCAGAGCCTACGGACCGAGCAGAGAGGGCACCATCCTCATGAACCGGGAAAGCGCCGCTCAGCTGCGGAAAGAAGTCGAAGAAGAGATCAGGGCGGAAAGAGAAGCGAAACTGAAGCCGGAGCCGGAGTGCGCCCGCCGGGAATGATCAGCGAAGGAGAAGCCCGGAGGATCCTCATCGAAAAGGCGATCAAAGAAGGTGATCAGGCGGCTGTTCTGGCCATCCAGCAGGAGGACGGACCGCAATTCCGCGCCCGCTGGGACCGTTACATCGAAACCCTGAAGAAAGAAAAAGCCATCAAAGTAGCCGCCGCAAGAGGTCCCTCCCAAGAGACCCGCAAAGCACTGCGTGAAAAACGGAAGAAGAGGAAATAGTCGGCAGTCGGCAGCAGGCAGTCGGCAGTAGTTGCCGGTTCCCGGTTCCCGGTGGTTGTTAGATAATATGAAGTAGCCCCATTTGCGAACACGTGGATTTACCAGTAAAATGAAGTCGACAATGATGGGATTACCACAAGCAAAGAGGAGGCTAC
>CACYHU010000011.1 GCA_902774215.1 uncultured Chloroflexota bacterium
TTCAGCTGGTCCCGCATATGGTCGATGTTGGAGAAAGTCCAGGAAGCCGGATGAATATTATTCTTGATCGCGGCATTTTCAGCCGGCAGGCCAAATGCATCGAAACCCATCGGGAACATAACGTTATAGCCCTTCATTCGCATATAGCGGGCATGCGCATCCGACGGAGTGATTGAGTACCAATGGCCGATATGAAGATTGCCGGAAGGATAGGGAAGCATCGTCAGAGCATAGTGCTTCGGCTTGTTTTCATCAACATCAGATTCATACAACTTATCGTCAGCCCATCGTTTCTGCCATTTTTCTTCGATGGCTTTTGAATTATACACAGGGGTTTTCTTCTCTTCCATTTCCCCTCCTTCAAAAAATTTTGGTATAAAAAAACCTCATTCATCAAGAATGAGGCTTTCAGTGGACCTAGTGAGATTCGAACTCACGACCTTCTCAATGCCATTGAGACGCGCTCCCAACTGCGCTATAGGCCCATATTATCTTCTCTTCCTTAGGAGCCAACTGGAGTGGACCTGGGGGGATTCGAACCCCCGACCTCTTCAGTGCGATTGAAGCGCGCTCCCAACTGCGCTACAGGCCCCTATTTCCTGAAGACTTGATTATTTTATATCTCCTCATAATAATTGTCAAGCAATTTGTGAAAATTCGTTACAAACTCGTTTTTTCCGCCTTTTTCAGCGTAATTGCAGCCGAAAACCTTATTGCCTGACTCAATTCCTTCGCATATTTTCCCGATACCGGGATAACTTTTCGTTCAGCTTTGAGTAGATCCGGGCACGGAACCAGGGCTCGCATGAAGCCTGAACAGCTTCCTCCAGCGGGAACCAGGCAACAGCACTGTTTTCATCTTCTTTCCGGGTGAGCATATCATGGTCATCTGCTTCAAGCAGGTAAGTCAGGTTCAAATGAAGATGTGAAGAAACATATTTTCCGCGTTTTTCATGACCGTCCACAGTCAGGACCTCAAGAGAATAAACTTCCGGAGAAAGCACACGAACATGTGTAATGCCCGTTTCCTCCCTTGCCTCCCTCAGCGCAACCGAAAGCAGGTCTGTGTTCCCGTCAGCATGCCCGCCGGTCCATGACCAGGACTTATAGATATTATGATAAACCATCAATACCTTTGTCAATGAATGGTCAACGATCCAGGATGAAGCGGTCATATGAGCCGTAGAATTTTCCCTGCTGAAAATATCAGGAGTCCTCTCGAGATGAAACAAAATAATATCGCGGTCCCTTTCCTCCTGCTCATTCCATGGCTGATAGTTACGGACAGATTCTATGAGTGATGCGGCATCCATAAACTATCCATCCGTTATGAATAATATGGGATCGTCAGGGTGAAAACACTGCCCTTGCCAAGCCGGCTCTCGATCTGCAGTCTGCCGTTGTGAACCTTGGCCACATATTTCACCAAAGCGATGCCGTGAAGACCGCTCCCGGCAGCTTCAGCATAATTTAATGCCTGTATCCGTTCCAGATCAAGCGGAGAAATTCCCGCGCCAAAGTCTTCTACACGCAATGACCAGTCAGATTCATTATATGATATCTGAATATTGATCGCCTTTCCATCCATCGGCGTAAACCGCACAGCATTATCCAGCAGATCAAAAATTGCAAGCGTCAGCAGCCATGGGTCGCCGAAAGCATTCCCCGATGAATTTCCCTTACTGCCGCTTTCCGTATCCAGTTCTATCTCGATGCGTTTGTTTCTGGCTGCCGCGGCCATATCCAGGATCACCTCTTTTGCTATATCTGTCACGGAAATAGCCTCAAAAGACATCATCGTGTTTTCCGAACGCTGGTAATGTTTTGTGCCGATTGAATACAGATACTCCAGGCGCTCCAGCGGACTTTCGGTCTTGCTGATATAGTTCTTCTGCAGATTTGTCAGGTCGCCGGTCGAATCAAGTAGCGCAAGCGTCCCGAGCGCTTTCTGTGTCAAAAGATGATAATACTGTATCTCGTTTTCACCGAATCGTATTTCACGGATATCTCCGCCGGCATGCGGGAATAAATAGATCTTTCCTGTCTGGTTTGATGAAAGGTCAATTTTTTTGAGTATATAATCAAACTCGGATAAATGATTCAGCGCCTTTTCAGCCTCTTCGCCTTCCTGTCTGAGCAGGTTCAGGAAAATTTCTTTATCCTTCATGCCTTCAAATGAAGGATTGGAAATAAGAAGCCTGTCAGGGCTGATCAATATGAGCGCCGGGATCTTCAACCGTTCAAGCAGGTCTACATAATGATTAGCCTGGCTTTGTACGCTCAGTTCTTCTTCCAGCCACTTCTGCATCACCAATTCCACCCACTCACAGCAGCCGATCAGTGACCCGGAAATTTTTTCTGAAAAATTATCCTCCTGAAAACAAGCCCAGATAAAACCGCAGTACCCGAAACGGGAATTGATCGGGAAAAATATCGCTGAACCCGGGCCAAAATTCAGGCTGGAAAGCAAAGAAGACTGCTGTATAGACGGGATCTTCAGAACACGCTGCGTCCGCATGATACCAAAGAAGCTGGAATCAATGTTTTCAAACGCATTATTTGTCCGTCCGATACTGTAAAGCCGCAGGTCCTCAGGCTCTTTCCTTCCCGCATTCCGGTTTACGATCACACGTGCTGATACCGGAGAGAGAAATTCGACCGTATCCAGAATCGTACGGATATTTCTTTCTATATCAACCCACATAAACTAATCCATTAATTCAAAGATCTTTTGAGCCACTTCATCAGCAGAATAATCATCGGTATGAATGATCACCGCGTCATCAGCCGGTTTTAATGGAGCGACAGCACGCTCTCTGTCATTCTTATCCCGTTTTATAATGTCAGCAAGGATCATTTCATAAGTTTCGGATTCAATATTGTTGGAGAGATTTTCCAAATACCGCCGTTTTGCGCGCGTTTCCGGAGATGCTTCAAGATAGATCTTCATCTCCGCGTCAGGCATGACAACCGTCCCTATGTCCCGACCGACCATAACCACCCGGCCCTGCAGACCGATTTTCCGCTGCTGCTTCGTCAATGCTGTACGTACGGCAGGATAGGCAGCCACAGTGGAAACGATCCGGTCGACTTCAGGCAAATGCAGACGATCCGTAATATTCTGTCCATCCAGCAAAACATTTGTCACGCCATTCTCCGTGTCATTCTGCAGTGCAATATCCATCATTTCCACGACTTCATTGACTTTTGCCTCATCACTCACATCATGGAGCTTCTGATCAGCTCCGTAAGCAGCGACACGGTACATAATACCCGTATCAAAAAATAAATAATCCAGATTTTTAGCCACAATTTTTCCTACAGTAGTCTTTCCGGAGGCTGCTGTCCCATCTATCGCTATTTGATTCGGAATATTCTTCATTTCTCTCTCCATCATAAAATTCACTATTCGTTATTTGAAACGGAATAGATATAATCAGTTCTGACCCATAAGCTTACAGGTGTATCTTCGTATAAGCGGGCATCGCCAAATATCAGCCAGTTTCCCCAGTCACGAAAACTGAAACGAGTCCAGTCCATCGTTCCACGCCAATTGCGCTGCGTACGAACGTATCCGAAAGATTCGAAATTAGTACCGGAGCGGTCAAGGATCATATCGATACCGGTCAGGTCGCTGAGTACATTGGCGGTCGTTTTTATACCGGGCAAATTCCTCAAATACCAATCCACCATTGCATCATTTGTTATAAAATTCAATCCGAAATCTACGTTAAAGGAATCACCATGTTTTGCAATTGTTTCTGATAACAGATCAAACAACGCCGTGTCACCATATGAAGTGTATGCGCCGTTGAGAATACTGGCTGTATTTTTCAGATGCGGGGCAGCCGGATGATCACCTTCACGGTCAAAACCGCCGGAATTCCAGATTCCTGCAGCCAATCCCCAGCCAAGTATTACCAGACAGCCGCAAAGCATCCCTCTCCGGATCGAGTCCGACTCCACGAAACCAAGCAATATTTTCACGATCAATGCAATTATCAGAATACTGATAATTGTCAGCAAAACGGTCCCGCCGAAACGGGTAAGCGGCAGTGTCTGCACCGATCCGTTCCAGGAGATTTGAACCGGTTCATTTCCGTTTGTCTGATTAAAGAGCTCCACAAGCCGGAAATAAAAGAATGAGTAAGCACCGGGAACGATCAGGGCGGTCATGAAGAAAGGAAAATCGATTTTCCCTTTGATGCGGTTCAATTCTGCCAACAGAACATCTGAAGCTGTAAGCCAAAGGAATATGGAGAGCCATGGCAGCATAACGATTCCCTGCCAAAACAGCAGTCCGGCTGCGGCTGCAAAAGAAACAAGCATCTGCGGAATTTTTGCATTTTTAAATGAACGATATATACAAAACAGCAGCGGAACTCCGCAGTATAATCCGCAGGCTATCAGCACAGCTGTCAGGCCGGGATAACACCAGGAAGATCCGGGACGGAAGCTGTTGATAAATCCCTCACCCAATCCGTTCAGTCCGCCGGGGAAAAACCCGAATCCCGTACAATACAAAGCAAAGAAAAGCACCGCGAGAAAAACATTTCTCCGGCTGAATCTTATTTTGATCATGTCGGTTTTGAAAATCAAAGAACTGACAGCGGTGCATAAAGCGAGAACAGCCGCAGCAGGCCATGCACGTTCTCCGCCGCTCAGGGAAATAAGAAAACAGGTCAAAGCAGCGGTCTTCTTTCCCAGCATCAGCAAAACAAAAGCTGCGGACATCATTGCTACCGCAGGGATAACTGCGTCCGCCCGTTTACTCCAGAACAGGAGGACCGGATCAACAGCCAGCAGAAATGACAGCAGACAGGCTCTCTGATAACCGGTCTTTTTGTATAAAAACAGCGGAAGTCCTGAAAGAAGAATACCCGTCAGAGCCGGGAAAAACCGTGCTGTAAACTCTGAACTGCCAAACAAGCTGAATAATAAAGAGGCAGGCATCGTATAAAGGAGCTGCCCGCCGCTGCCGTTTTCAAACAGGTGCAGAGCTCTCATGGCATTCTCTGCCTCGTTCATCGTCAGGGATGCGCTTCCCAACCCGATCAGCCGCAGCGAGGCAGACAAAATCATCACCGCAATCGGAACCAGTATCATTTTTGACTTGGTTTCAGGCTTTCTCTCCATACCGCTCCGTCTCAATAGACCTGATAGATCGTACAATTTCCGGAATCAAAAACCTTCGTCAGATTCCGTTCGAATTTCTTATCCTGAATATTATAAGCACTTTTTTCCGCACTGCCGATAAATATATATCGAATTTTATAAGTTTCCAACAAATCGCGTGCGACGTCCCAGCTGTGGGTTTCAAAAATTCGTTTCACATCATCACTGCGTGATCCGATTTCATTATAACCGCCCCGCCATTGTGACTCATGCCCTGCAGGTCCCAGTACAGACGGCATACCCACAAAGGTGCTCACGATATTATCCCCGCCATAACTGGATCCAACCTTTTCGAGTACGACTCCCGGTTCCGCTTTCTGATCGAGCCACATAAGTCCTTCCCAGTCACTGCTGCGGGAAAATCGCAGGAAATCAGCGCCATCCAATGTCACATTTTGTTTCAAATTCAGACTGCTCCATTTTCCGGTAATACAAAAGATCGGATAAACCATTACTGCAGCTGTCAAAAAGGTCATAACAAACGCAAAGACGATCCGTTTCACTCCCCGCAGTTCCGCCGAGAGCTCTGAAACGGCATAAGCGGCTGAAAGGCCAAACAGTATCCAGGCCTGATAGTAAAACTTGAAAATCGTGTTCATTCGGGTTCCGAAAAGATCACGCAGATAGAAAAATTCAGGGAAAATCACCAGAGCTGCGGCAATGAGGATCATCAGTGAACAGAAGACATCAGCCGGATGAGAAGGTTCTTTGTCTTCAGAGTTATCCATTCCGTCTGTCTGACGGATCAGAGTGAATGCCATGCCGGCAGTCAGGAAGAGTATAAATAATGTCGGCAAAGCCCACAGCCGTCTGCTGAAAAATCTGGAGAGTCCGCTTTCTACACTTGTGATCTGCTGCATGCTTGTGAAAGACTCGGCAGCCATGCCCAGTGAACCACCGGTGTTTCTTATCCGGATCATGATAAGTGCAGCGTATATTATACATTCAAGAATTACCAGAATTCCGAAAATCGACACCGCGCTCACCCTTCCAAAGCGTTTCGATTTTTTACCGCATCCCTTCAGCCTGAAAAGCTGCCAGCAAATCACCGGGACAAGAAAATAGCCAAACATGATCAGAAACTGCACCGTCCGGGTAACAAAAACACCGCTTGGGACGATGCCTCCGGCCTGTGAGGCAAAACTCATAAAAAACAGTGAATACAGTAAAATACACCCTGCGCCTAAAGGCAGTGCTGTTTCAAAAAACACCGTGAATGCTTTCCGGTTCCATCCAAAATTACGCACCTGTGCAGCGGCAGCACAAAGACAATATAATCCGAAATAAAACGGAAAATCCCACATATTCAGGAAAAGCAGCGCACCGACACATACCGAGCTCAGCCAGAAATCCGCTGACCGGATCCAGCTGACCATCCCCGAATTTCCAAGCGTCAGATCTTCCCGTACCAAGCTTTCAGCAAAATAAACACGTTCCTGCCGTTGCGAGATCCCTTTGATCAAAGCATTCAGTGCGATCCCGACTGCAAACAAAACAAAAGGAATGGCGAGTACATGAGGATGAAGATCACCAAGCTCAAAGGAGAACATCGGGAACTCATCGATCACTTCCTTGACTGAGCCTTCCAACCCCTTGTCATTGACGACCCTGGAAGCCCGCCACCACCAGATCCCGGAGCGGCCGGTCGGGTCCCATGTTGGCATACGCACCGGATATTCAGTTAATTCTTTCAAATCAAGCCAGGACCAGAAAGCCGATGTCCCATCCGGAGCCCAGAACAGATGCAGGGAATGGAAGACCTCCAACAGTCCTTCCAGATTACCCGAGATCAACACAAACAACGGTGCCAAAAGCGAACGCAGCTTCGGATAAGGACCGGGATCACCTGAGGGATGACGCAATTCGATCAGATCATTCAGAATTCCGAAGGCTGATTCGGCAGCCAGACCGAAAACAGCAGCCAGCATCAGGTTAAACCCCACAGAAGAAGATACACCGCTGAGCATCACCAGAACAGCTGCCATTATGTAACCGAAGTAGTAATAAGATATCGAATATCCCGAAAGCCATCCGTCATGCGGCGGGAAGGTATCCGATTTCAGGATACTGTTGATGAACATCATCTCCATCGGCTTTTCTGTACCGGAGACTTCAGGTCCTGCGAGCCTTATCGTGATGACCAGTATAAATCCAAGCAGAAACACGAGTTCTGAGACAATCAGATATCTCAGAGCGTTTTTTATCCATTCACGGATTTCATTTTTCTGCCTGATCCACATAAAAACGGACACCCCGGCCAGGAAAATGATCACCGGGAGAAGGCTTCCGATACTGTTGCGAAGGAAGCCAAGCGACCCGAAAAGCCAGTAAAAATAAGAAATCAGGACCAGTCCCAGTGAACGGGAATAAACGAAACCTCTCCTCGGTAATTTTTTCAAAAATCTAAAAACGATTGGGAAACCGATCAGCCCGATCCCGGTCAAAACCAGATACCATCTGACAATATCAGGAATCACATGAATCATTGATTGATGACCTCATAAATCTGTGTATTGTTCTGATTATAAACACAATTCCAGGCAACACCGTCATAATCAGAAAACTTTGAAATTCCTTCTTCCGAATACATACCCTTTTCCATCTGTCCGACAATAATATATTTCACATTGTATTTATCCAAAAACTGCTTTGCACTCAACAGGTCCGGTTTATTATAAAAATCATGGATCCCGTTAACACGCTCCCAAACCAGGTTGGATGCACCGCCGCGCTGCTGACGCTGATGGTAGTTCCAGCCGACGACGCCCGGTAATCCGGTATATACTGTGTATCTTGAGCCGAATTTATATTCCGTCGGGCTTGCTTCTGTGATCACCGGAGACCCCTTCACGTTCTGCTGCATCCAGCGGATGGCGGCATAATCTTCTGAAAGATCCATATAAAAACCATCCTGCCAGTACGAAGAAGTTTCCATAAACGTCATTCCGTCAAGTGTATGCGGAGCACGGTCTGACATCCGGTCTGTCATTTTATCCGTCCCGGCAAAAACCGTATACAGAAAAGCACAAAAAACGATCAGGCAGCCGGCACTCTGATAGACTTTTACCGCATTTCCTGAAAGGCTTTCTCTGCGGATCGCAGTCATCGTACAGGAAAGCCCAAAAGCAGCACATATCGAAAGCATCACCCAGATCTGGTTATAGAATTTGAAGACCACATTCATGCGTCCGATATCACCCAACAAATGGACCATCTCAACCAGAAGCGAAGCAAACATTGAAACACCGATCAGGAAAAAAACAAATCGTTTCAGCTCCGTTATATTTTGTCTCAGCATCAGCAGCAGGGAAAGAACCATCAGCGGCAGCACGATCCAGATGATCTTCACACCGTCCGCAGCAAAATAGATCAGGATCAATAATGCCGCGGCAGCACCGGCAAACAGCCAGCTGCGTCTGCGTCCGTATATGTACAGAAAAGACCTCAGTGAAGTATATTTCATCCAAAGGAATATCTCCGTGATATACCATGCGCTGATGAAAAACAGGAATACTCCCCAGTGCATAATAAATGAAGATATCGGAGTCCGCTCATCACGGTAAAGACCGACTTTATTTTCCTGCGTATTGGTCGAAAGATAAGGATAAACCATTCCGAGGATCAAAGCGGAAAAGATCAAAAGCAGCAGAATTAAAGAAACGATACGCTTCGGGTTACCTTCTCCGTCTTTTTTGAAAAAGCCAAACCGCAAACCAAGATAAATAAGAACCGCAAACGAAATGCAGAAATACGTAGGAGCATCCCAGGTGTTTGTAGGGATCAGCGAAGCTATCAGCAGACATCCGCTCAGGAAAACAGCCAGCCAGACCGCGGCGGAATAATGCTTTCCGGACCGGACTCTCAGGATCATAGCCGAGAGCCAGATCAATACAAGAACTGTCATCGGCAGCGCAAAAAGATGAGCATGAGGATCACCGTAGAGGAAAGTGAAAAACGGGAATTCCGTAATTGAGGAATCCGGGATCGCACGGCTGGGAATCCAATACCAGTCCCCTTTATACATCATCAAACGCTCGCCGGAGAAAAGCTTTATCACTCCGGACCAGAAAGCCTGGAAACTGCCGGCTGTTTCATTTCCCGCTTTTCCCAACTCGACCAGTTCGTTTTTGATCTGAACAACTGTACCCAGATTACCGATGACCTGCATTCCGACCACGGTAAAAATACCGGCAAGATTACCCCTGTGTTTATTATTATTCGTTTCAGCGTGCAGGAACAGGGTTTTCCCGATACTGAAAGCCGCACTGCCGAGAAAAGCATACCACAGCGCAAGGTTCAGGTTGAACGCAACAGACGGTATTACACCCAGCAGCTTCACCATAACGCCGGAAAGATAGATCCCGTAATAGTAATAATTCAGGAATCCCCCGGCGAACCATGGATCATACGGCGGGAAACGGGTGCTTTTCAGAATAGCATTGAAATAGGAAAAGTCCATCGGACGTTCACCGCCCTTATAAGGATGCCACAGATCCGGGTTCATCCAGCGAATAAACAGGAAGAAAAGGAAGCAGGCGAGAAAGACCGCATCCGCCCATAAAACATCTTTCCTGACTGTATGCCATGTCTGCCGTATCCTGTCCCGATTGAACCAGGCGATAAGAATGTTCAAAACCGCGAAACCGGCCAGAATGAGCAGCATCGTCCTGCGTGAATAGCCGGCGCCGAGAGAGACTGACAGCCAAATCGAATAACCCCAGACCATCATTCCGAATAATTTGGATATTCCCCAGCCTTTATCCCTGAGAGGACGGAAAATCACTGCTGTCAGCGGCATGAAAATCACACCCAGCAGCCAAAAAGCAGCCAGCCACAGAATGACGGTCAGGATCTGCGAACTGTTGACAAAAGAGGACCGGTCAAACAGTTCAGCCCAGGTACCGGCAGCCTGTTGTGCAGTCCACTGCTCAAGCGGCAGCATTTCCATGCCTACATTCCTCCCATCCCGCCGGAGCTGAATGTGATATATGAATAAAAATTCTTCCCGCTGTACGGACCTGTATTCAGCTGCTCCACACCGTGAGGATAATACGCACGCAAAACGTCCGCAGCTTCCGTGTCAGACTCACGATAGATGAAAAGGCGCGGATTTCCGTCATGCGGGAGAGAATACACGAGTGTTTTATCGAAAGCATAATCTTTTCCCGGAACACCCGCATTGATTCCGACCAGCCGTGTATCCACCCAGTGAGGATACGGGATCACATATGCAGTTTCATATGTGCCGACAGATTCCGCAAAACCTTCAATGACCTTACCGATCTGTTTTGTATTCCAGGCACTGCGGTTATATTCATAGGCATAACGATTGAAAATAAGATCAAAATTATTTGCGCAAACACTGTAAAGCAGGGCTGCGGAAAGGAGACCGAATACCGCAAAACCGGCTGTATGCTTTTTCATGGCATTCGCAAGTACATCAAAGGTACAGCAGAATCCTGCCGCAGCTGTCAGCAGTACAGGGATCAGAGCCCCCGCAGTCCGGTTCAGGCAGGGATTTTCCGCAGGAAACGCAAGCGAAAGGGTCGATGGAAGCATCAGCAGCGGAATCGAAATAATCGCACATATATCCACCCAATTCCGTTCACGGAAAAAACGAAGCAAAATAAAAAGCAGACCGATAAAGAAAAATGAAGCTGTAAAATGTTCCAAAGCCGGACGGTAAACGATCGAATGGACCCAGGTAGAACCGTCACTCCAGAATGGCATTATTATTCCCTTCCAGACATTATCCGCAAAAATTCCAAGCGGGGAAGAATCAAAACTTTTCTCAGATTCACCGATACGGGAAACGGAACGGTAAAGGACCATCTCCGGCATATCCATCGTGACCCGGGCCAGCGGCAGGAACACTAGAAAGGCAAAGAGAACAAGGCAGAGGAACGCCTGCAGCGCATTGGTCCGGCTGTCCTTCTTTACATCCACCAAAAGATAGATAATAAAGAAAACCACAAAAGCCACCGGGACAATACGGAACGGGCTGTAACCATGCAGCCCGGCACCAACGAATAACCCGCTCCATATCAAAGCGGCGCGGCTGCGGTTTTTCAGTCCTTTAATCAGGAAATACAATGCAGGAGCCGTAAACATCGGATAATAGGCAAAACGCAGTGCCGCCCGCTGTATCACGATCGGCCAGTAGGATATCCCGCAGAAAAGCATAGCCAGCAATCCGATCCAGCGGTTCCCGAGCATTTTACCAATCTTATAAACAAAAGGAAGGATAAACAGCCCGGCAAGGGCAGTACCGATCTTCAGACTCAAAAATGTCAGGCCGGTACCGAATATTTTGATAATAAGAACAGTGAAATAAAATTGAAAACATTCCCGTCCGGTATTCCGGGTGAAGAAAATCGGATTCTTTCCATCCAGAATATCTTTGATATCATAAAGCTTTTCGGCATGATCACTTACCATATCCACCGGCATATCACTCAGGTCATGGAAGAGGAAAAAGGCACACAGGATAAAAACTCCGAGCCACAGCAGATTCCACCCCGATAGGCAGAAAGACGCGCTGAATTTATGAAGGGAGAACGAAGTTATACGGTCACGGATCATTCCCGCAGCATCTCTAAATCTATACGCAGTAAAAGCCAATGCGGCAAATATAATTGAAAGCAGCCACACGGAAATATTCAAAAAAGTGAATTGGTTTCCGCCGAAAAGAAGAAAAGCCAATACAGCACAGATACCGCTGAGTCCCAGAAACTCATAGCGGACATGTGAACCAAAAAGCTGCTCCGATCCTTCATCGGAAGTGTCCGCATACGGTTGGATAGGTTCATCTTCTTTATGTCGAAAGAGAACAGAGAGAGCGAAACAGACTGCGCACGGCAGATATAATCCTCCGCCGATCCAGGGTGTTGATTTTGTCCGTGGCATAATGTTCGGCTCCATAACGATTTGCGCCGCCAGAGCAAAACAGAGGCTCAGCGCGAGAAACGGAGAATTGATTTTTGTCTTCACGATCGTCTGCCCGGGAAGAAACCGTTCAGCCAGTGAAGTTTCGCTTTTCCTTGACAGCTCTTCTTCCGGATCATCTGATTCCGTATTTACCGGATGATCATCAGGCAGGATCTCTTTTCCGAAGTTTTTTGGATTGAGTTTGAATTTCAAATAATCCAGTACGCTGATCTCAAGCAGCGGATCATTTTCTGTTTCAGTGGATATTTCAACAGCATCTGCTCCATCCTGCTCATGAGTTTCAGCGGTCTCTACAACCGATTCATTGATGATTTCTTCTTTAGTATCATTCATTTCAAAATCCATAATATTATCCAGAAAAATTTTTTGCAACAGAGGTTGATATCTGCTCAGAACAATTTCTCATAATTGGCAGCCACTCTGTCCGGACTGTACATCTCACAGATCGCTTCACATTCTTCTTTTGGAAATTTACGTTTTTCCCGAAGAATACGGACCAAAGCATCCGCTAAAGCATCCGAATCCCCGACCGGGAAAATCTCACCCATCCCATGCCGCGTAACAGGTACACGAATACCCGGAAGATCAGAAGCGGCAACAGGCTTGCCATTGATCATCGCTTCGATCTGTACCAGACCAAATGAATCCGTACGGTTCAGGCTCGGCATTGCCAGCACATCGATACAATTATAAAAAGCAGGGACCTCCGCATCCGGAAGCTTTCCCATAAACTGCCAGTGTCCCGAGCTGATCATGCTGTCAATACGGGGCTTCAGCCTTTCATAATACGCACCTTCACCGAGGACATTTTCATAAGGTCCCATAAAAAATACAGCGGCACCCGGAAATTCTGAGATCACCTTCGGCATCGCATTCAGCAAAACCTCAACGCCCTTGTCTGCTGCAAAACGACAGGCCATCCCTATCACAGGATCATAATGCTCCCTGTTGACCCGGCAGCGAAAGGCTGACAGATTTTTTTCATCAAGCGGCTCCAGTTCCACAGGCGGCTGTATGATACGGACCTTGTCTTTTACCTTTGAGAGAATAACCGAATGATCTGCGTAGTCCTGAGAATTTGTAACAATTGCGTCACAATTTCGAAAGGCGATATCATTCATCATTAAAACGCCTTTGTTTGCCAATGCATTAATTGCTCCTGATGGCATCTGCAGATCGCAATGATAAGTCAGGATAACTTTTTTACCGTACTTCCGGCCCAAATAGGCGAGAAAACCGCTCTCTAACTGAGGCAGATGAATAATGAGTACATCAGTATTTTTTATATACGCGGATGCATCCATCCAGAATTTCGGCATGACAGTCCCTTTGGAAACCTTCAGCAGCACAGGTTCACGAACAACACGCACACCGTTCAGGATCACCTCACGGGGCAGGTCCTTCAAATGCTGAGAGGTCAATACCGTGACCTCGTGTCCGGCACGTACCCACGCTTCCGCAACACGGGCTGCATATATCGTCAGTCCGCTGACATAAGGCTTGTAATACGTCAGAGCTGTCAGAATTTTCATAAAAACAAATGATCACAAAAAAGACCGGAATAAATGAATTTCATTCCTTATCTCTCAGTTTTCACCTTCCCCGGAAGTCAGGTCTTTGTTCATCGTGCTGGTAAAAACCTCAGTCAGCTTGAGGCCCTGAACAGAAAAACCGATCAGCCCCCAGATAATCGGTGTAATAATAGCGACCGCATGCATCACCAGACCGAAAGCAAGCGCGGATGATTGATCGATACCGAAAAAGCCAAACGCAACCACATACGCACCTTCAACCACGCCGATCCCGGCGGGAGCGGAAGGAATCGCTCCGCCGAGAGCACCGATTCCCTGCGTGAAGAGCCCGGCCCAGAAGGGCAGCTGCGGGAAGAATTCCTTCATTCCTACCTGCAAAGTCGCGATCCAACATACCCAGGTGGCAAGGATCCAGAAAAGCCATACCGCAAACCGCCTGGGCTGTGTCAGGATCCCCATGCCGGAGAGCAAAAATTCCACCTTTGGCAGGACGAATTTACCAATACCGGTATCAGGCTTGATTATTTTTCTAAGCAGTTTCATGAACTGGACCTGATGAGCCGCGATCCAGAACATAAAAATGATCCCTGCCAGTATTACCCCAAACATAACATAATATATCGAAGAAGAAAATGTTGCAGAAGCCAGCATCGGAATGGTGATAACCAGCAGTATCAGGGTAATAAGCAAATCAAAAACACGTTCCAAAATTACGGTCGTAAAGACATAGAAAGGGCTGCGTCCGATCAGTCCGCCCATTATCACAGAGCGTCCGATCTCACCCAGCCGCAGAGGCAGCAGATTCAGGAGATATCCTTCGGTGATGGTGAAAAAACAATTCAGCACAGAGGGTTCGTCATTCAGGATCACCCGCCATGCCAACCCGCGAAAGAAGAAAGAGAGCGTCTGCAATGCAAAAAGAATCAGGAACAATCCTAATGAACAATTTTTCAGAGCATCACTCAGAACGGACCAGTCCACAAAATAAATCAAAACGCCAATGATCACAGCTGAGCAGATGATCCCCGGCAGCATTTTTTTCCATACACTTTTATTCATTTTTATTTTTCAGTTCAGTTTCCAGATAAAGTGACAGCCCCGGCTCCACAAAAATAAAGAACAGCAGAAGCCACCCAACTACTAACTACCAACTATAAAAATTATTCATCTTCCAGCGACAGTACCGCCATGAAAGCTTCCTGTGGAATTTCCACATTGCCAACCATCTTCATACGTTTTTTACCGCGCTTCTGTTTCTCAAGAAGTTTGCGCTTTCGGGTAATATCACCGCCATAGCACTTGGCAAGGACATCCTTCCGGTAGGCTTTGACATTAGCCCTTGAAATGATCCGTCCGGAAGCGCTTGCCTGGATGGCAACTTCATAAAGCTGCTGCGGTATCAGCTTCTTCAGTTTGGATACCAGCAGCTGCCCCTTGTGGTAGGCATCTTCTTTATGAACGATAGAGGCCAATGCGTCTACCGGTTCACCACCAACCAGTACTTCAAGCTTTACCAGATTCCCCGCGCGGTAGTTATCGATCTGGTAGTCCATCGAAGCGTAACCTTTTGTTCTGGACTTCAGTTCATCGAAGAAATTAACGATCAGCTCCGCAAGCGGGATCTCAAAATTCATCTGTACACGGTTGGGAGCGGGATAATCCTGGGATATAAAAATACCGCGGCGCTTTCTGACCAGCTCCATGATCGTACCGTAAAAATCGACCGGCGTAAAGATCTGCAGTTTCATCCACGGCTCGCGGATCTCCGCGATCTTCCCCTCATCCGGCAGCTGTACCGGTGAATCGATCAGGATTGTCTCCCCCGTATTGAGCTCCACTTCATATTCCACAGAAGGAGCAGTCACCACAATATCAAGGTCATATTCCCGCTCGATGCGTTCCTGTATGATCTCCATATGGAAAAGTCCCAGGAAACCGCAGCGGAAACCGAAATTCAGAGCCTGTGATGTCTCGGGAACAAAATCCAGAGAAGCATCGTTGAGCTGAAGCTTTTCCAGTGCGTCACGCAGATCATCGTAATCCTCTCCTTCGACCGGGTAGATACCGGCAAAAACCATCGGTTTGGCCTTCTGGTAACCGGGCAGCATTTCGGGAGCCGGATTATTGGAAAGCGTCAGCGTATCACCGACACGGCATTCCCGTACGGTTTTGAGACCGGTTGCGACATATCCGACATCACCGGAGCGCAGTTCATTCACTGTCATCATGCCGGGGTTGAAGATACCGATCTCAACAGGTTTCATGTCAGTCATGGTAGACATGGCCAATAAGGTGTCATTCGCGCGGATCACCCCGTTGCGCACACGGATATACGCAATAACACCTTTATAGGAATCATAATGAGAGTCAAAAATCAATGCCTGCAGCGGAGCATCATCCGTACCGGTCGGAGGCGGGACCATCTTCACGATCTTCTCCAGGACATCTTCCACATTCAGGCCTTCCTTTGCGGAAATACAGGGGATGTCTGCTGCCGGAACGCCGAGAAGCTGTTCAAGCTCGTCCGCCACCTCCGCCGGCTGTGCGGAAGGCAGATCGATCTTGTTGATGACCGGAATGATCACCAGATCCGATTCGAGCGCAAGATATAAATTCGCCAGTGTCTGAGCCTCAATTCCCTGTGTAGCATCCACCACCAGCAGCGCACCTTCACAGGCTTCGAGCGCCCGGCTGACTTCATAGTTGAAGTCAACATGCCCCGGAGTGTCGATAAGATTCAGTTCATAGCGTTTCCCGTCTTTGGCATCATAAAACATACGGACCGCGCTGGCTTTAATAGTCACACCTTTTTCCCGCTCCAGCTCCATGGAATCCAGGACCTGATCCATCATCTGACGGTCTGAAATCGTACCGGTGAGCTGCAGCAATCGGTCAGCTAAAGTCGATTTGCCATGATCAACATGGGCGATAATACAGAAATTGCGAATGTTCTCTTTCATAATCAGTTATCAAGTATATCATTTCTTATGAAGATAACCCTCTAAAGGTGAGAAAAACCTGCAGAAAAGCTGAAACTGCAGACATCCGGCTCTCCTTTCTTTCGGCTCGAACAGCCGGAGATTTTCCGCTGAAAAAAGATCCCGGATTATACTGCCGGGGTTTAATCTTTCAAATTCAGACTATCCCCCCCTTATCGAAAGTGTGATGGAGGATATCCTGTCAACTGCCTGCAAAGACGCGAAAAATAATTGAGATCATGAATTCCGATGGAGCAGGCTGCATCATAGATGGACATCCCCTGATGCTGGATCATGTCCACTGCGCGATTGATCCGGATCTGATTCAGGTACTGACGAGGAGGCATACCGGTGATTTCCCGGAATATTTTGCGAAAATGACCGGAAGAAATATTATTTCTGGCTGCCAGTTCACTCATATCCCAATCCCGGTCCAGCCCTTTATCAAAGGCGGCCAAAGTTTCGTAAACGATTTTCTCCTTCCACCCTCCGCAGCCGTTATTGGGAATAAAACGCTTATCACGGATCCTTTTTATCCGTGCCAGCAGAAGGCAGAGCAGGACCTGTTTCATACGTTCGCCATCGGGAAAAGCGCTGTTTTGCTCCTCAAGGATCAGTTCGAGCAGTCTCACGGTTTCTTTTATTTCTTCACCTTCCAGATGCAGGATACCCTGCCGGTCGATCCTGAAAATATTGTCATACCCTCCGAAATTTTCTTTCAGGCGGTCATATGTCAGCGACTGGACATCTTCCATCCATTCTGCGGCAAGCGCATCTGCAAAAAACTGGCAGTTGTAATAAAACACATCTTCCGTGAAATGCAGCAAATGGGAACGATGCGGAGGAATCATGAACAAATCACCGGGAATGAGTGTCGTTTCATCCTCCTGATAAACATGCCGGCAGCTGTTATGCAGGATAAATACCATCTCGTAGAATTCATGAGCATGATCGGGAACGACACCATCCGAACGCATATTCGGCATATGCAAGCGGTCTTCATGCCGCTGGACACAAATACGTGAACCATTTGATAATGGAAAATCCAGATACAATCCTGCCATCGCTAATCATCACTTTCTAACTGTATTATATTCGTTTTGTGCTAATGATGGATCGATTCTTCCTACCAATTTGTAAATGTATGTCATAAAATCAAGTTATAAAGGCGTAAATAACTATTAATGAGGCGATTCTAAAAGTACAGTTTTTGAAAGGAGAATAAGATGCTGCGGATAGGTGTTATCGGATGCGGAGCTATGGGCAGAAGCCATATTGACAGGATCACTCACAAAACCCGTGGGGCAGCAGTTACTGCTGTTTCAGATGTTTTTGAAGAAGGCGCGCGAAAAGCAGCAGAGATTGCAGGAAAGGGCTGCAAAGTCTACACGAATGGGAAAGATTTGATCGCCGATCCGGATGTGGATGCTGTTTTGATCGTATCCCCCGGTTTCGCTCACAAAGATGACCTGATCGAGGCAATCAAAGCAGGAAAAAGGATCTTCTGTGAAAAACCGCTCTGCACAACAGCTGAAGATTGTAAAACAGTAATGGAGGCAGAAGCAGCTTCCGGGAAACATCTGATCCAGCTTGGATTCATGCGCCGTTATCACAAAGGTTATATTCAGATAAAGGAATCCATCAGGACTGGAGAATACGGGGAGCCATTGATCATTCATTGTACACACCGCAACCCGTCAGTTCCGGAAAGCTACATTACCCCCATGACCGTTCATGATACAGCGATCCACGAGATCGACCTGTTCCATTGGATGGTGAACGATGACTTCGATACCGTTCAGGTCATAACTCCAAAGCAGACGAGTCTCATTCATGACAAATGCCGTGATCCTCATATCATGATCATGAAAACAAAAACCGGTGTAACGGTTGACCTGGAGGTATTTGTTAACTGTCTTTTCGGATACGACATCAATTGTGAAGTGGTTTGCGAAAAAGGCGCTCTGACAATGGGGAAACCGATGGCACCGGTCATCAAAACCGCCGGCATAAAATCAACCCCGGAAACCATGGAATGCTATGATCTTTTCAAAGAAGCATATGACGAAGAAATACAGAACTGGGTGGATTGCGCGGCTGACGGGATCATAGAAGGACCGAATACCTGGGATGGATATCTCGCCGCAGTCACCGCCGATGCACTGATCAAAGCACAGCAGACCGGCGAAATCGTCAGGGTTGAAAGCGTCGGGAAACCGGATTTTTACAAATGAAAAAAAGCATAAAATACAATAAAATTACAAAAATATTTTATTTTGTGCTTTTTTTCCTATAGACAAACAAATTTATATACAGTAAAATGATAAATATTTATAAGATTTTTATACATATTTGGTATTTATAAACAGGAAAGATAAAGGAGAATACTCATGAAAATAGCGTTTGATGTAGATGTTCTGGCAAAACAGATGAGCATCACAGATATGGTTCATAAAGTAGCCGATTGGGGATACAAATATATCGAACAATCGCCGCATCCGCGAATTAACCCTTTTTATAAACACCCGCTTTTCTCTAAGGAATGTGAAGCCGAATACCGGAAGGCTCTGAAAGAGACCGGCGTTCAGATTTCCTCCTTTATCGTGGTATACCGCTGGTCCGGACCCACTGAAGAGCAGCGTCAGCATGCAGTCGCCAACTGGAAGCGGATGATCCAAATCGCTGTGGATATGGGTGTTCCGGTTATAAATACTGAACTATCCGGTGATCCCAACCAGGCTGAGATCTGCAACGGAATGTGGTTCCGTTCCATGGAAGAACTGCTCCCGATCATCGAACGCGAAGGACTGCGTGTGGAAATCCAATCCCATCCCTATGACTTCTGCGAGTTGAATGACGAAACCTGTGACCTCGTAAAATCATTCCGCTCCCCCAATCTGGGATATGTCTACAGCGCATCCCATGGCTTCTTCTATGACCAGGGCAAGGGCGATGTGCGCCATATGCTGAAATATGCCGGCGATGAACTGACACATGTTCTCTTCGCCGATACCTGGAACCAGACAAAGGACTGCCGCTATATTCTCAATCCCCCGTGGCTCAATGGACGCGGACGCGCTGATGTAACGATCCACCAGCACACCGCCATGGGCGAAGGCGAAGTCGATTTCGACGGTATTTTTGAGACACTGCGCGAAATGGATTTTGCCAATAAACAGCTGAAACCGAATGCGCCGAAAGTCGGCGGAGACAACATCGCATGCGTTTCTTATTTCGGTTTTCCGGAAAAGATGGATAAGCAGGCTCCGGAAGCAAGAGAACGCATCGAACGGGAACTGCTGGGCTGATAAGTCTTTGAAAAAGGTATTCCTCAATAACGCATCCTTTCAGAAAAAAGCTTTCATTTTGTAATCACTAAAAGAAAGGGGGGAATGAATGGAATATATTCTGGATATGCAAAATATCAGCAAAACCTTTCCCGGTGTCAAAGCACTGGACCATGTCCGGCTGCAGGTGAGACCGGGAGAGGTGCATGCGCTGATGGGTGAAAACGGAGCCGGAAAATCCACCCTGATGAAAATATTAATGGGTATTTACACCATGGATGAAGGCGGTTCCATCACATTTAACGGTCAGCCTTATAATGTACATAACCCCAGAGAAGCCATGGATACCGGTATCGCCATGATCCATCAGGAGCTCAACCCGATCCTTGATATGACGGTATACGAAAACATTTTCGTTGGCCGCGAAATCAGCAAAAACGGGATCGTGGACAAAAAGGCTGAAATCAGAGAAGCACGGAGGCTGATCGAAGAGTGCGGTCTTCATGTTTCCCCAACAGAAATACTGAGAAACCTGACTGTAGCACAATGCCAGCTGATAGAAATTATTAAAGCCATCAGTGTAAACGCGAAGGTCATCATCATGGATGAACCCACCGCCGCCATTACCGACAGGGAAGTGGAACTGCTTTTTGGGCATATCAGGCGTCTCAAAGAAAAAGGCGTGGCGATCATCTATATCTCCCACCGTATGGACGAAATCTTCGCGATCTGTGATTCCATCACCGTCTACCGTGACGGGCAGTATATCGGCAGCGGCAAAACCGGCGAACTGGATGAGGCCGCACTGATCAAGATGATGGTCGGGCGTGAAATTACGGATGTATTTCCCAAGCTGGAAGCGCAGATCGGCGATACGGTCTTTGAGGCCAAACATATTACCCGTGAGGATAAAAAGGTCCGCGATGTAAGCATCTCTGTCCGGAAGGGTGAAATTCTCGGTATCGGCGGTCTGGTCGGTGCCGGACGAAGCGAACTGGTTGAAGGGATTTTCGGCATGCACCCCCTCAGCTCGGGAGAAATCTTCGTGAAAGGGCGGCAGATACAGGTCCATTCTCCTGCAGACATTATTAAAGAAGGTGTTGCACTGATCACGGAAGACAGGAAGATCACCGGGCTGAACCTCAAAGGGACTGTCAACGACAATATTTCCATGGTAGCCATCAAAAAAGCTCTGGTCAACGGTCTTTACAGCAAATCAAAAGCCCGGGAACTGTCGGAAGAATATATCGATAAACTGAAAATCAAAACACCTTCCTGCGACCAGATCGTTGGCAATCTCTCCGGCGGCAACCAGCAGAAGGTAGTCATATCCAAATGGCTGCTGAACGACCCGGACATCATCATTATGGATGAACCGACCCGCGGCATTGATGTCGGCGCAAAACGCGATATTTATTTGCTGATCGGCAGTCTCGTTCAAAGCGGAAATTCTGTGATCCTCATTTCTTCGGAAATTCCTGAATTGATGGGCGTCTGTGACCGGATCGTCGTTATGGCGGAAGGTCACTTCGCCGGTGAAATCAGCCGTGAACAGTTCTCTCAGGAAACAATTATGAGGCTCGCTTCAGACATTGCAGTCTGATAGGAAGGGGAGAAAAAATGGAGAACAAAAGAAAATTCAGCTCGCTGATCAGCGAATATTTCATCTTTATCATCTTTATTGTGCTTGTTGCCATTCTGGCTGTCCTGAAACCAAGCTTCATCGGTCCGCGAAATCTGACGAACATAATGAAGCAGGCTTCGATCAACGGTATTCTCGCCTTCGGTATGATGTTTGTCATTATCTCCGGCGGGTTTGATATGTCAGTGGGTTCTACGCTCGCATTCGCCGGCATACTGGCCGCTTTATTAGGCAAAGGTCAGGTACCGCTGATCGTCCCGATGTTCGTAGCAATGCTGGCAGGTTTGTGTGTCGGCATAATTAACGGCGTCGGCATCGCGATCGGCGATCTTCCGCCCTTCATCATGACACTTGGAACACAGACAGCGGTGCGCGGTCTCGCCCTACTGGCTTGCGGCGGGAATCCTGTTACCGGTCTAAGTCAGGAATATCGTGCCCTGGCAGCCGGAAACATATTGGGAATTCCCACTATTGCGGTATTCACCATCGTTGTCATTATCATCTGCTCCTTTGTGGCTGAAAAAACAGTCTACGGCCGGCGGGTTTATTCCTGCGGCGGCAACCTTGAAGCAGCGCGCGTTTCCGGTATCAATACCAACTTTATCCGCATCTCAACGTTTGCCATTGCCGGCCTTCTCGCGGGGCTGTGCGGCTTTCTGATGACTTCCCGCGTAACGATCGGCCAGCCGACAGCAGGTGAAAGCTACGAAATGGATGCCATTACCGCCTGTGTTGTTGGCGGCGTTTCCATGTCCGGCGGTGTCGGCAAGCCCTGGGGCGTTGTCATCGGCACACTTCTTATCACTGTCATAGCCAATGGCCTCGATATCCTGGGTGTCTCTGCATACTGGCAAAAGATCATCAAGGGCATTATCATAGTTGCGGCCGTTCTCATTGATGTCAAGAGAAAGAACAAGAAGAACTGAACATTTCCGGTTCTTTGGTCTTTCTTTTACACAAAATAACATTTTTATAAGGAGTCAAGCAAATGAAAAAATTCTCACTCATTATTGCGGTCATTCTGGTGATTGCCATGCTGACCGGCGCTGCCTCTGCAGCCAAGATGGAAAACGGTGTCCTTCGCGCAGGTGAAGGTGCCGGTAAAGGATACAAGATCCTCCTGCTCCAGCAGCACAGAAACAACGCTTTCCAGAACGGCGTTTACAATGCAGCCGTCGCTGCAGCTGAAGAACTCGGCTGTGAACTGACC
The DNA here is from genome assembly GCA_902774215.1 of uncultured Chloroflexota bacterium. GTDB lineage: Bacteria > Chloroflexota > Anaerolineae > Anaerolineales > Anaerolineaceae > Flexilinea. The sequence continues at coordinate 22,773 of CACYHU010000011.1, forward strand.
ATCCTGAGCTCTGAATCTGATGCAGCTACCCAGATCAGCCAGATCGAACAGGCCATCGGCGAATATGATGCCGTCCTGTACGAACCGGTAAACCCCGATGCACTGGGTGCCGTCTCCCTGGAAGCAGCCAATGAAGGCGTCGTCGTCATCAACATCATTTCAGCCTGCACTGACTGGGAAGACTATGGCATCGCAGCGGTTTCCTACGGCGATAACGTTACAGCCGGTGAATCCGAAATGCAGGCTGTTGCCGACCTGCTTGGCGGCAAGGGCAACATCGCCATCCTGACCGGCCCTTCCGGTGACTCCGGCGGTCTGCAGCGTCTGGAAGGCTACAACAATATTCTGGCCAAATATCCCGACATCGTTCAGGTCGTAGAACCAGCCGACTGCGGTTGGGACACAGCCAGTGCCCAGACCACTGTTGAATCATGGCTCAGCGCCTATGAATTCGACGCCATCGTTGCAGAAAATGACGGTATGGCTATCGGTGCAGGCAATGCAGCCGGTCCTAACAGCGGCATCGTCATCACCGGCGTTGACGGCACGCCCGACGGCTTCGAAGCCATCAAAGACGGCCGCATCACCGGTACCGTCTCCCAGAACGGCGGTGAAATGGCTGCCAACGGTCTGAACGCGGCTGTCCTGCTGCTGAAAGGTGAGGAACTGGAAACCAACATTCTGATCACCACCAACACCTGGATCGATGCATCCAATCTCGAAGACTTCGAATAATCAATAAACTGATCAATTGAAAAGCGGGGACAGCTGCCGTGATGCACTGTCCCCGCTTTTATTTACGAAATCTGCACCACTGCGGTACCGTCTCAAACAAAAAAAGATCATAACAGAAACGAGCGATGTGACATTTTGGCACTTTTTTTCACACTTTCAGAAATGCCATTCAATCAGAATTGATATAATTAAACAACTGTAAAATTTATTCACTGTTTCTGGCAATGGAGGAAATTATGAAAAGATGTATTCCGATTATCTTATCAGCACTTATTCTGATAATTTTTTCATCTGTCGGCGCACAGGACAACACCCAGCTTCTGCCTGCGCTGCGGTTCGGCCATACACCGGACTACGCCCCGTTTGCGTATTCTGAAGGCGACGGCACCTCAAAAGGCATCGATATCGAAATGATGAGTGAAATTGCCCGCCGGATGAACCGCTCACTCCAGCCTGTACCCATTGAAAAAGGCAAAATGTTTGACGCATTATACAACGGCGAGGTCGATGTGATCGGCGGAGCACTTTCCGTAAGTGATGAACGTGCCCAGATAATTGATTTCACCAATATCTACTATGCCTCGGATTCAATTTTTGTCTGCCTGAATGCTTATTACAAACCGGAACAGGTCACACTGTATAATTTCTATCAGGCAAAAATCGGTGTTGAAAAAGGATCAAACTTTGAACGATGGATCGAAAATAATCTGGTCAAAGGCAATTATATCCAGCGTTCAGACGTATATGCGTATCCCACACTCACTGATGCCATGAAAGCGCTGGATGTTGCAGCAGTGAACCTGGTGATCATGGATCGCGAACCATACAGGACGATTTATGAACCAACCGGAAAATATACTATTTTCTATCAGGATGTTGAAAAAGAAGAATATGCCTATGGCGTGAGGAAAGACGATCCTTTGAGACAGTTTATTAACGTCGCCCTGCAGGACATGTTCAATGAAGGTCTCGCTCAAAACATAGCCAGCCGCTATTTCAACTCGGATTACAGCATTGGCATTATCAGCAAGCCTCAGGATGTACAGCCGGCTGAAAATGCGTTGCAGAATCCGGCAGACAGCTCCGCAAATATGCTCCAGAGACCGGCTGAGGCACCCGCGGCACCGCAGACAATAGCCCCGGCTCCTTCCTGCACAAATGACATGGGAAATATCGTTGAAGTTTCGGATTATACCGGACCTGTGGAACCCGGTGCGCAATTCCGCAGAAAATGGCAGTTCCAAAACACCGGAACCTGCAAATGGACAAAAGACTACCGCTTTGAACTCGCTTCCGGTACGAACATGGGTACCAACGGCTTTGCCTTCCCGGGAGAAGTTGCACCCGGCGGTTATTTTGAAGTGTATGTGGATCTGGTTGCCCCAACCACACCCGGCAATTACACATCCACCTACCAGCTTCGTTCCCCTCAGGGTTCTCTGTTCGGACAGCAGGCTGTGCTGAACCTCACTGTGGGTACTGCACCGGTACCGCAGCCAACGCTGGTACAGCAGGAGAGTGGTCAGACGCCGGTGATCCCGCAGATCGCAGAATTTTACGCATCCAGCAATCAGGGCTATATGGGCGATTCCATCACGGTTTACTGGTCTGTTTCAGACAGTATCGGTGTTCAGATTTCTGTAGACGGAATGGAGGTTGAACGCACCGAAAACCTGAACGGTTCCGCAGTCATTTCCGCAACGCTTCAGAGTGTCGGCCTGCATGAGATCGAACTCGCAGCTCATTCTGTGACTGATACCAGTTATGGCGTTATCTATTATGAAACTCTGGGTGAATAAGCATTAAATGAACGAAGCACACGGTGACAGGCACTTTGCTGCGGCGGAGCCCGCACGAAAGGCCTGTTATCCGTGCTGCGTCATCCGGTCCGGAACAGATACCTTTTTTATAATCACCGTACAGGAGAAAAAAAATAATGAAAAAATTGATTTTCGCAATAATGATCCTCGTCCTCATGGGGGCACCGGCTGCGCTGCTGGCGCAGGACGTCACCTCGATGCCGGATTGGAGCGGATACGATGAACTGATCAAAGAGATCAAATCGGAGACAGACTTTTCCAAACGTGCCGGGCTTATGCACAAAGCTGAAGACATGCTGATGGAAACCTACTCGGTCATTCCGCTTTTTTACTACAATGATGCTTACCTGCAGTCCTCCAAAGTGAGCGACATCTACACCGCTATTGACGGGTCGAAGTTTTTCTTCTATGCGCAAAAAGATGGTGACAGTACCCTTCGCATCAACATCGGTCCGGAACCGGATTACCTCGATCCGGCCCTCGGTACATCCATGGAAAGAGGTCTGCTGATATCCAACTCCTTCAGCGGACTTTATGAATACAACACCGAAGGTGAAATGACCCCTGTACTTGCTGAAGGCTGCGAGATTTCCGAAGACGGGCTCACCTATACCTTCACACTGAAAGACGGACTGAAATGGTCCGATGGTTCCGACCTCACCGCTGAAGATTTTGTCTACAGCTGGAAACGCGCCGCGGATCCGAAAACCGGATGTGAGTATTCCTACATGCTGGATGTCATTGCCGGTTATGATGAAGCTCAGGAAGGGAACCCGGACGCACTGCAGGTCTCCGCGCCGGATGCAAAAACCATTGTCGTCCATTTGAATGCTCCCTGCGCTTATTTCCTGAACCTGGCGGCATTCACCACCTACAAGCCCGTGAAACAATCAGTCGTGGAAGCAGAAGAAAACTGGGAAAAAGTCCCGGGTGCCTGGGCACAGGAAGCCGGATTTGTCTCCAGCGGCCCCTTCATACTGGAAAGCTGGAAGCATGATGAATCCATGGTTTACGTCAAAAATCCTTATTGGTATGACGCCGACAATGTCACCATTGAACGCATCGAGTATATGCTTTCCTCCGATGAGCCCGCTGTTTACGCGGCATACCGCTCAGGTGATCTTGACTTTGCCGATACGGTCCCGGCTGATGAGATCAAAACGCTTATTGAATCAGGCGATCCTGAATTCCATGTGATCGACCAGCTCGCGACCTATTTTGTGATGATCAACATGAAAGCTCCCCTGTTTGAAGGCAAAACAGTCGAACAGGCAAATGCCATACGGCAGGCTTTCAGCAAACTGATCGACCGTCAGTACATTGTCGACACCGTCACCCAGACCGGCGAAGCTCCCGCCACATCCTTTGTTCCCGCCGGCATGTCAGACGGCAACGGCGGCATCTTCAAGGATGCTTCCGCCTGGAATTATCCCGTGGAAGACGGCTATTACGATCCGGAACCGGATGTGGAAGGTGCCATCGAACTGCTGAAATCCGCAGGGTTTAAATTCGATGAAAACGGCAGGCTCTCGGATGAAACACCGATCAAGCTGGAATATCTGACCAACCCGAACCCGACAAACACTGAAATTGCCGAATGTGTTCAGATGGATCTGGCCGAAATCGGTATCGAAATGTCAATCCGCACGATCGAACAGAATATCCTTCTCGGTGAAAAGCGGTCGGGGAATTATGAAATCTCCAGTGCCAGCTGGTGGGCTGATTTCAATGACCCCATCAACATGCTGGAAATGTGGACGACAAATTCCGGAAATAATTACACGCAATTCGGCCGCTGACGGTTTTTATCAAATGAAGAAGTAGCTGTCGCACATCTTTTATGGTGTACGACAGCTTTTTCAGAAAATGCCATTAAAAACAAATGCTCTGCATTTGCGGGCAGTGCCGGCGGGAGAACTTCCCACACCATGGAGATAATACCGGAGCCGATCGGGCTGACCTTATATCACCCGCCGGCTTTGGTGCCTTTAAATAATCCGAAATGGCTCATCTTTTGTTTTGGAAAATCATCTGAATGATCGTATCATCAAAGGAGTGATTCAGCAGCTTATACTGGGGTGTCGGGGGACACGCGTGAGCTTGCTCAGCGCGTGTCCCCCGACTGATTTAACCGGGACGCGGGAATCACTTTCGCAGGCTGCTGACGCTCATTCCGCGTCCCTGCGAAGCATTCCCTCCCGATGGCTTTTCAAAATCTTTATCCGCTTTTCGCAATGAACCGTGTCTATAAGAACATTGAAACTGCCGCAAAAACAGCTATGGTAACGAAAATATACAAAGCATTGACCGTAGAAGCGTAATTCGCACCTTTTTTATCCCTGATAAATGACTGCAGACTGTAAGTCGTCGGCGTTGACATATAAATCAGGACCGCTTTATCCAGCAGCGGATCCGGCCCTTCCAGACGGTGCAGGACAAACAGCATAAAACAAATCATTCCTGCCTGCAAAAGGATGCGAAGTCCGATCGTTTTCAAACAGGGGATCAGCACTTCACAGTCTGTCTGGATGTTATATCCGACAATCAACAGGATCATGTTGGAAAGCGGATCGACTATTGTCGCCACCGCAGACTCATAAACCTGTCCGGCGCCTGTTCCCGTGAACCATTTCATCACCCCGGTGCATCCCAGAAGGATCCCCGCCACTGACGCAACAAACGCCGGTGTTTTAAAAGCTTTCACGACAGCTTTTTTCAGATCAGCTTTTTCACCACTTTCTTCAAAGGCAAGTGTATTCATATAGATCCCGAAAACAAACAGGACACCTGCAATATCCAGAACAGCGATCTTGTATAAATTTTCAACGCCGCAAAGCTTTGTATACAGCGGGTAAGCGACCATTCCCCCTTCATACAAAGAAACCAGAAAAGGGAGGTATTCTCTGAAGGGCGGTTTGATCAGCGGCTGCATAAGAAACCCTGCTCCGAATGAGATGCCCATGATTACAAACATCATCCCGACCTGCATCAGGGATTTTCCTGTATAACTTGTCGTCGAAAGTGCATGAAAAATCGCGACAGGCAGTATGTTATTCACCAGTAATCTTTTCAGTTCTTCAACCGTTGTTTCACTGAAAAGATTTCTTTTCCTCATCAGCCAGCCGAAAAAACCACCAATATTACAGGCATCAAAACTGTAAGAATTGATATCATCAGCTTTTCTCCTTAAGATGCTATTCTTATAATAATTATAATCATCGCTGTGGCGCCTCACCGGATTTCACTGTTTTAATTTGCCATACTCAAATATCAGGATTTTTTCCTGTAATCTGTTATGATTAATAGCGCAGAGGTTTTATGTCATTTGCGGATATATTACGCCGGTGGAGAATTGAAAAGGGCTATACCCAGCAGCAGGTCGCAAATTTGCTGTTCATCGAAAGGACCACTGTTGTCAGGTGGGAAAACGGCACACGGATGCCGGACGTTCAGATGATTGCACGTGTTGCCGAACTGCTCGAAGTTGATGCAGGCTCATTACTGACATCAGCGGCAAAGCCGGATGAAAAGCCGAACGTTATTCTGGTGGATGACGAAAAGATCATACTCACCGGTGGTTTGCCGGTTCTAAAGCAATCCCTGCCGGACGCGGTGGTCACCGGCTTTAAAAAGCCCTCTGCCGCACTTGAATTCGCACGGGAAAACCCTGTAGCGCTTGCTTTTCTGGATATTGAAATGGGGAAAAGCAACGGAATGGACATCTGCCATGAATTGCTTCAGATCAATCCGCGCACAAATGTTGTTTTTCTGACATCCTACATCGATTACTCCTTTGACGCATGGAAAACAGGCGCCTGTGGATTCCTGATGAAACCGCTGACTGAAGAGAAAGTAAAAAAACAGCTTTCCCTTCTCCGATATCCCTTCGGGGGGGGGGTAGAATATAATTTCGAATAAAACTAATGAGGCACCTGTCTTCCAATGAAATCTCACTGCCCGCTGCCTTCTGCATACTACCCGCTGGCTTCTGACCTATGACTGATCCGATCCCGCTGATAAACTTCTTCATAGCAGCATCGTCATTTATGCCGATGCTGATCGGATTGCTGTTCACAGCGGTTAACCGCGTGATGGACAGGAAGAACAAAATATTTTTTCTCAGTATGTTTTCTGTTCTGTTCCTGTACATCACTTCGGACTTTATCAATCAGCTTTCCAATAATTTCGTTCTTTCTCAGGCAACGCTTTTTTTTGATTCTTTTTTCTCATCCGTTCTTATGCCGATGCTTACCTGGTATATGCTCTTTCTCCTGGGGCTGGATTGGCAGAAAAGTCCGGTTTTTCGCATTGTGATGCTGTTGTGGACCATCTATTTTATACTGCTGATCTCCACACAGTTCACGACCGCTATCTATTATTACACACCGGATAATGTATATCACCGCGGACCTTTATACCCGCTGCTGCTTGTTCCTCCGATTTTGATCATGCTCGTAAACCAGTTTTACCTTATCAGAAGAAAGGATGATCTCAACCGGAAACAATTCGCGGCACTATTGGCCTACTTTCTGTTACCGATGATCGCAATGGTTCTCCAGATTTGCTTTTACGGTCTTTATCTGATCGTTTTCGGAACATCTCTCGCCGCTATGATCATGCTGAGTTTTATTGTCTGGGACCTGATGGAACAATATGTTCATCAGAGGGAGGAAATCATGAGACAGAGATCCCGGATCATGGTTCTGGAAATGCGCCCTCATTTTATTTTCAATACCCTGACAAGCATCTACTATCTCAGTGTACAGGACGCTGCCAAAGCCCAGCAGGTCATCCTTGACTTCACTACCTACCTGCGGCGTAATTTTGACGCGATTGCCAAAGAGAGAATGATCCCGTTTTCAAGTGAACTGGAGCACACAAGGGCTTATCTTGCGGTAGAGCAGGTCCGCTTTGAGGACAAGCTGTTTGTCGGGTTTGATGTACCTCATACAGATTTTCAAATCCCGCCGCTGACGCTCCAGCCGATCGTCGAAAACGCTGTAAAACACGGGATCGACCCGGAACTTGACTCCCTCAATATCACTGTTCAGACACGCAAAACTGATAACGGAAGCCGGATCATTGTAAAGGATTCCGGCCCCGGTTTCAAGCCCTCTGATAATGACGAGCCGCATATCGCGCTGGATAACATCCGCAAACGTCTTGAACTGATGTGCCGCGGTACGCTTACGATCAGCTCCGGGGAAGAAAGCGGTACCACCGTTGAGATTTTCATACCCGGAGAATAAACACCGGGCAGCGGAAGACGGATGTTTTTTCTTTCCTGCCATATGCCATATATTGACGGGGGGAATATTAATTGCCATCTGTCCAGCCGCTTTGGAAGCTGTATGGGATATGCTGAAGATAAATATTTCCAATAAATTCCGGATTTATTTATATTTATCATGTATAATAATTTTTACAGACTGATGAGGATCAACCGATCATTATTAATACCGTACAGAAATGAGGAAAATAACCCATGAAAAAAACTGTCTTATTCTTTATCGCGTTGATTTTGTGTGTCAGCTTTCCGCTTGTCAGTTTTGCTGAAGGGTCGGAAAAGGGGCCTGCCGGCGTACTCACCATAGCCGGAGTCGACGAAGATACACTCAACAAAGTGTTGGAAGATTTACACATATTTGACAATCTTCCTTATTCAGGTTACAAGTATTTCGATAATCTCAACAGCATGATCATGGCTCTGCAAAGCGGTATGATCTCCATGATCAATACTGATGAATTCACTGCAGGCTACCTCATTTCCCGGTCTGATGCGTTTGCCGCTCTGCCTATAGAAGAACGAGACGAAGTTTACTATAATTTCGCAATGGTGCTGATGGAAGATAATCAGGCTCTGTGCGACCGCATATCAGCCGCTATCGATGACTTGAAATCTGACGGAACGATGGATTCTCTCAGGAAGCAGTATATCGATGACTGCATTGCCGGAACCGAACCTGAAGCCGTAGTACCGGTGGTTTTTGAGGGTGCGGATACGCTCAAAGTTGCATTAACGGGTGACAAGCCGCCCATGGATTATTTTTCCCTGGCAGGGACCCCCGCCGGCTTTAATACAGCGCTGATGTCAGAAGTGGCGAAGCGGTTGGAAATGAATATTCAATTCATCTCTATTGACAGCGGCGCACGGGCAATTTCATTGTCTTCCGGAGAATCTGATGTCGTGTTCTGGTCTCAACTCGGAGAATTTGACAACTGGGAAAAGAGTAATTCTGAAGATTTGCCGGAGCATACGATCCCGACACATCCTTATCTCAGGGGAAAAGAAGCCTTTGTGGTGATGGCTGATTCTGAATTAGCGGCACAGAAATAATCAGTCACATGTTCCGGCTTCATAGAAACAGGATGCCGGAACATATGCTTTTTAATCAATCAATTCGAAAAATATTGGGATGAAAAACTGATGACATTACAGGATAAGCTTTATAAAATTCTGATCCAGGGCGGATCATGGAAGGTCATCCTGAACGGATTGAGTGTTACGATAAAGATCTCCGCCCTGTCGCTGTTGTTCGGGACGATCCTTGGCGCTTTGATCTGCCTGCTGCAGACCCGTAAAAATCCGCTTCTCCGCGGTATTGCCGCGTTCTATATTGCCGTTCTCCGCGGCACACCGGTGCTGATGCTTCTGCTGCTGCTTTATTACGGCGTATTTGCCAAGGCAGGCCTTAAACCGGTAACTGTGGCTGTGATCACCTTTTCCCTGAACGTTTCCGCCCATGTGGCGGAGCTTCTGAGGGCTGCAATGGAAGCCACGGATCACGGACAGGCGGAAGCTGCCCGCACGCTGGGATTTTCATCCTGGGAAACATTCCGCCTCGTTACGCTCCCTCAGATGCTGCACATAGCCAAACCGGTTTACCAGTCCACGATCACGAACCTGATCCAGTGGACCAGCGTAGTCGGTTATGTCACCATCACGGACCTGACACGTGTCATCAACAACATTGCCTCCCGAACCATGCAGCCGCTGCTCACCATCATTATCGGTATGCTGATCTACCTGGCACTTTCTTATATTGTTTTTGGAATCTTCGCATTGACAGACCTTGCGGAAAAGAAAAAGAGGGGGCAGGCGGCATGAGCGTTATTGAAGTAAAAGGATTGAAAAAATCATTCGGCAGCCTGGATGTACTGAAAGGTGTGGATCTGAATGTCGAACAGGGAGAGCGCATCGCCATTATCGGCGGCTCCGGCTGCGGGAAGAGCGTGTTCCTGCGTTCCCTGGTGCTTTTGGAAAAACCTGACGCGGGTCAGATTTTCATAGACGGGCAGGAAATCACCGCAAAAGGCGCGGATGTGGACAGGATCCGTCGCTCCGCGGGGATGGTGTTTCAAAAATTCCATCTGTTTTCCGAAATGGATGTGATGGACAACCTCTGCCTTGCCCCGGTCCGTCTCAAAGGAATGCCCCGGGAGGAAGCTGAAAAGAAGGCCATGGATCTGCTTGCCCAGGTCGGTCTTGCCAACCGTGCGCATGCCTGGCCGACTGTGCTTTCCGGCGGGCAGCAGCAGCGTATCGCCATCTGCCGCTGTCTGATGATGGAACCAAAGGTGCTGCTCTTTGATGAACCCACCAGTGCGCTGGACCCGACGATGGTCGGTGAGGTGCTGGCAGTGATCCGGATGCTGGCCAAGCATGAAATGACCATGCTGATCGTCACCCACGAGATGAACTTTGCCCGGGAAGTTGCCAACCGCGTGCTGTTCTTCGCTGACGGCGGCATCTATGAACAGGGAACGCCTGATCAGATCTTCGATCAGCCGCAGAAGGAAAAGACGATCGCGTTCATCAATAAAATCAAATCCTTCTCCTTCGAAATCCAGGATAAACAGTTCGACCTGATGGTGCTTCAGGGCGGTATCCAGACCTTTGGCGAAAAATACGGACTGAAGACGAAAGAAATCTACCGCCTGCAGATCTGCTGTGAAGAGCTGATCTACGTGATGCTGGAGAATTGTTATCCGAATGATACCAATGTCGAGCTCAGCCTGGATATCTCTTATGCCGAAGCCGACGGATCGGCCAAAATTGAACTTTCCTGCGGCGGCGCATCTTATGATCCTTTCGCTCAGGAGGATGACGAACTGGGTATTACGATTCTGAAAAACATGGCGCAGGAAATCAATTACAGTTATGAAAACGGAAAAAATCTTGTCCTGATCATACTGTGATCAGGATCGTCGTCATTCGCTCAGATTACCTGAGTGATTTGCAGAGCCGAAACGGACTATTTGAGTTATTCAGACAATATCTGTCGCTTTGAATTTTTGAAGGTGGTAGCTTATGAAAAAATGTATTTTAGCGTTGGTTATACTGGTCAGCCTTTTGCTTGCCGGTGCTGCGGCCGGTGAACAGAAAATTATCGGTGCTCTCTCTTATCTGAATTTATCAGAAGAGGAATATGCCAAATACATTCAATCGAAAGCAAAGGCTGTTGCCCTTTTATCCGACAACGGATATATCACGATAGATCCATCCTTACAGGTCCTGGATTCTGCTGTGAATGGAATACAGGTCATCTTCTATGAATCCCTGGGTGAGATGCTGATGGATATCAGCATCGGGAAAATCAATGAAATTATTGTCCCTCAAAGCACAGCTGATTACCTGTGTTTCCGGAACCATGAATTATTCAAGCCTGTTGAGTTCGGTAAAGATTACAGCAATCAATTCGAAGAAATTCTGACAGAACGGATGAGTGACGGATTCGCCTTCATGATGATGGAATATAACAGAAGCCTGAAGGATGAATTTGATACAGCCATAGCAGCGATGAAAGAGGATGGCACGATCACCGAACTGATCCATGATCATATCCAAAACCTGCTCACAGGAGGCAGTGCACCGCAGATTTCCCTGGAACAGAAGGAAGGCCGTGAGACGATCACCGTGGCGATCACCGGTTCTCTCCCGCCCATGGATTATGTCGGTCCCGATGGGAACTTCAGCGGTTTCAATTCAGCGATCCTGGCCGAAATCGGACGTCGTCTGGACAAAAATATAGAGTTTATCCAGGTTGACAATGTCGGACGGTCACTGGCGCTGGTCAGCGGCAAGGCAGATGCTGCTTTCTGGACACGCAGTACTCCGAATCCGCATATTTCCGAAATGAGTGACGAAGAATATGCTGCTTATATAGAAAACCTCAAAGCTGCTTATACGGAGGAAGAAAACGAAGTTATGCGTTTGCTGAGCGAAGCCCTTTCCCGGGGCAAGCTGGACAGACGTGATATTCCGGAAGGCTGCATCATCACAGAACCTTACTATATTGATATTTCAGTCCCGGTCATGCTCAGGAACAGGTAACCGCAGCTTTGGAATGGATCATGTCAGCGGTTTTACATAAAAAGGATCATTAGCTGGAATACGGCTTTGAATTTGATTATTCAAAGGAACAGAGCGTCTTTGTCCAAAAAATGATTCCCCAGCGGCTCGGAAACGGGTTTTCCTTCCTGATGAAAGAGGAGAACCGGGAGCTGGCGAACCGGTTCAACGAAGCGATCCACGCCATGAAGGAAGACGGCACGATGGACAGACTGGCGGCAGAGTATATCGACGAGGTGAAAGCCGGCGATCCCGCCGGGATACCGATCCCGCAGATCGACGGTGCGGAAACGATCAGTGTTGCCGTAACCGGTGACCTGCCCCCGATGGACTATATTTCCGCGGATGGCAAGCCCGCCGGTTTTAACACCGCCGTGCTGGCGGAAATCTCACGCAGGATCGGCATGAACATCAATATCGTAGATGTGGACAGTGCTGCGCGATCCCTCGCTCTGGAAAGCGGCCTGGCCGACGTCGTTTTCTGGACCCGGACGGTCCTTATCACGAAACCGTTCTCCGGCCGCCCCGCTAATGATCCGCCTTACATGAAAGACCTGACAGAGGAAGAGCAGGAGCTTTTCAGGGAAATGAGGGAAATATCGAGCATCGACGATTACGTGTATGCCGATATTCCGGAAGGGACCATCAACACGGAAGTGTATTTCACAGACGTGATCGTTCCGGTCATGATGAAAAGGCAGTAAGAACAGGATCCCGGCAGACCCGGAGCAAATGTGTGCCGCTTCGGGTCTGTTGTTACCGGTCAAAGATTCATGCTGTCGGATACCCTGACATCATGTTTTCTTACCACCACATTCAATGCACCTGGAGGTTTAATGAAAATGCGAATTACTGACGGAGATGCTCTGCATCTGATCGGCGGATATGGGCTAGGAATAGATTACACCGTCCGGCTGAGTCTGCGTCTGCTTGATGAAATTGATCCGGATATCCTTGCCCGCGCTGTTGAGAAAACGCAGCAGCGCTTCCCTTACCTGAACCTTCGGGTCCGAAAAGACGAACAGGATTTTTATGCTGAGGAAAATCCGGCTCCCATCGTCATTCACCATACTGATGAAAAAATCAGCCTCGGTACACCGGGATCCAATTATCATATCTGGAGTGTATGTTACAATGCCGACCGTCTGCACCTGGATATTTCCCATGGTTTTCTGGACGGTACCGGTATGTACAATGTCCTGAGAACGCTTCTGTATTATTACTGCGCGGAGCGTTACGGCGTAACAGACCATAGCGGCATACTCACACTTGAAGACCCGATCCTTCCGGAGGAAAGCAGGGACCCTGCTGATGAGATGCCGGACATGGACCTTTCCAAAGTGGCAATTCCTGAAAGGCCGGCAGCCTTTTCCCTGACCGAAGATGCCGGACTTACGCCTTCGGAACCGATCCTTCGGGACATAATTATCCCGGAAGAGGCGTTCGTACGTTTTTCTTCAGCCCACGATGCCAGCCCGGGAACGATGATTTCAATTCTGATGTCCCGCACGATCGATAAACTGTTTCCGGAACGCACAGCGCCGCTTACCAACTCCTATGTCATCAACGCAAGACCGATGGTCGGGAAGCTTTTGACCCATCATAATTGCGTCCGGACTGTCATATTTACCTACACAGACCGCATCAAAGCCATGCCCTTTGACCGGCAGTGTACAGTGCATCGGGGAACGACCTTTATTCAGAGCGACACCGGTAAGGTCTTCGGACAGATCATGGTGTCAGCAAACCAAAGACGCATGGTCGATAAAATGGCTCCGACCGCTGAAGGGAAAAAACAGATTTTTGCCAAAATGCTGAATAAAGGCAACAGTTTGTTCACTTATATGGTCAGCTATGTCGGGCAATGGCGCTGGCAGCAGCTTTCTCCCTATATTCTTGAATTCTGGACACATGTTCCGAACGTTAACAACCTGCTGACAGAGATCGCCGCAGTCAACGGAAAAATTTTCCTCTCGCTCCATCAGAATTTCAAAGAAGATACGGTCCTGAATTGTTTCCTCCGGCAGCTGGATGAAAACAGTATTTCATACACTGTAAAACCGCCCTGTCCGAATGATAACCCCCGCTTCCCCGAACCGGATATATGATCCTGTTCCCGGAACGTACAACTGTAATCTGACCCTTTCGGGTCTGAATATTCGTATCATCAACGGAATGATTCAACAGCTTATACAGGCTCCGATCATTCAGTCCAATTCGATTATCGGATTTTGACTCAAATCAGAAACGAATACTTCATGAATGTATCCTTCCAGTTTCTCTGTAAACTGTGATCCTTTGGCAATTTTCTCGAAAGCTTCCGGAACGGCATCTCCGGTTCTTTTCATCGGGCTTCTTTTGTCTTCTGTTCTGGCCGCTCTGCCCAAATTGAAGACATTATCTATCCAGTCCTTTTTTATCACAACCATCAGCTTTTCCAGGAGTTCTTTTTCACTGATCTCCGGCGTTGCCTTTTTGATTCCTCTGATCACTGCTTTCATCTCATCCGGTTTGCGCTGGATACATGTCACCATATCATTTTCCAGCCATGGCTGTAACTTATTTTTATCTTGAACCTCTTCGAAGGTAAATTCGTTCTCGAGCCGGTCTGTGACGCCTCCGAAGATTTTTTCCAGAATCAGTGATTTATAGACGCCGGAAGGCCCAAAACTCAACATAGGACCGGTGATTTTCTCCTTCTGTTCAAGCTTCTCAAGAGAAAAGGCATAATTAACATCCTGCTGGTTATAGGAATTTTTCTCAAGCATATATCTGTGGGCAGCATCATATTGCCAGGCCAGGCTGACAATGCGCTCCAGCTTTTGATACTGTGCTTCCTCATCCTTCGTTCTGTTTTTCTTTCTCCTGAGTTCCTGAAGAAGCGATGCATTATCAATTGCCTTATGCGGCGATTTATAGATTTGAAGATAAGCTTCATAACGGCTGGGTGTTAATTTAGCCGTCACTTTTTTCTTTTCATTGTTTTCCTTCTTTTCATATTTGACATCGATCACCTTCGAATCCATTTTCGCCCGTATATTTTTCAGATCACCCCCGGCGTCTTTTCCGAGGTCGACATCCTCATATAAATCATCAACCATTTTGATCCCATACTCTAAAAGTGAGATCATATGCATGATCGGCAGATGAAGACGCGCGTCATTCTTAAAAAAGCTGAAAAGCAGCGTATTCAGATCATTGACCTCTTTTTCAAGTGCACTCCTTGCATTCCGTAAATTCTCCGGACCAGTTCTTATATCATCTCTCACCTGATTCAGCGGTGTGCCGTAATTATTGATCTGCCCAAGGATCACTGCCGCATCTTTATCAATTCCCGGCGTTCCGCATAATTCCTCTATTGAGCTTTTCCGGGTCACTTCCAGTATCTTATGTATCAGGGAATTGCTTTCATTTTCGATCGCACCGCGGATATTTGAAGAAATTAATTCCGGTTTTAAAATCGGAGCATCTCCGCTTGAGCCCGCGCTGCTGCCTGCTTTCGGTCCGTCCGGATCTATGCTCGCAGTTCCGATATATTGCCTTGAGCCGATCGTTCCGGTCTCTTCCCCTTCCAGCCGCCGCATATTTTCCGCGGCCGCATTCGGCAGATCGGCTTTGTTTATGTATCCCCCTTTGCTTTCAGCCAGAGATTCTTTGTAGTTCCGGTAATCCTGCTGGTTGATCCGCTTATTTCCTTCGCCGCCGTAATTCAGATCTTCTTCTTTCCCGAGACGCGCGAACCGCTTTTCTACTGATGCCTTTGCGGTATTTTCAGAAGATTTCGCTGCGAACATTGCGAAATTGATCAGTGAAGAAAATCCCGGTGTTTCCTGTTCAAAGATCGCATCCCCGGCCGGTATTCCCGCTTCGTGCTGGATCATGTCCTTGACGAAGGTGGTACAGTTCCTGTTAAAAGTGTTGTAACCTTTATCCGCGTAAGTCTCAGAGGCTTTCAGAACGGCATTGACCTGTTTGGCAGTCGCCGGAAAAGTCCTGCTGATCGTATATGCGTTTCCTCTTTCATTTTTTAATTGTCCGGGGATCCGTGCATCGCCTGTCATTGCAAGAGACCCCTGCGTGGTCTCCTGACTTCCCGGGAAGAAACCGTATCTGAGGTTGTAGCGCTCATAACGGTTGCTTCTCAGGCTGTACCGGCTGTATTCGATCCCCAATCCGGCATGACCCGGATCAGTGCCGTTCACGCTCTTATCCTCGGCTTCCTTGCCCTGTCTGATATAAATCGAAATTTTTGGTGCCAGCGGCTTCCCGTTTTTATCTTCAGCCTGTCCGGCGGTCAATCGGGACCAGACAGTCGGAATGCGTCGGAAATCGGCCAGAATATCATCCTTACCGTCAGGGCCTTTTTGGTATGTTTCTCCGTTCCAGCCCGGAATAAGGTCATGTCTGCGTTCATCCTGCTCGATTTCCGGTACATTCGTATCTTTGGATTGCCCCCGTCTGTACATGCTGCGGTACTTTGAACTGAACGCACGCTTGAATATTGCGCCGACCCAGTTAAGAGCTGCTCCGAGCGTACTTCCCGCAAAAATGGCGAGATTGGTCAAAAAACGGCTGAAGCGACCGCCTTTGTTTCGTTTGTCCAGTTTTTGGACCGCGATATTCAGTCCGGCTATCCGCTCCTGGGTCTGGCTGACCTTTTTCAGATCGTCGTCCTTTTTTTTGCTTTTTTTTGTACTGCCGGCCCGCCAACTGTCGGGGTCTATCTTCTTCCCGCCCTGTTGCTTCAGGGAGTTGCCATCCTCAAGATCAAGGAGACCTTCCTTATAAAAATCCGCCTCATTTCCCTCAATCTGCAGCTTTTCCTGCAGATCCGCAGGATCCTCGTAAAATATCTGCCTGGCCGGTTTGTCTCCGGGATACAGGTTTTTCGCAGGATCTTTTTTCCCGTACTCTTTTGCTGTCGAATTTTTGACTTCCTTATTTGCTTCTTTTTTTACTTCCTTTTTTACATCCTTTTTGACTTCGGTAAGAAAACCTCCGAAAAGCTCATCTTTATCGTCCTCTTCGTTATCAATGTTTTTCTGAACCGCAGGCGCCTTTTTATTTTCTTCAGCCGGTGCTTTATCCGCGTTATTGATAATATCGTCAAATGAACCGAATAAATCGTTGTCGTTTTCTTCAGATGCAAGAAGCAATTTGCCTGCATTCTCATTGCCGGTATTCAGTATGGAATTTTTGATGTTTTCACCGGAAGCCTTTTTTTTATTTTCTGCTTCTATTTCTTTACGGACATCTTTGTTTTTGCTTCCGTTATTTTGATTCTGACTGCGAAACATATGTCACCCTTGAATATTTTGATGAAACATTATATTATTTTATCATTAAAAAATATATCTTTCATCGATTTTTTCCGGTTCAGTAAAAAAAACAACAGCACATTCGGCGGAAAGACGCAGCCTGACAAAAGAAAGCATCAAATCATTATATGGTGCCCCTTATATGGTAACACCTTCCAGATCGTCATATCGTACACCGCACAGACGCAATGGTCCGCTGCGGATAATTTCACCGTTGATCCCGGCTTTTTCAAGTTCCTGCATGAAAGCTTTGACTAAATTATCCGATGAGAATTTTTGATTAAATGACACAAAAAAACTGTGATTGATGCAGAATACTTCGCAGAGTACATCGATCACTCCCGGCTCTGCAACAGCGAATACCTCCCTGATAAAGGGATCCAGAGGACCGAAGGTTCTGCTGTTAATATAGGAAACCGAGACAGTTCCTCTGGGCTTTCCGACTGATTTTTTTATCAGATCAGCCTTCATCTGCAGGGAAGGGATCTGTTTCATCCGTTCATGCCCGATTTTTCTCATTTTCATGAAATACAGCGAATTCTCCGGTTGTGCCTGGAGCATAAGCTGTCCTCTGGCAATGGTACATGATTTCATGATGTCATCGTCTTCACGCTTTTTCGGAAAACTGATTTCAGCGGTGTTTGCGAACATCCGGTAATTCTCAAAGTTTCCCAGAAGTGCCTTGTGATCGATAGCAATATCAGCGATGATCGTTTTCTCACTGTCTGGATCGTTCCGGCGGATCGCTTTGGCCAAAAGGACGGAGATCACCACATTCGGGCTGCCGTCATTATCACGGCAATAGCACATCACCTGGTCTTCCGGCAGCTTCAGATAAAAAACCTGCCAGTCATCTCTCCTTCCCTGTTCCAGCCTGTAAAAATCCGCTGCCTGTTCCTTTTGTATAAGCGGCGCATCCGCGGAATCGATATCCAGATCCGCAAAAGGATCTCCGGTTTCCCTTTCGGGAATGATATCTCCCGGCAGGCGAAAACCGGCCGGGTCAAATACCTGACCGGTCTTTTTGCTGAGATAGCAGAAAAGGATGCTTTTGAAAAAAGGCAGAAAACCCGGGCCATCGGATATGGAATGGCACATCTCCAGAGCGAGCCGGTTCCCTTCATATTTGACTGCAGCCAGGTGGTAATTTGCCTCCCGGGAGCATAGATCGATCGGATCCCAGGTGTTCCGTACGGTTATCGGCAGCGGATTGGGTACGGGGATCAGGTCATTTCCCTCCGCCTTGGCCCGTACATAAAAATAAGGGAAGCGTTCGCGCAGGGATTCAACAGCTTCCCGCAGCAGATCACCGTCGATCGGTTCATACAATGTGGCCGTAAATCCCATGGTATTGGGATTTTCCGGTGAACATATAAACATATTTGGATCGTAATATTCCATTTACTACCTTTCAATCCTTCCGAAAGACTAAACAAACAGTGCTCTTCATTTTTTCTGTCTGATTGAAAATTTAATTTTTCTTCCGGTAATTCTTTAATAATAAAAACCCTTCATGAATTTAGTTAAATTTACCATATTTAATTACATCCTTCTTGCTTTTATCCGTAAAATGGTACCAAACCGGTTCTTTTTCATGTTTATAAGCGGGAGCCCTGGCCCTAACCACATTTTCAAACTTTTGTCAACCGCCAATTTCGGCTTTTTTTTATTGTTAATTAGGTCATCGCTGCCTATCTTCAATAACTAAAGCATCATTCATTTAGTATGTTATAAGGAGTATATGGAGAGAGACTAAGATAATTAAATTACTGTTGGTATCGAATTTGGTTGATCCGAGTACAGTACTGTCTAAAATAATCGGCAATCTCCA
>CACYHU010000012.1 GCA_902774215.1 uncultured Chloroflexota bacterium
AATTTCAGCAAATTTGTTGACGAATTACCGGGATGGTGCTAATATAAATGCGTTGTGTGATGGGCGTGTAGCTCAATGGCAGAGCAGCGGCCTTTTAAGCCGTTTGTTGAGGGTTCGAGTCCCTCCACGCTCACAGAACAATTACTCTCCTTTCAATCGGGAGGGTATTTTTTTCATCTATAGCTTATACACCTTTGTGGAGGTACCTATGGCTGACACAGTTTTAACCCGGGAAGGCTACAATAAAATCGAAGAAGAACTTGAATATCTTCGAAACGTTAAACGTGTTGAAGTTTCCAACCGTCTCCATGCCGCTATCGAAGGCGGCGGGGATGATCTCCTTGAAAACGCCGAGCTGGAAGCCGCAAAAAATGAACAGGCATTTGTCCTGGGCAGGATCGATGACCTGGCTTATCTGCTCTCCAATGCCAAAGTGATCGATGAACCGGTAAAATCAGGTGAGGTCGGCGTCGGCACCACCGTTGTCGTACAGGAAGACGGAGAAGATGAACCTGAAACTTACATGATCGTCGGCGCTCCCGAAGTCGATCTGATGGCGAATAAGATCTCCAACGAATCACCGATCGGCAAAGCCGTAATGGGCCGCCACGCGGGTGAAACCGTTGAGGTGGAAGCCCCCGCAGGCTCCTACCGTCTCAAAATCCTCGAAGTAAAATAAACCAAAAAGCGCACCCGCTGAGGATGCGCTTTTGATTTATTCAGTAAAAAACAATTACTAAGCCGGCATCTCTTTCCCGAGCCGTTTATACATCGTCTTTTTCACAGCGCGCAGGATATTCTCGTAACCTGTGCAGCGGCAGAGATGGCCGGAAAGCAGTTTGCGCAGTTCTTCATCGCTGTATTCTTTCCCGCTGTTCAGGATCTCCACAGCTGTCATAATAAAGCCCGGTGTACAGAAACCGCACTGTATCGCAGTTTCATCGATAAACGCCTGCTGGATATCGGAAAGCTCCCCATTGGGACCCTCCAGCCCTTCCAGCGTCAGGATCGTCTTCCCTTCAGCCCAGACAGCCAGATAAATGCAGGAGTTGAATGCTTCTCCGTTGATCAGCACATTGCACGCGCCGCATTCCCCGACTTCACAGCCTTTCTTGACAGAGGTCAGATGATATTCATTCCGCAGCATATCCGTCAAAGATGCCCGGACATCGACCATTCTTTCAACGTCTTTTCCGTTGATATTGCAGTGAACTAATTTATACTGGCTCATTTGATCTCTCCTCCGGCTCTGTGAATGGATTCAATAAGCGCGCGTTTTGCCATCTCAACGGCAATATGCTGACGGAAAGCCTTGCTGGCACGCCAGGAATCACGCGGGTTGATATCATTAAGCACCGCGAGTGAAAATTCATTGACCATATCCTCCGTCATGGCACTGCCATTCGCCACAGCCTCGGCAGAGGGAACCCGCATCGGGACCGGTCCCGCGACACCATAGGCAATGCGGCAGCGGTCGATAGTCTGTTTGTCATCACTCAGACGCACATTGACGCTGCACCCGAGTGAGGCGATCTCCATCGCGTTCCGCATCCCGTATTTGATATAGTGACCGAAGGTGTTCTCATAACTGACCTTCGGGATCAGGATAGCCGTCTGAATTTCACCTTCTTCAGCACGGATATCGACCACACCGGCTTTGATATAAAAATCTTTGATCGGCAGACGGCGGACACCGTTGACACCGGTCAGCTCGACAACAGCTTCCCAGGCATGAAGTGTGGAAGCGGAATCGGCAGAGGTCACGCCGTTGCAGGTGTTCCCGCCGATGGTCCCGATGTTGCGGATCTGCGGAGAACCGACCTGATCCACTGCCTCACCCAGAACATTGATATATTTCTGAATGATCGGATCATGCGTGATATGGGAAAAGCTGGTCAGCGAACCGATGCGGATGTTTTCGGCCTCATCAATACTTACGCCTCGCATGGCATCGATCATATAGATCGAAATAAGTTCCTTCCCTGCCCGTTTTCCCTCGCGCATCTGCACCAGCACGTCCGAACCGCCGGCTATGATCTGGGCTTCAGGATGTTCCAACCGAAGCTGAATGGCATGCTGAACGCTTTCAGCTTCGTAAAGAGCTTTCATATCGTACATATTATTTTTCCTCCTTATCAAGCCAGCTGTCATGGATCAATCCGGCTTTGCTGAGTTCAGCAAACAGAACATGAGGATTGATGGGGATCCGGTCGATCGCCACACCGGTAGCGTGCAGGATCGCGTTGCGGATCGCGGGAGCAGGGGAACAGGCAGGCGGTTCGCCCAGGGACTTGGTCCCGAAGGGTGAAGTTGGTTCCGGGTTTTCAATAAAAGCTGCCTCCAGACGCGGATGGTCCATGAAGGTGGAAATTTTATAGTCCAGCAGGTTGTTGTTCAGCGGCTTTCCGGTCTTTTCATCAAAGATGAGCTGTTCGCTCAACCCGTAGCCGATCGCCATGGACTGACCGCCGTGAACCTGAGCTTCCGCAAGTGCCGGGTTGATGAGCTTGCCGCAGTCATGAACGTTGAGAATGCGGGTGACCTGCGCTTTGCACATGGCAATATCCACTTCCACTTCGGCAAAAGTGCAGCCGAAGGAATAAGCGTTATTGCGGATGGTATACGTAGATTCAGCCGTAATATGCTCGCTGTTGACTGTATCATACTGCGCGGTCATAGCCAGCTCCTGCAGGCTCATCAGCACCATTTTATCTTCCCGGCGGATGATGTTGCCGTCAACGATATCCATGTTATAAGGCATCTGGCGGGTAATGGCCTGGGCACGTTTCAGGATCTTTTCCTTCAGCAGATCAGCGGTTTGCCGGATGGAGAACCCTGCGACATAGGTTTGCCGGGATGCGTAAGCACCGGTACCGGTCGGGGTTATGTCAGTATCCTGGCAGGAGATCACATGCACATCTTTATAGCTCTTCAAGCCGATCGCTTCCGCGGTCATCATGGCATAGGCAGTATCGGCGCCCTGTCCGATCTCCGTCTCACCGCACTGCATGGTGACTGTACCATCCAGATTCAGCTGCATCCGATTGGAGGAAGTCTCAAGTGAAATCGGATAAACCGCGGTATTGTACCAGAAGGTCGCCACACCGATCCCGCGGCGGATATTACCGGTATCATGACCGTATTCTTTGCGCTTGCGTTCATAATCGACGATCTCCGCGCCCTTAGCCATGCATTCCCGATACGTATCATAATAATTCGTGTTGCCGGAAAAGTTGTCATGGAAACCCTTCGGCATAATGTTCAGCCGGCGGAATTCAACGGGATCCATGCCAATGGCTTTGGCGCAGTCATCAATATTGCATTCGTCGGAATAATTCGCCTGAGGCATACCGTACCCGCGCATGGCACCGGCAGCAGGCCGGTTTGTATAAACCGTCCAGGCATCGCCTTCGATGTTCGGGCAGGGATAATGCTGGGAAAACGCGCCTAAACCCTTGGCAGCGATAGAGTGTCCGTGAGAGGCATAAGCGCCCTGGTTGGAAAAGACTTCCATCTTTCTCGCGGCGAAGGTGCCATCCTTCCGCAGCCAGGAGATAATGTGATAGCGTATCGCGTGGCGGACACGGTTGGAAACAAAAGTCTCTTCCCGGGAGCAGTCAATGCGGACCGGTCTGCCGCCGACCTGTGTAGTGCACCAGGCGCAGAGCGGTTCATAAAGCGCGTCCTGCTTGTTGCCGAAACCGCCGCCGATATAAGGTTTGATGATCTCAATATCACCCCAGGGACGGCCGATGGCCTGTCCGACAATACGGCGGATAATATGAGGGATCTGTGTGGAGGCTACAACGACGATCCTTCCGTTTTCCATGTAGGCAAAACAGCCGAAGTTTTCAATATGCGTGTGCTGGACAGTCGGTGTATCGTACCAGCCTTCAACCTTGATCAGGCCTTCTTCCTTTATCGCTTCCTGATAATTCCCCTTGATATTGGTCGTATGCTTCAGGATGTTGTTCGGGAAATCATCGTGCAGCTGCGGAGCACCGTCTTTCATTGCTTCCTGGGCATCCAGCACAAAGGGAAGTTCCTCGTAATCAACTTCCAGTGCACGTACACCCTGGTTGGCAGCAACTTCGTTTTCCGCGATCACAACCGCAACATCATCGCCCCAGTAGCGAACGTGTCTGTTCAGCAAAAGGCGGTCGGCTGTGTCCCGATGTCCCGGATCCATTGACCACGGATGCCCCGCAGTGGCAAAGGGAAGGTTCGGTACATCAAAGCAGGTCAGCACCTTGACCACACCGGGTATTGCCATTGCAGCTGAAGTATCAATAGATTTCACAATAGCATGCGCTTTTTCAGCGTGTTTGATCCGTACATACAGCGCATTCGCCGGCATACGGTCTTCATAATATTTTGTTCGTCCGGTTGCTTTATCGTATCCGTCAACACGAGGTTCTCTCTGGCCAACGATCATACACAACTCCTTTCGATTATCTTCGATCACATCTAAATCATTCAGCTCATATTAAGCCAATTAAATTATAGCATTTTTCAAAATTACTGCGTAACAGTATTGTCTGACATATGTTATTTAATTATTGAATACCTTCATTTACGCAGCCGCTTTTTCCAGATACTTTTCTCTGAATCTTTCCTGCTCTTCAGGTGTAACATGCAGAGCTTCTCTGAGGTATTTTTCAAAGGACCCGTAATGTTTCTCAACCGCATTATAAGCCGTTTCCAGATACTCGATACTGGCGCCGAAAAGATAGTTAACAGCCTTTACAGCTTTTTCCGCCTGTACGCCGGGTATTGTCGTTATCATGGCAGTCAGGTCTTTGATTTCCGGTTCCAGACAAACATTTGTATATAAATAATCATCTGTAATATCTTTTCTGCTGACGCCCAGAAGTTCCTGTACGATAACCGTGGCAAAGCCTGCCCGGTCCTTACCTGCAGTACAATGCCACAGGATCCCTTTGGGATGATCTTCAAGCAGTATATGGATAAAGCGTTCATACTGACTGACAGAGTATTCATTCGTAATAAACCCTTCATAGGTTTTGGCCATATATTTCAGGGCAGTGCTCTCATCCTGCAGCATCTTTTCGCGTATCTCGGCATAGGAGTCCTCATCCCTGGTCACACCTGACCTGCGCTCATCGAGGATGGGAATCTGCACCATCTGAATGCCGTTTATTTCAGGTTCCGGTTTTTCCAGACACTCCTGAGCGGAGCGGAAATCAATGGACATTCCGATCATTTCCGCCAGCTTTTGACGGTCATTTGGTGTGGCATAAAATAAATGTCCGCTCCGATATAATTTACCGGGGAGTACCTTCCGTCCGTCCGCACCGGTCATTCCACCCAGATCACGGGTGTTCAATAGCTTTTCAAATTCGATCTGTCTGCTGAGCATGTCTGACTCCTTTCCTATTCACGCTGCACACCGGTCAGCTTACTGCAAACGATCAGCTTCCTCCGTCAGCCGGACATCTGTCCTGCCTGTCAGCGTATCGAGAAGCGCTGCCTGTTCTTTTGTCATCGACCACCTCGTTGTTTCGGTATTTTCAATTGTCTGGGAAAGCGTCTTTATCCCGGGCAGAGGGACGATCCCTTTATTCATGATCCAGTTCAAAGCGACCTGAGCTGGATTTTTCCCGTTGTTTTCCAGACCGATGTGGTTCATCGTGCGCAGAAGAATATCCATCCGGGGTGAATAATAACGCATCATCATCTGTCTCCGGCTCCCGGAAGCCGGTTCTTCTGTATTATATTTTCCGGTCAGCATTCCCATGGCCAGCGGCTGCTGTGCTATGACCCTGATATTCTGCGCGCGGCAGAATGCCAGCAGACCGTTCGTTTCTATTGACCGCTCTAAAAGGTTGTAGGGAGTTTCAAGACATGCGATCGAATAGCCAAACCGGCTCAGAGCTTCATTAAAGGTATCTGCCTGCTGCAGATCAAACCCCGAAAGGCCTACCTGTTCGATCAGGCCAAGATCCAGCGCTTCCGCTGATGACTCCGCCAGACGGGTGACTGTCATCCTGCCGGCCGGAGGACAGATCTCATAAATATCAATCTTGTTCAGCTTCAGCCGCAAAAGCGACTGTTTCAGAGAATCCATAAAATCCGTGCGCCGCACATGCCAGACACGCGGAACATATTTGGTAGCTATCAGCAGATCAACAGGAGTCTGAGCATTGAACTCACCAAGGATCTGTTCGCTTATTCCCTCAGCAAAAGCAGGCGAGGTACTGAAAAAACGGATCCCGTCATTAAGACAGCGTTTGAATGACGCAAAGAGATCCTCTTTCCGATAATTCCTTCCATAATCCCAAATCAGGCGGTCACCCCATTCCCAGGTGCCTATGCCCAGGTTCACATCTGCCGGGAACATTTTTCTTTCCGCTTATCCTGAATGATCCGCCGGGCTTTCAAACAAACTTTCGGGAAGCCGAAGATCTGATCGAAAGGATTTTGTTTGCTGACCTCATCACCGTAGATCGTGGGAATCGGCACCCATTCAATCTTCCACCCTTCTGCAATGCAGATGGCGATCATTTCCACTTCAAAATGATATCCCGATTCTTCCGAGTGAAGCATTCTTTCCATCAGAACACGATCCAGCATGCGGTATCCGGACTGGTTGTCAGGGATAGACTGCCCCACTGCTGCGCTGAACAGAACTTTGCCGATATTGTTGGAGATCCGCCTCACCAGAGGGATCTCCGCGTAGTTACGGGCACCAATGATCAGGCGCGCGCGTGTTTCAAGGTATTTTGCTTTGAAATCTTTGATACAGGCAGGATCATGCTGTCCGTCAGAATCCAGCATGATCACCGCGTCATAACCATGCTCAAGCGCCCAGTTGTATCCGTCTTTCAGCGATTGTCCTTTGCCGCAGTTATAACCGCGCGAGAGCAGGTTCACTCCTGCATCCCGGGCAATTTGAGCGGTCCTGTCTTTCGAACCATCGTCAACGACCAAAATGTCTGTTATCTGCTTTTTGACCTCATTCAAAACCTTTTCCAGATGAGCTTCTTCATTGTAAGCAGGCAGCAGCGCTAAAATTTTGACATTATCACCGTTTCCCATTGAAAATACCGACTCCTGACTATTGACAATTGACTTCAGACCTTCTTAATTATAGTATAATTCACAAATGCGATTCGCACCCGGCGGATCCGAATTTGAACAAATATAAGGATACCTTTATGGCTCAGACTACTACTCCCTGCCCGCGCTGCGGCGGTCAAATGATCGCAGATCTTCAGCAGATTTTCGATGTCAGTATAGATCCCATGGATAAGGAACGCCTGCTCCGAGGGGCGGCGAATATTGCTGTTTGTCCTTCCTGCGGTTACCAGTCGCAAATCGCGATGCCCATCGTTTATCACGACCCGGAAAAGGAACTTCTGCTGACCTATTTCCCCGCTGAGCTGAACATGTCCCTTCCGGAACAACAAAAGATCATCGGACCGCTGATTACAAAAGTTGTCAACAGTCTTCCGCCGGAAAAGAAGAAAGGATATCTTTTCCAGCCCCGGACAATGCTGACATTCGATACACTTTTTGAAACGATCCTTGAAGCTGACGGCATTACCAAAGAAATGCTCAATGAACAGAAATATAAAGGGGAACTGATCCGGCGTCTGCTGCAGACCTCTCCGGATTCGCTTGTCGAAGTGATCCATCAGGAAGAGTCACATATGGATCAAAGCTTCTTCCTGATGCTGAACAATACACTGGACGCGGCAGTCCAGATGAGAGATAAGAATGCCTTTGAGACGCTGAAAAATCTGCAGGAGGTCCTGTTCCGTGAAACAGAATACGGCCGTGAATTAAAAGCCAGAGCGGATTCAACACAAAAGGCAATTACCGATCTGCAGGCTGTCGGTGAAAATCTCAACCGCGATACGCTGATGGATCTGGTCCTTGGCTCGCCCGATGACACCTATCTGCAGACTCTTGCCGGATTGGCACGCAACGGGATGGACTATGAATTCTTCACAAAGCTTTCAAGCCGGATCGATGCTGCCGAAGGCGAGGAAAAGGAAAGATATTCAAAGATACGCTCCCAGCTGCTGGAGCTGACACAGCAGATCGACAAAGCCCTGGCAGAAGAGAAGGAAATGCGCCGTAAACTGCTTGAAGAGATCCTTAAGCAGGAAGATATGGAATCCGCAGTTTATCAGGCCGTCCGCGCTATAGATCAGCCCTTCACAGAGGTTGTGAACGAAGAGCTGGCTGCAGCCAGAAAAGCCGGAGATTTTATGCGCTCGGGAAAACTTCAGAAGCTTCTGGATATCGTACAAAAGCTTTATACCGCTCCTGAAGAGATACAGCGTCTGGAAACAATGCTCGCTGCTGAATCCGAAGAAGCGCTTAAAGCACTGATCGATGAAGAACCGGAATTAGCAAGTCCTGAAATGAAAAAACTTGTGAGTGAATTGATTGAAGAGGGAAAAAACCAGAATTCTCTTTCTCCGGAAATTACGGAAAAGCTGCAGATGATCTTGAAAGTGCTTGGATAAGGGCACATTGAATTTCAGCTTTTTCTGATCAGAAAACAAATTGTGAAAAGGGATGGTTTCCGGTAAAACTGTCCCTTTTTTTATACAGGCCCGGGTTATGCGTCACCTGTCAGGCTTATGAATATTTGAGCAGCGTTATAATACATCAATCGGATCGAATCGATATGACAAAGAATAAAGGATTATCGCCATTTTTCAAAGGATTGCGTGACGGGCTGCCGATCGGCGCGGGATATTTTGCCGTAGCCTTCGGTTTGGGGATCGCGGCGCAAAAAACCGGGATGAGTCCGCTGCAGGGCTTCATCATGAGTTTCTTCAACCACGCCTCTGCCGGCGAATATGCGGGAGTGGCCGCCATCCGGAGCGGCGCAGCTTACCTTGAAACGGCATTGCTGATCCTTATCGCCAACGCGCGTTACCTGCTGATGAGCACTGCTCTGAGCCAAAAGCTTTCCCCGTCTCTGCCTTTTTTACACCGGGTGCTGATTGGCTTTGGTATTACGGATGAGCTTTTCGGCATCTGTATTGCCTACCCCGGGTTCCTGGATCCTTTTTATATGTACGGCGCGTTTTTGACAACCACACCGTTATGGGCGACAGGGACCGCCATCGGCATCACTGCCGGAAATATCCTGCCTGATATTGTGGTCCGGTCTCTGAGCGCAGCAATTTACGGCATGTTCATAGCGGTGATCATTCCTCCCTGCAGGACAAACCGGAATATTACGATCGTTGTCCTCGTCAGTTTTGCCTTGAGCTGGCTGATGTCTGTGATCCCCTCGGCAGCTGCCATTTCTGAAGGCTTCCGTATCATTATCCTGACGCTGGTCATTTCTTCACTGGCTGCCATCCTGATGCCGCTTCCGGAAGAAACAGAGGAGGCAGAATGAACCGCTCTATATGGATCTACATTCTTATCATGTCACTGGTCAGCTTTATTATCCGGGTGCTGCCGGTTACGCTGATCCGGCGGCAAATAAAGAACCGCTTTATCCGTTCGCTGCTTTTTTACCTGCCTTATGCGACGCTTGCCGTCATGACTTTTCCCGCTATCCTTTCAATATCGGAAAATCCTCTCTGCGGTGCGGCAGCCTTCGCAGCTTCACTGGTCACGGCCTGGTTCACAAAAAACCTTTTCCTTTCCGCTCTTCTGGGCTGTGCGGCGGCCTTCCTGGCAGCAATTGTGTTGTAACCGTAAACTTTTTTCCGTTCCGATTTTTAATATAAATGGCTGTATATTGAGTCCTTCCCGGGTAATGATATAACGATATGAGAGAAAAAAGAACTGTCCGGAATTCCGAAAAAAGCATCGAAAAAATCTTCGCTGAAAGTATGCTCAGGGAAGCCGGTTTTGTAATGAAAGAATACCACTGCCATCCTTATTTTGAGCTGTTTTATGTGGAAAGCGGCGGCTGCCGGTTTCTCATTGAAAACAATAT
Source organism: uncultured Chloroflexota bacterium (assembly GCA_902774215.1). Taxonomy (GTDB): domain Bacteria; phylum Chloroflexota; class Anaerolineae; order Anaerolineales; family Anaerolineaceae; genus Flexilinea. The sequence goes on from CACYHU010000012.1 coordinate 9,938, forward strand.
GTATGACCTGCACACCGGTGATTTCCTGCTGATCCCTCCCCGGTCGCTGCATTACACACGTTACCTGTTCGGACCCTGCAAAAGGGACACTGTTTTTTTTCGTGAAGACCATATCAGCGATGAGGTAAGGCAGATGCTTCCCCATCAGGCAGATTTTTTATCGGAAATGCGCATATTCCTGGTGCCGGAAGCACATCGGGAACAAATAGCATCTGTCCTTCAGCGTATGATAAACGAAGAAAAAATCGGAGACGATTACGCGGCAGTTATACAGAAGTCAATGCTTCAGGAGCTTTTCCTGCTATGCGGACGGGTATGCAGTTTTTTCCAGGATACACCTGCGAATATCCACACGACTGACCGGCAGATCATTAAGGCAGCCCGTTTCATAAGCGACCATTATATGGAACCTGTGACGACAACGGATATTGCCGCGGCAGCGGGCTTCAGCCCGAATTATCTGAGCCGGAAGTTCCGTGATGCGGCAGGGATCGGAGTTCATCAATACCTCACTTTCATCCGCATGCAGCATGCAGCGCTTGAACTTGTTTCCACCGACGATACAATCACTGAGATCGCCTTCCGCTGCGGGTTTTCAGACAGCAATTATTTCAAAGACGCTTTTAAAAAACAATACGGTCTTACCCCAAGCGCTTACAGAAAATCCGAATGATCTGATATCCGCTGCTTCCTGTTCTCCCTCTGTTCATATTTACGAAAAGTGTTGATTTTTCTGTATTTTTCAGAGATAAGGATACAAAATCAATGGAAATAAGAAAAATTTTGCTGTATTCTATCATATGAAAAATTAACCGTCAGGGAGCGGATAAAATGGCACTGAAAGCGGAACTCACAAATAAAGACAAAAAATTTTTAGACCGGAGCCTGAACGGGCCGATGTGGAAAGTCATTCTGATGATCGGTACGCCTCTGGCGCTGTATCAAATGCTCAGCCAGGTTTTTTCTGTACTCGATACGATGATGGCTGCACATATCAGCAAGGAATCTGTATCTGCGGTCGCTTATCTGTCTCAATTAAAGCTGATCCTTTCCGCATTGGGCGGAGGGCTCGCAGTAGGGTCCGGAATTCTGATCAGCCGGGCTTATGGAGAAGGTAATTTCGCTCTGGTGCGGAAGCGTGTCAGCAGTCTTTACGCGATTTCCCTTGCGGTCGGCCTGCTTATGCTTGGCGTGATCCTGCCCTTCACCGGACAGTTTTTGCGTCTTGCCGGCACTCCGGAATCCCTGATCGAAGTCGGGACGCAATATTTTATCGTACAGCTTTTCACACTGGTCGTGACTTTTTTGAACAATGTGTATATTGCCGTAGAAAGGGCACGCGGGAACGCAAACCGAATTTTCCGTCTGAACCTGGTGGTCATTATCCTGAAGCTTTCACTTACGGCTTTCTTTGTTTATATAATGAATTCCGGTCTGGTCATGATCGCGGCAGCTTCCCTGATCTCGCAGCTTGCATTGTTTGTGTTTGCGGTCAAAAACAGCCTTATCGGTGAAAGCGCCTTCAGCTTCTCGGCAAAAGCCGTGACATTCAGCAAAGAAGTCACATCACCGATGATCGGCAGGTCTTTCCCTGTGATCATGGAAAAGGCACTTTTTGCCTTCGGTAAAACCATCGTCAATTCCATGTGTACAGTCTACGGGGATCTGATGGTAGGCGCCATGGGCGTATCCAACAATCTCGGCGGGTTTGCAACGATGCCCCAGAATGGATATCAGGAAGGGGCGGCCTCCATCATCAGCCAGAATCTCGGTGCCGGAAAGCACAAAAGGGTCCTGCAGGCATTTTGGTCAGTTCTTTTGATAAACGTTGTTGTCGGCGGGGTCATTACCGCGCTTGTATTGTGGCAGCTGGATTTTATGGCAGGGTTGTTTGATTCGGGAAGCCCGGAATTTCATCAAATGATCATGCTGGTTTACCGCTATGAAGCTTTCGGTGCTGTACCTCTGGGGATCAATGCTGCTGTGCTTGCTCTTCTCTACGGTCTCGGAAATACAAAACTGACACTCGTCATCAATTTTTCAAGGGTCTTCGCGTTCCGCATTCCGGTGTTCTGGTACCTTCAAAATTTCACAAATTACGGTGAAGCCAGTGTCGGTATGGTCATGATGATCAGCAATATTGCCGTAACAGTCATGTCTGCGGTCACGGCATTTTTTGTGATCCGGAAATTCAGGAAGGAGAACCGGCTGAACAATAGTTGGGAAAATAAAATTGAAAATGTATCGAAAAAGAATGCGGTCCTGAATATGAGCGTAAAATAGTTGATGGTTAAGGGTCATCAACATGGAAAATTTCTTCAAAGATAATAAAAACAAGACTATCCTGGCATTACTCACTACAGTGGGATGGGCACTGGCCTATCCCTTTATCAAACTGGGCTATCAGGAATTCCAGATCGCTTCGGATGATTTAGGCGGTAAGATCCTTTTTGCGGGCGTGCGGTTTTTCATGGCAGGGCTGCTCGTTACATTGTTCTGCTTGATCAGAGGGTTCAGGCTTGAGCTTAAGGATCGAAAAGATCTGATGTGGCTTTTGCTGCTCGCCGTTGTCAATACGACACTCCATTACATGTTCGCTTATATTGGGCTGGGCTATAACCCAAGCGCAAGGTCAACGATCTTAGATTCCCTTGGCAGCTTTATCCTGATCTTCCTTTCGTGGAAAGTCTTTCCGGATGACAAAATGTCTTCAGCAAAAATCATCGGTTGTCTGCTGGGGCTTGCAGCGATATTTGTGGTCAATATCGAGCCGGGTGCAGGTTACTTCGATAATATAACCTTTCTGGGAGACGGTATGATCCTGCTGAACGCCCTCTTCTCCGCATTGGGCGGGCTCCTCACCAGAGTCGTATCAAAAAAGATGAACATCATGACTGCCACAGGGCTGAGCATGATGATTGGCGGCGGGCTAATGCTGCTGATCGGGCTGCTCATCGGTCAGAACCGTTCCTGGGTGATCACACTCAAAGGGCTCCTGATCCTGTTCGTGCTTATCATGATCTCAGCTGTCTGCTTTGCAATCTATAATGAACTGATCTCCTGGCATCCGATCAGTAAAATCGCCATTTACAGCGCACTGATCCCGGTTTTGGGTGTTATCTTCGCCGCGCTGATCCTGAAAGAGGAACTGAAGTGGCAGTATTTTATCTCAGTCCTGATGGTGGCAGCCGGGATTTACCTCGTGAATAAAGACTGATTTTCTTCCATGTGGTATGAAGCTCGAGGGGCAGTTCCTATGCTGCGTTAGAACCGGGATTGAATGCCCAGCGCTTCACCGGCAAAATCAAAACAGGGTAAGATCTGAGGACAGGGGTTTAAAACTGCGCCGATGAATGGGACAGGGACCGTACATGGCTAAGGCCTCCTGATGCGACTTTGTCCCGTATCCCTTGTGCCGGTCAAATTGATATTGCGGATAGAGCTCCGCGGCTGTGGTCCGCATATAGCGGTCACGGGTCACCTTGGCAAGAACTGAAGCGCAGGCTATGGAGAGGGAAAGCATATCACCGTGTTTGATCCCGGTCTGCGGGATCGTCACATCATGAAGACGGACATAGTCGATCAACAGATGATCCGGCTGAATACCCAGTCCTTCAACAGCCCGTTTCATAGCGGCCTTTGTAGCATTTAGGATACCGATCCTGTCTATTTCCGCTGCGTCTGCTTCACCGACAGCCCAGGCTTTCGCTTCCGCTTTTACGATATCAAACATAGCCTCCCGCTCTGCCGGTGTCATCAGTTTGCTGTCCCGGACTCCGTCGAGTCTGTTCAAAATATCCGGGTCAGCCGGCAGAACGACAGCCCCTGCTGAAACAGGTCCAGCCCAGGCACCGCGTCCGGCTTCGTCGATCCCCGCAACGATCAGATAGCCCTGATTCCACAACGTGGTTTCAAATTCCAGTGTCGGCGTAACTTTTGTATGCGGGGAATTCATAAAAATATCTCCTTTAAAAAACAAAGGCGCACCGCGCCTTTAGCAATCCCGAACTCTTATTTTCTTTTACCTGTCGTACAGGCCATCCCGGTAATTTTTCCGGATCTGGAGAAGCTCACGAAACATTTTCAGCGAGTCCTGGATCACGTTGATCTTGCTGTTGCCGTCATAATACCACTGAACCGGGACCTCAACGATCTGATAACCGCAATGTTTGGCAATGAAGAGCACTTCCGCATCAAAAGCCCAGCCGTCAATTTTCTGAAGGCTGAAAAGCTTTTGAGCCGCTTCAGCAGAAAAACTTTTGAACCCGCACTGTGTATCATGAATCTTTGGGAGCCCCAGCAAAACTCTGACGATCAGGTTGAAAACACGGCCGGTAAAATGACGGGTAGCCGGTTCATTATAACGGACAGCTCCTTTTACTTCACGGGATCCGATAGCGACATGATAGCCTTCCAATGCCGGAGGAATAAAATTATCGACCTCACTGATGGGCATGGAAAAGTCTACATCCGCAAACATACGGTATTTTCCATGAGCGTCCAGCATTCCCCTGCGGACCGCGTTACCTTTTCCGGGCGTAAGCTCCTTCAGCACGGTAAGCCAGGGATACCGTGAGGCGTACTCACATGCCATTTCATATGTGCGGTCTTTACTGCCGTTTTCGACGATGATCACTTCGATCGGTTCTGTGTGGGACGCAACAAAACCCGCCACCTTGTCCATACATTCCGGGAGGCGTTTTTCCTCATTATAAGCAGGCAGGATCAATGACAATAAATACTGCTGTTCCATACAGAATTAATATTACCATATTTTGTATGTTCACCGGTTATTAGACGTATTAAAACTGAATTATTTCTATATATAAAAACGGGGCTGCCGTACATCTTTTATGGGTGTACAACAGCCTTTTTCAGAAATACATGCCATGCTCCGCAAGGGCGGGAGGTGCCGGCGGGAGAACTTCCCGCACCATGTAGATATTACCGGGGCCGGCCGGGCTGACCTTCAGTCACCCGCCGGCTTTGGCGCCATTAAATAACGCGAAACGGCTCTTCTTTTATTTTGGGGAATCATCTGAATAACCGTATCATCAACGGAGTGATTCATCTGCTTATACAGGGGTGTCGGGGAACACGCGTGAGTTTGCTCAGCGCGTGTTCCCCGACTGAATTACCCGGGACGCGGGAATCACTTTCGCAGGCAGATGACGTTTATTCCGCGTCCCTGCGAAGCACTCTCTCCCGATGGCTTTTTAAAATTTTTATTTTCGACAGCTCCGCTGCAAATAATCAGCTGATGGCGGTTATTTGAAATAGATCTTCGCCAGATCGATAACAAACTGCGGATAGAAAATGTATCCGTCCAGCTTTTTGCTGATAACCGTCAGATCATTGGGATCCATCAGGTAGACATTGGCTGCGTCATCGGAAAGGATTTTTTCAGCCTGTTTGTAAAGAGCGGTCTGTTCTTCTTCACTGGTAGCGGTAAAGGCTTCCTTCAGTACCCGGTCATATTCCGGATCATTGAAGTTGATCATGTTTTTGCTGTTATCAGAGATCCAGCGCTCAAGCAGGGCTCGGGCGGTCAGGAAGGAGGCATCGAAACCGACTACGGTAGCCTCGAAATTGCGTCCCTGGTAAACTTCGCTCAGCCAGGTCGCCCATTCCACAAGATTGATCTTCGCGTCAATTCCGACAGCTTTAAGCTGCTCCGCGATCACCTGGGCTGTATTAACATGGACCACATAATTAGAGGGAGCTGTGATCGTCAGTGAGAAACCATCCGGATATCCGGCTTCGCTCAGTAATTCCTTTGCCTTTTCCGGGTTATAAGGATAAGCATCTGCCAGCTCCGGCATGAAATATTTCCCGAAAGCGGGGTAAATGCTGGAACCGATCGGTGTACCGAGCCCGTCATTGACAATAAGCATGACATCTTCCACATTGACCGCATAGTTGAGAGCCTGACGGACACGCAGATCATTAAGAGGTTCAACCGCATTGTTCAGGTAAAGCGCCTGGATCAGGTTGGTCGGAGATTCGAGGAGTTCATATTCATCACCGATTTCCTTGACATCAGAGGCGACACGATGGACACTGAGGTCAACGGATCCGCTGCGGAGAGCCATAACAAGAGCGTCTGTATTTTCAATGATCTTGAATGTGACCTCGTCAAGGTAACCCGGTTCTCCCCAATAGTTTTCGAATTTTTCGAGCACGATATTTTCCTGGACAGCTCTGGATTTGAATTTGTAGGGACCGGTCCCGACCGGGGAAGTATCCTGATCCGCATAATCGTGCGGGATGATCGCTGTGTTCAGATAGGCGAGATATTCAATATTCGGGTTCTTCAGCTTGATTTCAACGGTTTTGGCATCCGGGCTGGTGACAGATTCGATTTCCGAGTAAGCGGCAAGGAGCGGTACACCGGTCTCGGCTCCGCGGCATTTGTCAAGAGTAAAGATAACATCCTCCGCGGTAAGTTCACTGCCGTTGTGGAATTTGACGCCATCGCGCAACTTGAAGGTGAAGGTTGTGGCATCATCGGAGATCTCCCAGCTTTCAGCAAGGGAGGGGACAAAACTGCCGTCCGGAGCTGCCTTTACGAGCCCTTCAAAGATATTGAAGAAAATCTCGCGCTTTCCGGCTGAGGTAGAGACATGGGGATCAAGGCTCTGGTCCAGATCCTGAGAAATAGCGATGGTAATACTGCCTACCGCTTTCGGAGCAGCCGGTTCTTCTTCAGCAGCGGGTTCTTCAGAAACAGCTGCCGCGGGGATTTCCTGAGCAGCCGGCTCTGCTGCCGGTTCTTCTTTGGAAGTCTCGGTGGCTGCTTCCTTCGGTGATTCAGCTGTGGGTTCTGCTGTCGGTTTTGAACTTCCGCAGGCTGCAAGCAGCAGTACGAGAGACAGAATGAAACAGACAAATAAACATTTTTTCATCATCTTGATGATCCTTTCTTTTTCATTTCGTTCTTATTTTACACACAATTTACGGGAAAAAATAATATATATGAATAATTTCATAAATAAAGATTTCCGGGGACTGCTGGTTTATGGCTGTCACAGCAGTCCCGTCTTCTGTCATCTTTTAATCATCCGGCCGCTTGATCCCGAGCTGACGCAGCAGGTTTTCGTCATTCCGCCAGTTTTTCATAACCTTCACGCGCAGTTCAAGAAAAATCTTGCGGTCGGTGAGCCTTTCGATCTCACGCCGGGCATCCTGTCCGATTTTTTTGATCATTTCGCCGTTTTTGCCGATCACGATCCCTTTATGGGACTCGCGGTCAAGCAGAAGCGTGGCATTGATATATGAGTTCGTTTCGGTGCGGTCCTTATATTCCTCAATACGGACAGCGATGGAATGAGGGATCTCATCATCCAGATTCCGCAGAAGGCTCTCACGGATCAGATCAGCGGCGATTTCACGCTCATACAGATCCGTGATCTGCTCCGGATCATAATATGCCGGACCCTCCGGCAGACGGGATTTGAGCTCCGCTTTCAGTTCCGGGATACCCGCGCCTGTCCTGCAGGAGACCGGCATTCGTTTGGCATCGGTCAGCAGCTTTTTATAGAAGTTCTCGTTTTCAGCCAGTTGATTCGGGTTGACCAGGTCGCATTTGTTCAGGACCATCACGGTTTTTTCCGGTTTGCTTCCGGCTGCGATCCGCTGTGAAACGGTTTCATCTTCTTTATTGGGTTTGACGGAGATATCAACGATCCACATCACGCAATCCGCGTCACTGATGGTATCGACCGCCGCCTCATTCATCACTTCACCAAGCTTTGAGAGCGGTTTATGGATCCCCGGTGTATCCATAAAGATCATCTGGCTGTCATCATCGCTCAATATTCCCAGCTGGACCCGCTGTGTTGTCTGCGGACGCGGTGAGACCGCCGCGATTTTCTGTCCGAGAAGCAGGTTGATCAGCGATGATTTTCCGACATTCGGCCGGCCTACCACGCAAATAAAGCCGGAGCGAAATTCAGTTTCTTCCATTATCCTCCTGATTGATCAGTGCGAGTTTTTGTGCACGTGAGAGAGTTTTGATCGCCAGCTCCCGCCGGAGAGCATCCCCTTTGCTGCCGGCAAATTCACTGTAAACCAGCTCTACCGGACAGCGGGAAGCGGTATAAGCCCCGCCCTTCCTTTTGTTGTGTACGGCTATGCGCCGTTCCAGATCGTTTGTGATCCCGGTGTACAGCGTATTGTCGCTGCAGCGGACAATATAGCAGTAATAGGGTGCGGTTTCTTCCGGTTCTGCCGTATTTCCCCCAAATTCCGGTCAGATGCCCATCAGTATGCGGTATATGGCGCGGCTGAGATTGCCGACAATGGCATCCATAAAATTCACGCCCAGATACGGCAGAACAAAAAAGCAAAGCATCAGGATCTTCGCTCCCTGCGCCTGGATCTGGTTCCAGGTATTGCGGAAGGAGTCCGGGATAAAGTAACCGACCACCTTCTCCCCATCCAGCGGAGCCAGAGGGATCAGATTGAAGACCATCAGGCTGACATTTGTCCAGATGAACTGAGTGAGGAAATAGACCGGCCCCGGCAGCCAGTTCAGGCCGAAAGGCGGCGTATTCGTTCGGACCAGTCCGGTGCGCAGCAATAAAGCGGCGATAACGGCAAGCAGCAGATTGGCGCATGGTCCTGCCGCCGAAACCAGCATCATGCCGGCTTTGTTCCTTCGGGTGACCGCGTAAGGATTCACCCGGACCGGCTTCGCCCAGCCGAAACCGGTGCAAAGCAAAAGAATACAGCCCCAGGGATCCAGATGACGCAGCGGGTTCAGTGTAAGACGCCCGTCATACCTTGGGGTGTCATCACCCAGCCAGACTGCTGTCTGTGCATGGCTGAATTCATGAAAAGTGAACGCGATCAGCAGCGTGATCACGCGTGTAATAAGCAGTTCGGGACTAAGATTCAACATATGTGCAATTATAACGGGTTCAGGCAGGCAGATCCGGATAAATGTGAGCGCTTCGTGAAGGAATGAAGCACCCGGACGGAAAAGGCGCTGCCGAGGAAATCAGACTGTAAGTATGAAATATTATCGCTGTCCGTTTCACAGTGCAAAACAATGGTATAATTTGATTAACGCCCTGGTGGCTCAATTGGACAGAGCAAAGCACTCCTAACGCTTAGGTTGTGGGTTCGAGTCCCACCCGGGGTACTGTGTTGGCGAATTTAACCATTGATAAATTCGCCAACACTTTTTATTTTTACTCGGGATATTATTGTTTTAGGTCTCATCGGGAGAGAAATATCCTGAAATCGAGTTGAAATCAGTTGCTGGCAACTTGCAGCATCGGTAAAAAGGCAGCATAAAACGAACACATTCAAAAGAATGTGCGGGATAATTTCGATCATATTGATGAATAAGGATGGTTTCAGGTCAACAGAGTTCGATTTTCAGGTATACCTGATCAATATCGTCCTGTACAATGCCGAGATAACGTTTTGTGACCTGAACAGTGGAATGATTGAAAATTTCCATAAGCAGGGTTAGTGAAGTGTGCAGATATTTCCATGCGTGATATCCGAAGGTTTTCCGCAGGGAATGACAGGCGATTTTTCCGCTGATCCCGATCTCTTTTGCCGCAGTGGTAATGATCCTCCAGGCTTGTACACGGGATATCTGTTTTTCGTCGGATCTTCCGTTGCTGAAAATATATTTTCCTTTGCGGTGCGGAAAATATTTCTTCAGAGCCTGCCGGATGCGTTTATTGAGCGCAATTCTTTTCGTCTTTCCGGTTTTTCTTTCTGTCAGCTCAATATTTTTGAAAAACTGTTTTGTCTTGAAATCATACACATCTTCCCAGGTGATGGAAAGCAGGTCACTGATTCGCAGGGCAGTGTAAGCTCCGAAAACAATGAGAACATAGTTCCTGAGCTGCTTTTTTTCCAAAAAATAATCGGCTAATTTGTACAGTTGCTTTTTATCCCGGATAGGATCAGTAGTATTACACATAATATACCTCTTTTCATTAATTTATGTTTTTCGGGAAATATTATGTGCGTTACTAAATGAATCTTATAGAGGAAAATTATAAATTGTAACTGAATTGAAAGTCCGTTAGATTTGTTCTCAGGAAATAGTAAATATGAAGAGGTTTACGATTGGAAATAACTTGGTTGGAGAGAACCCGGACAATAAAATACTATGATATGAATATCATAGTATTTTTTATATGAAAAATATAGATTTTTAAAATATTTTAATAAATTGTGATAGAATAGTGATAGTTAACGGACTTTCAAGTCTGTTACCTTTTTTGCTCAGGGAATGATATGTGGTACGTGCTTTGGACATATACAGGAGACGAAGAAAAGACCAGACGGATGATCAATGATCATGTGGACCGGGATCTTTACGCCCGCTGCATTGTCCCGTATCGCAGAAAACGGGAGTTCTCCGGCGGCAGCAGTACCTTGGTCGAAAAGCTGCTCTTCCCTTCCTATGTTTTCATTGAGACAGATCATATTTCGGAATTCGCTGAACAGATGCGGCAATATCCCGGGAAAAATGTCATCCTTCAGACAGGAGATGCCTTTTCTCCGATCGAAACAGAGGAGGAATATTTCCTGACGAAGATGCTCAATAAAAACGACGTCATTGAATCTTCCTGCGGTTATATGGATGGGGACCGGGTAAAGGTCATCTCCGGACCGCTGAAAGGATATGAAGACCGGATCAGGAAAATGATCTGGCGGAGAAGCCTAGCGATCCTGGAAATGACACTCTATGGCCGCAAAGTCCAAACCGCTTTGGGGCTGGACAGGATCGGGAGACAGGATATCAGGATGTAGGATGTAGGTTATGGGGAATAGGTTATAGGTTATAGAGCTTCAGAGCACAAGCCTCTGCTCCCTACCACCTAATACCTAATACCTAATACCTGAGCGAAGCGCGAAGCGCGAAGCTCACACATGAAACCGGACGCGGACTGCTTTTGTTGATAATCTATCGCACATGCTGAAGGCGGAAACAGAGCGGACAGACCCGCAGCGGATCGCAAAAAATGAAATGAGAATTGATCACGCCTCATTTTTTGCCAAAGCTGGGGAAAGCCTGCGGATGAAAAGCGAGCGGACTGAAAGCCCCGCGGATGGCGTAGCCCTGCCTGTTTGCAGAAACCGCGGACGGATAAAAAAGCAAAAGGCAAAAGGCAAACAGTAAAATCATCGACCGCAAATCACATACACAAAACATTTTACTTTTTACCTTTTCCCTTTTCCCGGAGCCTTGCGAATCACCACCGCATCCGATACCCGGAAGCAACGGAATCGCCGCCCAATCGCCTAAACGAAAGGAATCCCGCATCTATGGCACAAACACCAAAAATAACAAATGCCGCGAAGCGGCTTCCAATTACCCCTATTCCCTATAACCTAACACCTAACACCTAACACCTAAACCATGTGGTACGTTCTTTGGACAAACACCGGAAGAGAAGAAAATACACGTCAGCTGATCCGCAGCTATGCGGATCCGGCGCTTTATACCCGCTGCATGATCCCCTATAAGCTGAAGCGCCATTATTTCGGGGGCTCCAGCAGGCTTGTAAAACTGATCCTGTTCCCCTCTTACGTATTCATCGAAACAGACAGCATCAAAGAATTCGTAAACAATATCAAATGGTTCCCGGGATTCAATGTGATCCTGCATACGGACGACATCTACTGTCCCCTGCACAAACATGAGGAAGTCCTTCTGCTCAGGCTCCTCAACGATCACGACGTTATTGATATCTCCGAAGGCTATATGGAAGGCGACAGAGTCCACATCACCGCCGGCCCGCTGACAGGCCAGGAAGGCTTCATCAAAAAAGTCAAGCCCCGCCAGGGCGTCGCGATCCTCGAAATGAACATCTTCAACCGCACGACTGAAGTGAGCTTAGGCTTGGAGCTGATCAGGAAGTAATATAGGGGATAGGATATAGGATATAGGGGATAGGAGATAGGTTATAGGTAATAGGTGATAGTGAATAAGATTACAGGCTATAGGGAATAGTGATCGGTCACCAACACCTGATACCTGACCCCTGACCACCGACCACTGACCACCGACCACCATGTACGATTACCTGATAGTTGGCTCCGGATTATACGGAGCAGTCTGCGCCAGAGAACTGAGCGATGCCGGTAAATCCGTCCTCGTCGTCGAAAAGCGCGGCCATATTGCGGGCAATGTCTATACCGAAAAGATTGCCGGCATAAATGTGCATAAATACGGTGCCCATATTTTCCATACAAATAATGAAACGGTATGGAAGTATGTGAACCGTTTTGCGGTGTTTAACCGCTTCACCAACAGCCCGGTCGCCAATTACAAAGGTGAGCTCTATTCGCTTCCTTTTAATATGTACACCTTCAACCGCATGTGGGGCGTACGGACACCGGCGGAGGCTGCGGCCAAAATCGCTGAACAGCGGCAGGAGATCAGCGGCGAACCCCAAAATCTGGAGGAACAGGCTGTCTCACTGGTCGGGAGGGATATTTTTGAAAAGCTCGTCAAAGGCTATACGGAAAAACAATGGGGACGGGACTGCAGGGATCTGCCCGCGTTCATTATCAAGCGTCTTCCGGTCCGCCTGACCTTTGACAATAACTATTTCAATGCCCTCCATCAGGGGATCCCCGTCGGCGGATACACCAAAATGGTGGAACGCATGCTTGAAGGGATCGAGGTGCGGCTCGGCACGGATTACCTGTCAAACCGGGCGGAATTGAATGCCCTGGCGAAAAATGTGATCTATACCGGCCCGATCGACGCCTTTTTCGATTATTCACTCGGCGCTCTGGAATACCGCAGTGTGCGTTTTGAAACGGAGCTGCTGGATATCCCGAATTTCCAGGGCAATGCGGCGGTCAATTATACCGACCGGGAAACGCCCTGGACAAGGATCATTGAGCATAAATGGTTTGAGTTCGGGAAGGATGAAAACGGGAACGATCTGCCCCAAACGGTCATCAGCCGCGAGTTCAGCAGTGAGTGGAAACCGGGCGATGAGCCTTATTACCCGGTCAATGATGAAAAGAATGCAAAGCTTTACGCTCAGTATGCCGCATTATCCGGCAGGCTGAACGAAGAAAATTCCGCGCCGCAGGCTTCATCCGCCGCACCGCGGATCATCTTCGGCGGCCGCCTTGCGGAATATAAATATTACGACATGGACCAGGTGATCGCCGCCGCCCTCGCATCCCTCCCCCTTCATAACCTATAACCCGACACCTGACACCTAATACCTAACACCCAACACCTAACACCTAATACCTAATACCAAAAATCGGAGTACCCAATGGAAACAGCAAATCAATCAGCCCCTGAATATATAGACAACAGCCGCGGCGTGGAGATCCGGAGAGACGCCGGGGGGCATGTTATCCGTGCCTATGAAGGCATCGATATGAAGGAGGTTTACCGGAACAAGCCGCTCCTTTACAAAGCGGTCAAGCGGCTGTTTGACATCCTCGCCTCCGGGCTGATCCTGATCCTGCTTTCGCCGCTCTTCCTCGTCGTCGCCATCCTCATCAAAAAGGAAGACGGCGGTCCCGTGATCTACAGCGGCATGCGCTGGGGCAAGGATTTCAGGTACTTCCCGATGCACAAGTTCCGCTCCATGTGCGTCAACGCGGAGGCGCGGACGAACGAAGTCCTTTCCACCGATGACAAGAACGGCATGGCCTTCAAGATCAAGGATGATCCCCGCATCACGAAGATCGGCCGCTGGCTGCGTAAATCTTCTGTTGACGAGCTGCCGCAGCTCTGGAATGTCTTCAAGGGACAGATGAGCCTCGTCGGCCCCCGTCCCATCCAGACAACTTCCGAGACCGGCGACCCCTACGATTTCCAGCGCTGGTGCGTCAAGCCCGGCATCACCTGCTACTGGCAGGTCTGCGGCCGCGCGGAAGTCCCCTGGGATGAGTGGGTGGAGATGGATCTCCGCTATATCACCGAAATGTCAGTCGGCACCGATCTCAGGCTCATGTGGAAGACGGTCTCCGCGGTCCTAAGAAGGAACGGCGCAAAATAGGTTTCAGTGGCAAGTGGCAGATGAATTTTTCATGAACCTTGATTCCACCCTCTTGAATATTTAAACAAAACGCTTACATATTATTCCCGATAATTGAAATCCAATACCTGACACCTGACACCTGATACCCAATACATCCCTGAATTTTCCGGAGATCTCCATGCCCTCAAAAAACAATACTGCAGCGGTTGTGGTCACTTATAACCGCAAAGACTTATTGAGTCGGAATATCACCTGTCTGCTGAATCAGACGAAACCCTGTGATATTTATATAATTGACAACGCCAGTACCGATGGTACCGGCGAGATGGTTCAGAATTTTAAAGCACCTGAGATCCATTACATCAACACCGGTTCCAACCTTGGCGGTGCGGGCGGCTTTGAATTTGGCGTGAAACGGGCAGTTGAAGATGGCTATGATTATGTCTGGATCATGGACGATGATACCCTGCCCAACCCGGATGCCCTTGAGAAACTTTTCGAAGCCGATGCCAAACTGAACGGGAACTGGGGATGGCTTTCTTCCGTGGCTTATTGGACAGATGGCAGTATCTGTCGAATGAATATCCAGAAGCGGAATATATTCAAGCATATCGGAGAAAAAGAATATAACAGCGACATAGCCCCAATAAAAATGTGTTCTTTTGTTTCACTGCTGGTAAAAAGCAGTGTGGTCAAAGAACTTGGATTGCCGATTGGTGAATATTTCATTTGGACGGATGACTACGAATTTACCGGACGCATCAGCAGAAAATATCCATGTTATATGGTTCCGGGCAGTACAGTTGTTCATGCCATGAAAACACACATACGGGTAAATTTCGCTCAGGATTCACCGGACAGGATCGATCGCTACCATTATATCTACCGCAACGATGTCCACTGCTACCGACAGTATGGATTAGTAGGATGGGGTTATATTATCTCAAAAGATTTATATACTGCATTAGATATTCTCAGACATTCCAATGGTAATAGAAACAAAAAAATCATTGTCATTTGGAAGGGCTTTTTGGAAGGTCTTTCTTTTCATCCTGAAATTAAACGAATATCAGTCTCTTAATAAGGCAAAATATGAAAGAACGTTTATATTGGGTAGATATTGCCAAAGGTATCGGAGCAATCCTTGTTGTCGTTGGTCATGTAATCATTAATTATCAACGTGCCGGATTCTATATTGATATCAGACTATTCGATTTCGTTCGGGATGTAATATATAGTTTCCATATGCCGTTATTTCTGGTTATATCTGGTTATCTTCTTTCTAAATCGAAACCGAAAGGGACTAAAGCACAACAGATATTTCAAATAATTATTAATTATGGTATTCCCTATGTATTTTTTTCCGCAATCTGGGTTTTTTCAAAAATCATCTTGGCCGATCACGTTATTACAGAATTATCTCTGAAAGATTTATTATGGATTCCGGTATACCCAGTTCAATTCATGTGGTTTCTGTATACATTGATGCTTATACATATTTTTCAAATTCCATTATCCACACACCCACAAAGAATAATTCGCGTAATTCATATATTTCTATCTATTGTGGGTTACTTTATTCAGCCTTATATTCAAAATCACTTTCCGCAAATCCGTTTCACTTCATCTATTTTTAACTATATATTGAAAAACTACTGTTTTTTCCTTTTTGGATTATATTATGCTGAATTTATCACAAAAATCACTGAAGAAAAAAGGATGTTTGAGTTTATTCTAAGCGGAATTATTCTGGTTGCTGGGAATATATTTCTCTTCTCGAGGATGGTAACCTTTGAAAGAATTATACAGTTTATATCGGCGCTGTCAGGATCTTTATTTATACTTATGATTTCGGTATATATAAAGGAATCTCATCTTTTGGAATATATTGGTAGACATGCGATGCCAATTTATGTTCTTCAGGGTTTTTCATATAATGCTGCCCGTATTATATTAACTAAGTTTTATGTGAATACGTCCTCTGAATTATTTCCTCTATGTGTGTGCAGTTTAGCCGGAATCACTCTGCCATTGATCGTCTATCAGCTCAGTACGAAGTTCTTTCATCTTGATGCGCTTTTCTATCCTGGAAAATATTTGAAAGTGCAATGAAAAGAGTTGCCTCAATCTCCCTGACGGTCGCTGGTTTGTCGAGTAAAGAGTGTGGGCCGAAGGGTTGGTGTACATAGAAATCGGAGAAAATGTATTCGAAAGTAATCAGAAATGTTCACCGCGAGTGGGCGAAGCTCCTGCGATGAACTTAGAATAGGCGCAGCCTGTACCTTACATGGCAGGTAAACTGCTGCTGAACAGCGAATGAATGGCCGATCTCGCCATTATTTTTCTTGAAAGTTTTGACATAAACCGGAATAATAATGTTGTCACCGATTTCATGATATTCATCCGGAGCATATTCATCAACATAATAGCGGCTGCTGCTGGAATCCATCATGTTATAGGTAACGATTTGAGTTGAAGTATCCATTCGAGTTAGAATGGTACGCCGTGTACGGTCAATGACCTGTCCTGAAAGGAATAAACCTGAAAGATCGGCACCGGGACACAGCGGAACAGAATGATTTCTGTTGGAAGAGGCAGACGAAAAAGAAATATTAGATTTAGGCATAACAACCTCCCTATGAATTAGCATTGACAGGATCAACCGGAACGGCAGAAGGTACCAGTTTCTGGTAAAGGGATTTGTATTTGTTCTGATTATTAACAAAATCCTGAAGCGTAACGAAAAATTTTCTGCCGAGACCCTTGATTGAGCCGAGAGAACAGGACAGATAGGCAGTGATCATATCAGCAGTAGAATGAATTTTGTGATCATGAAGGATACGGATATAGAAGCTTTCAATAATTGAGGTTGTATGGAGAAGGGTTTTATAAAGATAAAGGAATTATTAAAACCACAGAAAAAATGATTAATAAATAAATTTATTGGATTTTTATGGAAAATATAATTAAATACATAAATAATTATTCAGGAAAGATTATATATGTAACGTCATCTGTTTATAATACAATGCTTGCAGTTTCAATTTTATTACAAACAGATAAAAAACCAGAATCGATAATAATCATGACAACTCCTCATAAAGATGAAGTTAAGCAATTTACTTCAATCTCTACGAGAATGGAATATGAAAAAATTAATAACATTGTCATAGATAAAAAAACTCGAGTTCATCGTGCGATAGGAATAAGTAGTGTATCCAATAATATTATAAAAAAAAGAGTTTATCAAATATTAGATACAAGTAAGCATAATTTTTTACTTGTAAATTTTTCCTGGGCACAAAAAAAAGTCGCTTATCCGGCATCAATATATTTAGATGAATGTGAAAAAGCAATTTTTATTCAGGAAGGTGTTATGCAATATGTAACACCGGATGATAATAATTTTTACTTACTTTTAAAAAAATTGTATGGAAATCAGACAAACTTTTGGACAATGGACAAAATTGAAGGAATCTATGTAACTGATCCTGAAAA
Organism: uncultured Chloroflexota bacterium; assembly: GCA_902774215.1. GTDB lineage: Bacteria > Chloroflexota > Anaerolineae > Anaerolineales > Anaerolineaceae > Flexilinea. Next base: position 27,427 of record CACYHU010000012.1, read on the forward strand.
ATTTCCTAATTATTTGCATCCGAAATTGATAAAAGCAAATTTCAATTATTGCGAAAATCAAGCAGATATTATCTCAAAAATCTTTTTATCAGAAGAAGAAAGAAAAGAATTATCTGAACTAAAAACCGCAGATGGCATAATATTTACGCAGCCATTATCAGAAGATGGTTTCATTTCAGAAAAGGAGAAAACAAACATCTATCTAAAAATAAAAACTGTTTGTGATCAATATGGAAAATTTGTAATCAAATTACATCCTCGAGATACAAGTGATTATGATATTGATAAGAGTTTATTAATTAGTGGAAAGTATCCAAGTGAAATTTTTAAATTGAATCATATAAAATTCAAATACGCTGTCGGAATATGTACAAGTGCAATTGCTACCATAGATGCTGATCATGCATTTAATATAAATGAAAATTTTCTCTTTGATAAAAAGATAAATTTTGAAGATATTGATTTAAAACTGAAAGCGATTCAATATAAAAATCATGGAAAAATATAATAAACCATTTATTATTGCTGAAGCAGGCTGCAATCATATGGGGCAAATGAACGTTGCAAAGGATCTGATTGAAACAGCAGCCCATTTTTGCAAAGCAGACGCTATCAAATTTCAAAAACGTTGTCCAAAAGAACTGCTCACACCTGAACAGTATAATGCTCCTCACCCTGATCCTGATAATTCTTATGGTTCAACCTATGGAGCACATCGGGAATTTCTTGAGTTTTCTGTAGAACAGCATGCTCAGCTTAAACAATGGTGTGAAGAAGCCGGAATAATTTATTCCACTTCTGTCTGGGATATGACCAGTGCGAAGGAAATCACCTCTCTTCATCCGCAATTTATTAAAATTCCTTCCGCCTGCAATACACATTATGAAATGCTTCAGTGGCTTTGTGATAATTATGAAGGAGAAATTCAGCTGTCATTTGGTATGACAACAAAGGATGAAGAAGATTCGATTGTCCGGTTATTTGAGCGCAGCGGAAGAAGCAGGGATCTGATTCTTTATAATTGTACTTCCGGTTATCCTGTCCCGTTCAAAGATATCTGTCTTCTTGAAATAACAAGGATGAAGGAACGATATCAAAAGCGTGTAAAGGCAATAGGTTTTTCCGGTCATCATCTCGGGATCGCTGTTGATGTAGCAGCATATACGCTTGGAGCTGAATATATCGAGAGGCATTATACATTGGACCGGACCTGGAAGGGTACAGATCACGCCGCTTCACTTGAACCGGATGGTGTCCGGAAATTGGTTCGAAATTTAAATCAGGTTTATGAGTCTCTTACTTATAAATCTGAAGATATTTTACCTATTGAACAAATTCAAAGGAACAAATTGAAATATATAAAACATTAAATATTTATTTCTCCCTGTCATTATAAATTAGAAATTGCGGGAAAGGAAACGATATGAAACGGTATATAGATCGATTTAGTATAAAGGACAAAATATGTATTGTTACAGGCGGCGGCGGTTTGATAGGCATGAAACATACAGAAGCAATTCTGGAAGGAGAAGGAATCCCGGTTTTGCTAGATATAGTCCAAAATGGTATGGACAGAGTAAAGCAAACCGCACTTTCAGAATATGGAAATGACAGGATCATAGAAACTTTTACTGTTGATATTACTGATCGTACATCCCTTGAAAATGTCAGAGAAATTTTGTTGAAAAAATATGGACACATCGATGTCCTGATCAATAATGCAGCCAACAATCCCAAGGTAGAGGATGCATCCAAAAATCTTGGTCCAATTCGTTTTCATAATTTTCCGGTTGATATGTGGAATCAGGATATTGCGGTCGGTTTGACAGGAGCAATGCTCTGTGCTCAGGTATTCGGTGAGATCATGGAAAAACAAAAATCCGGAGTGATTCTGAATATTTCCTCGGATTATGGCTTGATAGCTCCGGACCAGCGTATATATCGAAAAGAAGGTCTGCCGGATGATCAGCAGATGGTTAAACCTGTCTCGTATTCAGTTGTCAAACATGGGATCATTGGATTGACGAAATATCTTGCTGTCTATTGGGCAGACAAAGGAATCAGAGTCAATACGCTTTGTCCTGCCAGTCTTGAAAATGGCCAGAATGAAGAGTTTATACACAAGATCAGTAATTTGATTCCAATGGGAAGAATGAGCCGGCCGGATGAATATGTTTGCACTGTGCTTTATATGATCTCCGACGCTTCCACTTATATGACAGGGGCTACAGTTGTGCTTGATGGTGGCAGGACAAGCTGGTAGTTTTTCCAAAAATTTCTAAATCAAAAAGAGTTTTATGAAATTCGAAAAATTTCTTCATAGAGGACAGTATCATACAAAAAAAGGACACAAAATACGTTCAAAATTACTTAAATGGTTTTGTAGAATTGTTTATCAATGTGAAATCCCTTTTGAAGCAGATATCGATGAAAGTGTTTATTTTTGTCATAATGCATTCGGAGTTGTGATTAATAAAAATGCCATTATTTGTCAAGGGGTGAAAATACAGCATTCAGTAACTATCGGAGTATTGAAAACTCATGAGGCACCCTACATTGACGAGAATGTATTCATTGGAGCACATGCAATGATTCTTGGCCCTGTCAAAATTGGAAAAAATTCAAAAATAGGTGCAGGTTCAATCGTTTTGACTGATGTTCCACCTGATTCAACAGTTGTTGGTAATCCAGCTAGAGTTTTGGATATAGGATATTCTATTGATTAATAATCTATCTCAAACTCCCTGAGGGTCCTTATTTAAAACCATCAGATTAATAAGGATTAAAAATTCCAATTTCTAAATATCAGTATTCCTTCAAAATAGTAAAAATAATTGAAATTATGTTATATAAAGTCAGTATAATTATTCCTGTATATAATAATGGAAAACATATCGAAGAATGTTTAAATAGTATAATAAATCAAACAATATTTAAAAATATTCAGGTTATTATAGTCAATGATGGATCTACAGATTCATCTGAGCAAATTTTAGATAAATTTAGAAAATATAATAATATCCAAATAATACAAAAATCAAACGAAGGTCCAGGTATTGCAAGAAATATTGGAATTCATGCTGCTACAGGTAATTATTTAATGTTTATCGATGGAGATGATTTTCTTTTCAGTGATGATGTAATCGAAACTTTATATGAAACAGCAATTTCTAAAAATGTTGATATATGCGGCGGAAATTATGTCAGTTTACGTAAAAATTTATTATCATCTGTTTTTAACAAACAAAGAGAAAAATTATTCATGAATTATGAGGGATATATCAGTACTGATATTTTTCAGTTCCCTTATGGACATCAGAGATTTCTTTTCAACAGAAATTATTTATTAGATAATTCTATAAAATATTCTGTCTTTTTACGTGGGCAGGATGTTACTTTTCTTGCTGATGCATTGTCCTATACATCAGAATTATATTATTTAAATAAAAGGATATATGTTCATCGAATAGGTCATAAAGAAAGCAAATTATCTGCCAAAAAGGCATTCGATTTTTTCAATTCCCTTTCTTATGTTTTTAAAATTTCGGAAAGAAAGAATTGGGAATACATGGCTGAGAATATAAACATCGAGATGAGAATAATAGGGATGAAATCAATTTATACTTTTTCCGAAATTCAGGGATGGGAATTGATTGATAAAGCAAATGATGAGATTAATAAATGGAATATCAATCATACGAAAAAGCTTAAACCTTTACTGACACAGGAACAATTTAGCTCAAAAAAAAAGAGCTTTTGGAATGAATTGTTAAGTATATATATCATATACTTTCTTAATAAAATGGATATGATATTTCCTTTCGTAAGAAGACCTTTGCATCTGTAATGGAAAAACAAAATCGATATATTGTGGCTATTCTTAGTTCTAATTTAATTGTTTAGAACCTCGAAAAGGCATCTGTATATAATTAAATTTTGACAAAATAATAGGATTTTTTCTATTTTTTTTGAAATTAAGCATAAACATCGTTAATAATTTGGTCCAAACTCATTTAAGAATGTTCAAATATTTTATCAAGTTTACCAAGCTTTAGGTATTGATACAAAACAAAATAATACTTCAAAATATTATTCTTATCCATCTACATAGAAAGGTAAGTGCTTTTATTGCAATAAAATTTATTTAATATGACAAATAAAGTGTGTTTTATAATTCTTCATTATGGAGAAAACAAAGAAATAACCAAAAAGGCAATAAAAGCCATAAAAAGCTTATCATTTGACGGTGCTGTTGACATTATTGTTGTGTGCAACGGAAAAAAATATGATATTTCTGAAGAAATCAATACAGAAGTAAACACTTTAGTTTTAGAAAATAATGAAGGCTTTTCAAAAGGAAATAATGTTGGATATGCTTATGCAAAGTCAAAAGATGATTATGATTTTATGATTATTATTAATAACGATATATTTATCGAGCAGATTGATTTTATATCAAAACTTTATAATCTGTATGAGACTCATCCTTTTTTTGTTGCCGGACCAGACGTATATATCCCTTTCAAAGATAAACATACCAGTCCAATGTCAAAAGAAATTCCAACGCCTGATGAAATAGAAGATATTATACAGGAACAAAAGAATTCATTATTTGAATATGAAAAAAGTTTCTCTCTAAAATGCTTTCTGAGTTATATTTCCGAGTCGTATAAAAATCGGGAAAAATTATTTTATTTATTTCGCATCAGAAGAAAAGTAGATAAGAAAGCCAATAACTATAGAGGTTTTCAGGAGAATGTAATTTTACATGGTCCATGTCTGATTTTTTCCAGAGATTATATTTCAATCAATAAAAAAGCATTTGATCCTGAAGTCTTTTTATATAATGAAGAATTTTATTTAGCGTATAGATGTAAAAAAAATAACTGGAGAACTATCTATAGCGATGAATTACAAGTCAGTCATATTCATCATGGAAGCACAGGAATAACGAATTTATCATATAAAAAATTTTGCGAAAGAAAAATAGAAAATATTAAGATACGAATAGCTGCAAATGAACAATTAAAATGTTATATCGAATCCAATTGCATAAAATGAATTTATCTGACTATGAAAAACAAATCGATTAAACTGAATGCGGTTCTGAATGTTATCAGGCAAAGTCTTAGCATTGTCTTTCCACTGATCACGTATCCTTATGTATCCAGAGTGTTGGGAGCCGGGAATTTAGGCCGTTACAGTTTCTCTGATTCCATTGTACAGATATTAATAACATTATCCTTGCTTGGTATCCCTACATATGCGGTTCGTGAAGGAGCCATGGTTCGGGATGATAAAAAGAAGATAGATGAATTTTGTTCGGAAGTCTTTACGATCAATTTTCTTTCATCCCTGCTGTCATATCTTCTTCTGATTATCATGGTATTGATTGTTGAACGGATCCGCATCGAGCGCGTCTTTATCATGCTTCTTTCAGTGAATATCATGTCGCGCTGTCTGGGAAGGGATTGGCTGAACACTGTTTATGAAGAATATTTATATATTACGATTCGATATACTGCTGTTCATGTTATTTCTCTTGGTTTGATCCTGTTGCTGGTAAAAAATGAAAATGATCTGCTGATTTATGTGATTATCATGGCATTTTCCAATTTTGCAGGCAATATTTTGAATTTATACTATACATCAAAAAAGGTACCCTGCCGTTTTGTATTTTCAAAAAATCTGATGAAACATATGAAACCGCTTTTGATCCTTTTTTGCAGTTCGATTGCAAGTACTGTTTATATTAATTCCGATATCACAATTCTGGGGTTTTTGCGATCAAACAGTGAAGTCGGTGTATACACAATGACATCGAAAATATACAGTATCGTAAAGAGTATATTAAATGCAATCATTATGGTCGCTGTTCCCAGACTGTCATTTTACCTTGGCAATCAAGCAGATGATTCTCAGCAGAAATATAATGATCTTCTGAATCAGATTCGAGATACCTTATTTCTTTTATTGCTGCCTGCTATAACGGGATTATTTTGTTTAAGCGGAGATGTACTGCTGCTTGTGGGAGGAAACGAATTCCAATCCGGTGTGACTTCACTTCGAATTTTGTGTTTTGCAATGATTTTTGCTGTATTTGGATGTTTTTATGCTCATGCTATATTGATCATCAACAGGAAAGATAAAATATTTTTCAAAGCGACAGTGATATCAGCAACAGTAAATTTTTTATTGAATTTTATGCTGATTCCACTATGGGGTATCAATGGTGCAGCTGTAACAACTCTTTTGTCTGAAATATGCATCGTTCTGATCTGTTCTTTATCAGCAAAGCATTTATATCAGGAAGATCACTATAAAATTTCTAAAACGATTATTCCAGTAATTGCAGAGTGTGTTTTGATTATGATAACGGCTGGAATAACATCGAAATATATTTCAAATAATGTCATCAGAATAACAACGGTAATTGTTGTATCGCTGCTTTCATATTTAATTATTTTGTTTATCTCAAATAATGAAATGACAAATTATTTGGTAACGCAAGCTAAAAGGAATATAAAATAATGCAGGCAAAACAGGTTAGAAAGAGTGATTTTTCATTATTTTTTTTACTATTATATCTATTATGCATTTTTGGCATATATTATAATGTTTCAGCAAGAGTCGGTTATATTTTTACTTTATTCGGAATTTCATTTTTCACTGTCGGTCTGCTCCTGTCAAATAAAATAAAACGTATTAAAAAAGGAAGCCCTATAATTATTTATATCGGTTTTATATTATGCAGATTTTTTGCTGCATTATTGAGTGGAAATCTGTTTAATCTTCAAAAGACTAATGATATCAAAATTTTTTATTTTGAATTTCTTATGATATCAGTCTGTGATATATTTTTATATAATTTGGAAGAAAATAATAAAAAAAGAATATTGATTTTTATTCGTAATGCAGCGGTTTTTATTTCAGCTGTTGGCGTTTTGGAGTTTATACTGAAGCGTCAATTGGTTTCAGAATTAATAATAAGTAAAGATAGTCTAATTTATTTTATTGGAGATGTAGGATCCAATAGATTTCGGATCACATCCTTTTTTTCACACCCAATAATATGCGGTGTATATAGTGTTATTTTTTTTATTATTGTAATGTATTTTCCTTTTGAAAACGTATGGATCAATTTCTTGTCGAAAGGATTAATATTAGCGGTGATATTGGGAACGCAATCCAGAAGCAGTTGGATTTCTGCAGTGATAACATTGCTATTGTTTTATTTTAGAAGAAATAAAACAATTGATATAAAAGTAAAAAAGAAAAAAATATTAAGAATAATAATTATAATAATAATAGTAGTTGTTTTATTGGTACTTAGCCGTGACAAAATTGAAAACTTAATATCCGTTATTAATTACAGGCTGGCATCTACATTAAATTATGATTTTATTGAAAATAATACCCGTTCTCAGATCATTCAGTGGGGATTTGATATATTCAGAACATCTGATATAATAAGAAAACTATTTGGTCATGGCCCTAATTTTTTTATTGATTTATTATATTATAATCCAGTAAACGGATCATGGACAAGAGCAATTGATAATCAATATTTGACGATTCTTATTAATTATGGTATGGTCTCTGCCCTTTATCTAATATATTTTGTTGGATTCGTTTTTTTCAGGTTTATTAAAAGCAAAAGCATTGTTGTTCAATGCAGCAGCCTTTGTTTACTTTCGATTTTTATTTCTGGTTTTTTTTATGAATACTTGACATGGCCGACAGTTATTATTATCCAAATGATTTTGATATGTCTTATAGAGGAGTCTGAAGAAAAACAATCCGGTTCTGTAAAGCTAATTACAGAACAAAAATTTGCCTAAAGTCGCCCTTGGAATCAGTATTATTTTGTCTTTGATTAAGGTTTCCTATCGACGTCCGTCTTATCGTGGAAACAAAAAACCGCATGGTTCTTTTGAAATTTCATGGGAAGGAGACATTAGAATGGTTCTTATTTCTGCTATATTGATGGCGGGTGTAGGTGTTTATCGGGCGTTACACAACAATATAGTGACAAATATACGATTTCAGGGGCTGTGACAATAGGATAAACACCGCAGGTTCGATCTCTGCGCGCCCGCCTTTTTTTTCATTTTACAAAATATGAATATTTTAATTACCGGTGTTAATGGACAGTTGGGGTATGACTGTCTCTATGAGGCATGTTTACGCGGTCACGATGTAATAGGATCTGATATTCAATCTTCTTTTGTTTGTGCGGATGGAGTCGGATCGGTTGGATTCTGCTATATGCAGATGGATATCACCAATACAGAGGAAATTTTCCGAATCATTCATGAAAGCAAGCCCGATGCCGTCGTGCATTGCGCCGCATGGACAGCAGTGGATGCGGCGGAAGAATCGGAAAACCGGAAGAAAGTCTTCGCTATCAACGCACAGGGCACCCGGAATATCGCTGAAGCTGCGAAGGCGGTCAACGCCAAAATGATTTATATCTCCACCGACTACGTGTTCGACGGACAGGGCACGGAACCATGGAAGCCGGACTGCAAATCCTATCAGCCGCTGAATGTTTACGGACAAAGTAAACTGGAAGGTGAATTAGCCGTTGCGGAGCTGCTGGAGAAATACTTTATCGTCCGTATCGCATGGGTCTTCGGGTTGAATGGAAAGAACTTCATTAAGACCATGATCAATGTCGGTAAAACTCATGATACTGTCCGTGTAGTCAATGACCAGATCGGAACACCGACGTATACCAAAGACCTTGCCCGGTTGCTGGTCGATATGATCGAAACGGATAAGTATGGTTACTACCATGCGACCAATTCCGAATGCAGACCCGGAGAATATATCAGCTGGTATGACTTCTGTGTGGAGTTTTATAAACAATATGGATTGGCTACAAAAGTAATTCCGGTAAGTACTGAAGAATATGGACTTTCTGTTGCTAAAAGACCATTCAACAGCAGGCTGGACAAGGCAAAGTTACAGGAAAACGGTTTCACACCGCTGCCGGATTGGAAAGACGCGGTATCAAGGTATCTCAGGGAGGCAAATCTCTGATGGCATTTATCTTTGAAAAGACAATATTACCGGGTGTGCTGGTCATAACGCCTCAGGTCTTTGGTGACAGCCGCGGATATTTCATGGAAACATACAAAAAAGAACCATTTGCTGAAGCCGGAATTACAAGAGAATTTGTTCAGGACAACGAAAGTTCATCGACTCGTGGAGTTCTTCGTGGGCTGCATTTTCAGAAAGATCATACACAGGGCAAGCTTGTAAGAGTCACCAAAGGTGAGGTTTTTGATGTGGCAGTTGATGTCAGATCCGGATCTGAAACTTACGGTCAGTGGTATGCTGTGATACTCAGTGCTGAAAAGAAAAACATGCTGTATATTCCGGAGGGCTTTGCGCATGGTTTTCTCGTTCTTTCTGAGACAGCGGAATTTGTCTATAAATGTACCGATGTCTATGACCCGGCATCAGAAGGCGGCATTCCCTGGAATGATCCGGATATAGCCGTGGATTGGCCGAAACTGGATATCCCTTATAAGACATCTGCAAAAGATGAAAAGCACAAACCTTTCAGGAAACAGGATTTTTCCTGGGCTGAAAAGTTCAATCCCGGGAGGTAAACTTGCTATGAAGGGAATTGTACTTGCAGGAGGATCCGGCACGCGGCTTTACCCATTGACGAAAGTAACAAGCAAGCAGCTTTTGCCAATTTATGATAAACCTATGATTTATTATCCCTTAAGTACGCTCATGCTTGGAGGTATCAGGGATATTTTGATCATCAGCACTCCTGATGATACACCCAGATTCGAAGCTTTGCTTGGAGACGGTACCCAGTTTGGAATATCCTTATCTTACTGTGTTCAACCCAGCCCGGATGGACTTGCGCAGGCTTTCATTCTTGGAGAGGAATTCCTTGATGGCGCAGCCGGAGCAATGGTGTTGGGCGATAACATTTTCTACGGCAGCGGATTCCGCACGATGCTGAAATCAGCAGTGAAAAATGCAGAAGAAAATGGCAGGGCTACTGTTTTCGGATATTATGTCCCTGATCCGGAGCGTTTCGGCGTTGTTGAATTTGACGAAAACGGAAAAGCATTGAGTATCGAAGAAAAACCGAAACAGCCTAAAAGCAGCTATGCTGTCACCGGTCTTTATTTTTATCCGTCAGATGTGGCGAAACGGGCAAATCAGGTAAAACCAAGCGCCAGGGGGGAACTGGAGATAACTGCATTGAATGAAATGTACCTTAAAGACGGTTTGCTTGATGTTCAGCTTCTTGGACGTGGCTTTGCCTGGCTGGATACCGGGACAATGCAGAGTTTGTTGCAGGCGGCAGAATTTGTTCAAATGATACAAACACGACAGGGCATAACCATTTCCGCTCCGGAAGAGATCGCATTCATAAATGGATTCATTGATAAAAACAGGTTATTGGAATCTGCGAAAGCTTATGGAAAGAGTCCTTATGGGGATCATCTGAAAGCAGTAGCTGAAGGAAAAGTCCGGTATTGATTATTTTTACCCCCCCCGGGGCTGAACCGCCTGCGGGTCTGGACCCGTCTCACGAAACAACTCCACAGCCGGACACTCCCGGCTCATTCCCTGCAAAACATCCCGGGCAGGTCGCCATAAACCGGTGAACACGTAAGGGTCATGGGGTTATATGCAGCCTGACCCGAATTCAGGTCAGCCGTGTATGTTCTCCGAATAACTGTGTTCGGTTCTCCGGACATAACAGTCACAAGGCAGTCAGATGGGGCGAAAAGATATTTAATAAGTGGCTTTACGGCCGGAATTCGCAGAAGTTCCCCACCTTCCAAAAGGGAGGATCAAAAAATGGATATGAAAAACACGGAAAAATATAAAGTATATAAGGCAAAGAAATCAGCCTGACGGCCCTTTTACAGGAGATAATCAGAAAGCAGTGCGCTGCTTTTCCTTCCGGGGACTGGATCCAGCGGAGCCTGTACCCGTCTCACGAAAACAGCTTCACAGGTATAACGAAGAATTTTGTGATTGTTCCTGACGTGAACACAGATGGCATCAAATTACCGCTGGAAACCGGCAACCGGGAACTAACCACTGCTGCTAAGAAAGCGGTACAGCGATTACATCAACAGTGTTTTAGCACCATAAACGGGTAAACAAATCTCATCAGGAAGCGCGCAGGGAAAGCCTGTCAATTGAGCGGACTCGTCCGGTTTTGAACAGAGACATTTATAATATTTCGTTGTATAATAAAAGAAAAATGGTAACTGTTCAGAACCTGATACCAAAAAGCACTTTTCCTGCGAAAGCGAGAGGACAGTTCCCTCCTACGTCAGGAACCGTCCCCGACAAGTTCTGAATAGAAACGAAAAATGAATGATAAGGACAGGCGCATATGATTGATACAAAAATAGATCCGGGAAAAGTATCTTTATTAGACGAAACAATTGATATGCTTCGCAAACTTGATTTGGAGGAACTAAAGGCGGTGCAGTCAGTAATCAAAGTTTTCATTTCAAAAGACGACGATTATTACAGACCACTTTCGGAGACAGAATTGATCACAAGGATCGATGAAGCGATTGCTCAGGTTGATGCCGGCTTTTCTTATGATGCAATAGATGTGGAAAATGAAATTATATAATATGATAAATTATGAGATTGGCGATGATTAATGTTGAAACACCAAAAGGAGGACAGATGATTGTTGAAACTCCAAGATACAGAAAACCTGATATGACAAATCTTCCTCGGGAGCTTGGAGCGGCAATATTTAATCAGATTATGAGTTCTCCTGCTCCTGACCGGGATAATATGAAGCGTGAAAGCGAACGTTTGATCCGTGAAAACGTTAAAATAAGAGAAAATGAAATTGCCCGGGAAAGTTCTTCAAAATGATTTGTTCTGCTGCAGCGGTTTGATCGCCTGATTGAAAGGTATCATGATTATGGATTCCTGCGATTGGACAAATCATCAGAAGACGAGCTTCACAAAAGATTAAAGCCAAATTACGATGAAGATCGTATCTTCATGTTTCAGCATCTGTTTTGAATTATTCAAAAATCATGCAGCTGACTGACCACGAAAATCTTATTTCTTATTTTTCCGCTCCCGTCGCCATGTCATCCGCGATCCCGCCTGTTCAACCACGACTACCATGAAAAGGGGCCCAGGCCCGCAGGCGGTCCGGTCTCCCGGTGTATCTGGCGCACCCGGGGCCTGAACCCGCAGGGGTCTGGCCCCGTCTCCCGAACACAGCTTCTCGGGAGGCAGCACCAGGTCGTGCTCAGCGCCGTGTCACCCGCACCAACCACGGCTTTTGTGATGAGGCCATCGGATGATACAAGATCAATGGGCAGATGATGAAAAACGGCGTGCTGCTTCAGAACGTACAGCCGAAGTTCTCAGGATCAACCTGGTGGAGCTCCTCGAAAAGGGAATAATTCGGTGATTTTTCAAAACCGATAATTTGCGATTTTCTCACTTAAAATTCTGTTTTGATCTCTTTTTTATAAATAATACTAATAACAAAGACATAGTGTCTGTTTTCATTAATTTGATAATAAATAAAAAACTCTTTTGCAGGTAATTTTCTGATTTTTCGGGAATACCATGGTTCATCCGGGACCGGTGCTATGGTGTCGGCCATATATTCCAGTTTTTCAATTTTCTCATTAATGTCATCAATATATTCCCGTGCAGTATCCGGTTCAAGAAGAATATCTGCAATATAATTGCGAATCTCCCACAGGTCATTTTCTGCTTCAGGTGTGATTATTACTTCAAAAAAATTCATTCTAAGCTCTGCCTTAATTCATCGAATACTTCCTTATATGGTCTGCCCTGTCCGGCTATTGCCTGCTCATAACCGCGCTGAAGTTTTGCGTTCAATTCATTTTCGGTCATATCTTCCAAAGCTTTGGGCGGGGTTGGAAGCGAAAGAGAAAAAGGAATTCCACGGGTAAAGATAATTTGACGATAAAGGGAGTCGATCACTACAGAAACCGGCAGCCCCAGCTTGCGGAGCACATCTTCAGCCTCGGTCTTAATATTTTCTTCGATACGCGCACTTACGGTAGATGTTTTCATATTTGTTACCTGCCTTTCTGCAACAATTGTAATGCATTGTTATGCAATCTGCAAGACATTAAAATACATTTTTATTTGGACTCTTTATGAGCTGCCTCAATCTCTCTGACAGCCGCACCTTTGTGGCGTTCAGCGTGTGGGCCGAAGGGTTGGTTGGGACAGCTTATTATTGCAGTCCCGGGGACTGAACCGCCTGCGGGTCTGTCCCCGTCTCACGAAAACAGCTCCGCAGCCGGACACACCCAGCTCATTCCCGACAAAACATCCCGGACCCGGCACCGGATCCCCCGTGTTCCCGCCTGTCCAACCACGGTGTCCGTGAAAACGGGTAGAACCATATTTTTAGATGACAGAGGGTCGGATTTAATATTCAAATGACTGTGCGGCATCCCCTGTCAATTCTGTTATAATGAAGACTGAAAATAAATGAAAAGGATGGTCCGAAATGTTAGCAGTCAAAGCAAGTGAAAATAAAGCAGATATTCTTGACGATACGATCAACATGCTTCGGGAATTAAATCTTGATGAACTGGCAGCTGTTCGGTCCGTAATTAATGTGATCGTTCACAAAGAAGATAATTATTACAAACCGCTGACTGAAGCTGAACTGATTGCAAGAGTTGATAAATCTCTTGCTCTTGAAAATGACGGACTTGCTATGGATGCGGAGGAATTCGGTCGGCAGCTCATGGAAACCTATAGATTATGAGACAATATAAAGTCATGATCCTCTCCGAAGCGCAAAGGGATCTTCAAAAACGGATTGATTACATTGTTTTTGTATTGAAAAATAGAGATCCCGCCTGTTCAACCACGACTACCATGAAAAGGGGGCCAACCCCGCAGGCGGTCCGGTCTCCCGGTGTATCCGTATAAAAAACGTCATTACCACAAAATAAAACATTTGTCAACCGCCAATATTGGCGGTTTCCTTTTCTGAATTTGTGGTGTATCCTATGTTTATCAATGACACCCGGGGACGGTCCCCGAAGGGCCCCGTCACCACAAAGTACCGTCAGCTGCACAGCTGCACGAAGCTGTGGAGAAAAGGGTACAGGACCCGCCGGAAGACTAAACAAAGGAGGAGAGCTGAGATGAACATATCGGACATGATCAAAAACACGGCAGATCAGATCATCGAACCTGAAGCCGATG
>CACYHU010000013.1 GCA_902774215.1 uncultured Chloroflexota bacterium
CTGGAAAAAGGCATTAATATAAGGCATAAAACAAGAAGTTGTATTGCATTCGTTTTTTGCAAGTTGATGAATTTTGCCTGTGGGAATTCCGATGTGGTAATGACGCGCTTTTTTCGTTCAAATGACTGCAGCATAAAATTTCATATGTGCATGGAACAGATGACCCTGCAGGAATCCTTCAGCCGCTGATGCCGTATATGGGTCGCATCGAAATGTACGGACTGGAAAGCCATCTGCATGATCGGACCTGAGCCGAAAGCATAGATCAGCGTTCCGATGCCAACCTGCCCGCCCAGCAGCCACCCGATCAGCGTTGCAGTTCCCAGCAGCGCTATACTGACTGCTCCGATAGGGATCTTTTCCACCCGTTTTGCCAGACCGACCAGCAGGGTATCCCGCGGTCCGCAGCCTAAAGAGGCGAGCATATAACCGTATTGTGTATAGGCAATAATAAAAAGCCCTGCGATCATCATCGGAACAGCCGTCAGAAGGGAAGACGCTTTCGGGACGAGTCCCAGCCAGTTGAAAAAGTCCACGGATTTACCGACGACGACCGCATCAACAAACATAGCCAGCCCTATGGGTTCCCGCAGGAGGATATCGATCAGAAGGATCGTCAGGGAGATCGCGATCGAGGCAGATCCATAGTATATCCCGAGCGTGTGGGATACCCCCAGGTTGAGCACATTCCAGGGAGCCGCACCGATATTTGCCCGGATCGTCAGATAGATGCCGAATCCGTTCACGAATAAACTGACAGCCGCCAGCAGCATGTTCAGCAGAATCGCTCCGACGGAACGATTTTCAGATAATTTGTTTTTCAATCTCGTAATTTCTCCGGTTGAATATTTTATTATCAAAAGCGATCAGAACCAGATCTTTGTGATCAGCGGACCATGATCTTCCTGGCGATATTGATGCCGATCTTATACAGGCCGGGACGAAGATCTTTGTCCGCTTCTTTCAGCTTTTCCCGGATGGGAAGATGCTGCGGACAGTGCTTCTCACATTTACCGCATCCGATGCACTGAGAGGCAAAAGCGGGGTTTTTCCGAAGTCCCATTCCGCGCGCAAATTCAAAGCGCACCGCGCTTTTCTTTTCATCCTCCATATACATGAGGTTATAGTAATGGAAATTACCGGGGATGTCTACTCCCTGCGGGCAGGGCATGCAGTAACGGCAGCCTGTGCAGCCGACCTTTTCCCTTGAACGAATGAAATCTTTCACTTGATCGACTACAGCCTGATCCGAGCTGTCAAAACTTCCGGCTGCAGCATCTGAGGCGATCCTGCAGTTTTCTTCAACCATTTCCGGCGAATTCATGCCGGACAGCACACACATGATCTGCGGCTGATTCCAAAGCCAGCGCAGCCCCAGTTCAGCTGTACTGTAATCTTTTCCCGAAGAAGCAATAATGTTTTTCGCCTTATCCGGGAGATTTACCAGTTTTCCGCCGCGGAGCGGTTCCATGATAACGACAGGGATCCCTTTTTGGCCGGCATATTCAAGGCCTTTCCTTCCGGCCTGGCTGTTTTCATCCAGATAGTTGTATTGGATCTGACAGAAGTCCCAGTCGTAAGCATCGAGAATTCTCATAAACATATCCGAATCCCCATGGTAGGAGAAGCCGATATTTCGAATGCTTCCGTCCGCCTTCCGGGCTTTGATCCAGTCCTCGATCCCGAACCGCTGAAGGTTTTCCCACTCCGCAAGATCCGTGAACATGTGCATCAGGTAATAATCGATGTGATCCGTCCGGAGCCTGGAGAGTTCCTCCTGAAAGATCCTGTCGATCGCTTTTGAAGACCGGATAAGGTACTGAGGGAGTTTCGTGGCAAGATTCACCTTGTCCCGGCAATTATTTTCGGCAAGGACCCGTCCCACAAGCTCTTCACTTCCCGGATATATATATGCGCTGTCCAGGTAATTGATACCCCGGTCGATCGCCAGAAGCAGTTCCTTCTCTGCCTTTTCATAATCAAGGGAGCTTCCTTTTCTTGTAAACCTCATGCAGCCGTAGCCAAGCTGCGAAATCTGATTCCCGTATTTATCCGATCTGTATAGCATAGCGGTAAAATCCTTTCGTGATAATTAATTTTACTTCAAAGGTATCGGAGGCGGCTGATATCGGTCAATAAAAACTTCAATCAACGACATGCTTTTTCGCAATATCATCAGTACGCAAAAATTGGTCTCGGATCCGTAAGGCTGCCCGGGGTGCACATATCGTGATGTTGCAGACTTCGAGCTCAAGGCAGCGGGGTATCCGTTCCGGATCATTGACAGTCCGGAACGACAGCGGAAAACGCAGTGATCATTGTTTTGTTCTTCAGGCGTTCATTTATCCTTTCCGGTCTTTATCCATTTCAGAAACAGACGGACTTCCAAGCAGGTATTTTATCATGGAGAAGCTCCCTGATGATTCAAAAGGGAAAAAATCACAAAGAAAGATATGGCATTTGACCGGGTTTTACGAAAATCCGCAGGATAATACAATATAATAAGTAAGGATCCAAATCAACAGAGCGACCGATCGCACTGTGTAACAGAGAATCATGAGCGACATAGAATTTATTTTTGTCCACGGCCTTGCAGGCTGGGGCAGCTACGAAAAAACATATAGACGGATGCCCTATTGGGGGCTGCGCGGCGGGGATCTGATAGCGTTTCTGCGGAAACAGGGATTCCGGGCTTATGCGGCATCAGTCGCTCCGGCCGGCAGCGCCTGGGACCGCGCCTGTGAACTTTATGCACAGCTTGCCGGTCTGATAACAGATTACGGAGCAGCACACAGCACGGAATACAGGCATAAACGATTTGGCCGGGATTTCTCAGGCCGCCCGCTGATCCCTGAATGGGGGCAGGATACACGGCTTGTTCTGCTCGGACATTCCTTCGGAGGAACGACAGCCCGGCTGTTTTCCGAACTGCTGGCTCACGGAGACGAACGGGAAAAAGGCTCAACATCTCCGAATGAGCTGTCCGATTTGTTCAAAGGCGGTATGGAAGAAAGGATCAGCGCCATCGTCACGCTTGCCTCCCCGATCAACGGCACAACAGCATATGATCTGTCAGAGGATGAGGATTTTGATCCGGATCAGGTAAAAGTTCCTTTTTGGAGCAGAGGATTTGCAAAACTGCTGTCCGTGGGGGCCAGTCCGAGAAAAGACGGACGCAAAGGAACAGACTATGCGGACTATGACATGCATATCGACAACGCTGCGGCGCTGAACCGGCGTATCTCCACACTGCCGTCTGTCTTTTACTTTTCAGTCCCGTGCTGTTCAACAAAAAAAACAGATGACGGGTACGCGGTTCCCGATTTGTCCAAAACTGATCCGCTGTTCGTTTCCAGATCGTATCTGATCGGCCGGTATACCGGAATAACTAAAGGGGACATCAAGATCGATAAAAGATGGCTTGAAAACGACGGGCTGGTCAATACCTTTTCCGCCATGGCCCCGCTCGGAGCCCCGCAGACGGAGCTCGATGCAGATAATATCCGTCCGGGAGTATGGAACGTCCTTCCGACGTACACCGGAGACCATACGTCCCTTTAGGGCGGCATGACGCGCAAAAACGACATCCGTGAGTTTTACCTTTCACTGCTGACGATGATCGGCAAATGCCTGAGGTAAATATTCACAAGGAAAAGATGATCGCAGAAATCACGATCCGTCATATTCCTTAATTACGGAACAAAACATACATTTACTCCGTTATTACAATTAGAGGGAAACACCGGAATATCGGTGTGATTCTTACCGGGAGCCGAAACCGCAGGTACTCTGTTGAGCAGGCTCCTGCAACACAAAAGAGAGGAATAAAAATAATGAAAAAATTCTTATCACTTTGTCTTGTTTTATTTGTATTCGTTACCACGGTTTCCTGCTTCGCTCAGAAATCATACACAAATGACGGTTTGACGCTTACCGTTAGCGAAGAATTCGCCGACAAGGTCCTTGTTAATACTCCCGAAAACAGTGATAAGGGGATCCTTTTCACTGTCAACGAAATAGAATCCATGGAAGCGGCAAAGGAAGAAGGTTACGGCTGGGAATCCGCCGGATGGCTTTTTGACATCCGCCGTCTCAGTGAAGAAGAAATGCATCAGCTCCGCTGCGATGATATTCCGGGATACAGTGTCTTCGCAAAGGATACAGAGGAAAACTATTATATTTATTGCCAACCGACCGATGTGCGGGTCGTACGCAAAGATTATAACGACAAAGAAGCTATGGACAGGTGGACAGCGGCGAATGAATGGGCCCACAGTGTCCGTGAGACGATCATCTCAGAAAACGAAGGATTATCCGCCGTTAAATTCAGTTATACTTCTCTGGATGCATTCCTTGCCCGTGTGGTGTACGACAGTGACACGGAATATACGGTCAGCACGCTTGAATACGGGAAGCAGCAGCCGAACGGTATCAAAGCCGCCGACTACCTCGACCCTCTCCTTCACGATGTGACCTATACTTCCTTACGCGATGAAGAAGCTCCTGACGGAGAATATCTCGTGCTGGATTTCCCGGATGTCGATCTCCGCTTCGATTTTTTCTTCATGGAAGGAAAGGAAAACTACATTCGCCAGGTCTGGTTCAACGGTGAACATGAAATGCTTTATAAAGCGGAATTCAAGGATGAGAACATCAAAGCCTCTGAAGTGATGAATGATTTCTACCATGAGATCGTGCTGCGCAACTCTTTGGGGTATACACCGGACAGTCTGGTCGGCTCCTGGGCTGTGAAAAATGCCGGACGCGGCTTCATCGAAATCACAAACAGTGAGGAAGCCGGTAAATATGATATCAAGATCAATTGGTCAGGCAGCGCATGGCAGAAGGCTTACTGGGAAATGACCGCCGAAGCCACCGGTAACGGCGCCGAACTGCGCTACGAGAACGCGAAACACTCCATTCTGACCTGGCAGTCTGAAGACAATATGACGGAAGAGGTGGTTTATACAAACGGCAGCGGTACGTTCAACCTGCTGAGCACCTATGAACTGGTCTGGTTTGATGAGACCGAACACGCGGCTGACGGCAGCGTATTCGTCAATGCCGGAATGTGACTGTCCCATATAAACATAAGAGCCGGATAATCCATCCGTGTTCAAGGCATGACTCTTATATTTATCGATTTTACCCAATAAGTTCATTCTTCAGTCCCGTGGTTTCACGGGACTGAAGTTTTATAATTAATCATTTGCAGCGATCACGGATATCCGTACCGATAATCTGATTCTGTCCTTAGACAAGAGGACCGTTTCTTCTTCATGTCGATAAAAATGAATTCGAAATGATAAGCTGTGGTAAAATAAAGTTACGAGTAAATCCTCGTAAAAAAGTTCTCTTTAGAGAATATCACCCCCGTCATTCCCGCCTATTGTACGAAAAGTCTGACGCTAAAAAAGTCGGACTTTTTTTCATTTAACCGACATTTTTCCGTTTAATAATATAAATCGGATGGGGGCGGATCATTTTTGATCCAGAAGGGTCCCACCATGGATGTTTCTGACATCAATATTTTACAAACAATATACTCCATTCTCTCTGCTTCAGGATCGAGACATTTACAATTTTCACTATACGAGTTTCGTGTTTTTCTAATTTCCGAACTTAGAAAACGCAACATTCAAATAAGAATCTTGGATGAAGAGGTTCCTCTTTATGCCGCAAATGAAAAAGTCATAATTTGTTTTCCGGAGAAAGAGGAGAGCGAAGATAACATTTTATTGTTCCTCCTTGGAATTCTTATCCCTCACGCAGATTCATTTTTAATCGCATATGCAATTCAAAACAAACAGGGAGCTTATGTAATTCGATTTGAACTTCCCATCGGTTTTGTATCCTCTCGTAAGAAAGGATATGACCAATGAGAGAAGAAGATATTCCTGAAGAATTTGACAATACACCTATTGTTGGGCCTACCGTTAAAGCGTTTATTGAGCTTCTGGCAAAAATTGCTGCTCGTTCCCTAAAGGGACAGGAAGAGGAAAATAAATGAATTCTGTCGCTTCACCACAGTCCGCGGACAGCGCAAATCTACCTATTAATAAAAAGGCTAAAGCTGTTCAAAAGAGACTCGCAACAGAGAATACCGTCGAAGCGATACAGCAAAAGCGATCTGCCGCGATATATCTTCGTGTCTCATCTGAAATGCAGGTCGATGGATTTTCAATTGAAGCGCAAAAAATTGCCTGTCTTAAATATGCAAGAGAGCAGGGATATGAGGTAACGAATTCCCATATTTATATTGATGAAGCGTATTCTGCAAAAAATGAAGAACGGCCTAATTTTAAACGAATGATAATGGCCGCTCATGCAGCGGAATTTGCTATTATTCATAAAATGGATCGCTTTGAAAGGAATTTCAAAGCAATGCGTAATACGTTAGAAGATCTGTCAAATATTGGCGTTCATGTTTTTTCCATTTCTGAAAACATGGAACTTGCCAATACTCTGACGGTGAATCTATTTGGCATTATTAATGAGCATTATATTCAAAACCTTTCATGGTTTTATTGTATTAATGCCCTTAAAAACAATAACTGAACCATTCTTCCCATTCATCATAACTCTATATAATTCATATGTACCAGTTTCGGTTTTATATAATTCATATGTACCAGTTTCGGTTTTATATATCTGATCCTCAGTAACATCTCTTTAAAAAAAAGAATTAATAGCCTTTTCACATTTAATTGTTTCACTATTTGTTGGCATGAATTGTGCATTTATAAAGTATGTATAATTGTGGAAAACCAAAATTCAGTCACACATAACATTAAAAGGTCATCTTATGAAAAAATTACTGTTTGTCATCTGCTTGTTTATAATTCCATGCATTTTTCAGAACGTAATCGCCGATGGTATCTGCGGTATCAATGTCAAATATACGATCAGTAGCGGGACGATCAGCTTTTCAAAGGAGATCCCAGATAGTGACGCGGTGTGGGCTGCTGATTGCGGTGAAGCCTTCAAAAGTGATCACAATATCACGATCATGAAAGTGGAAGATACAATTCGGGTTCTGGATGGAAAAAATTTGTTTTCTGATTTCCCATACGTTCGGGAGATGTACCTTTCGAATCTGGACGTGTCTGGCGTGACGGATATGTCCGGTATGTTCAAGGTTACTCCCACTGAAAAGACAGATGATAATGGGGAGGAAACAGAATATTACTCTACTTCTTTGCGAAAAATTGATGTAAGCGGGTGGAATACTGCTAATGTTACGAACATGAACGCCATGTTTTCCGGATGTTTTAATTTGACAGATATGGATGTCAGTGAACTGAATACTTTAAATGTTACGGATATGAGCTTTATGTTCAATAATTGCAGAAACTTGACAAATCTGAATGTCAGCAAGTGGAGAACTGGTAATGTAACGAATATGCATGGTATGTTCAAGGACTGTCGGGTATTGGAATCTCTGGATGTGAGCGGGTGGAATACAGAAAAAGTTACAAATATGGCAAATATGTTTTTCCGATGCTACAAATTGACTGAATTGGACGTAAGTAAATGGAATACTGCAAATGTTACGAATATGGGAAGTACGTTTAATCAATGCAGCTCGCTGAGTAATCTGGATATAAGCAATTGGGTTACTGAAAATGTCACGTATATGAGCTTTATGTTTTACAGATGCTGTGCTTTGACAAATCTGGATGTAAGAAAATGGGATACTGCGAAGGTTATTAATATGTCAGGTATGTTCTCCGATTGCAGCGCACTAACGGAACTGGATGTGAGTAAATGGAATACTGCAAATGTTACGGATATGAGCGGTATGTTTTACGACTGCAGATCATTGACAAGGCTGGATGTCAGCAATTGGAATACCGAAAAGGTCACAAATATGCGATATATGTTTTGCAAATGCAGCGATTTGGTAAATCCGGATGTCAGCAATTGGAATACTGCTAATGTTACGGATATGGAATATATGTTTTCAGAATGTAGCAGCCTGACGAAGCTGGATTTGACTAGCTGGAATACTTCAAATGTAAATAATTCCGATGGAACATTTAAGGAATGTGGTTCTATTAGCGTCCTGGTCCTTGGAGAAAAAACACTTGGGATAAATAATATATTTCCCTCGTTGCCATATTATAAAAGCGACTGGTATTATACTGCCAGAGGAAATGCTGCAACGGATCCGCTTGCTTTGAATACAGTAAGAAAAAACGGTAAGCTTTTCACAGATTATGACTACAAAAAGATGGCAGGTGTCTGGTCCCTCTCGAAAATAAAAGAACAAATACCATTATATTTCTTCCCACTGTTCCCTAAGAACACAGTTCTTCCTAATACAGGGTTTTCCACCAACGATAAACAACTTTTTTCAAGTAGTGGGACCTATAATACACCAATCGATCTGCATATGACGATCCAGATTCCTGTGCTGAATACCAAAGCAGATTTGGTTCGCCTTCCCTATGAAGAAAACAGCTGGTCGGTGCATGAATTGACAGACCGGGCCGGTCTACTTGATGGAAGTGCTCTTCCTGGTGAAGGTTACAGCATCATTGCAGGTCATAATACTATCGGTCTTGAAGAATACGGTCCCTTTGCTCTTCTGTCAACGTTGAAAGTCAATGACAAGGTGTTCGTTACAAATACTTGTGGAAAAGTTATTCGCTTCAGCGTTTATGCAAACGAACTTCTGGAACCGGACGATTTACAGAAAATCGCTGACATTTCGGAAGACAAGCCGGGTTCACTGATCCTAGTCACATGTGAAAATGAAAACATAAAGGGTGGTAGTTATCTGAATCGTCGCGTAGTCTTTGCTAAACCTATATCATAAGAAAAAATCTGATTTATATTTTTGTTTATCTATGGGATATTCCATTTTTTTTCAACAACTGGATCGATCGCATGTATTGATTTTCGATAAACAATAAATATCAGACAGGAGAGGTGTTATATGAAAAAAACATTTTTGGAATTTAGCTATTATTTTTCTCGCCGTGTGATTTTTGCTAAACCATTATAAAACGAGACAACCACAAAAGGTAAATCTTGTGTATTTGAGCTGGTTTCAAATTAACAAGGATCTGTGAAATGTTTCTTATCCGTTCTATTTATGTTATTAAATAATTACTTCCAATTTGATTGTTTGTCTGATGAAGGTATCACTTAATAAATTATTTTTTCAGGGGGGAACAATGAAAAATTCAAAATATATTCGGACAATGTTAATTTTTGTGATTTTCCTGTATACGCTATTTACTCTGCCCGTGGAAGCACAGGATGTGGTGACGTATTACAAGCCGATTACAGAGATCCATTTGGATGTTAAAGAATTGACTATGGATGTCGGTGAAGAAATAAAGCTGCCGCTTACTTATACACCGGAAGAGACTCCGAATGTATTTCTGGATTGGTTTATGAATGAAAAAATTATTCACATCGATCCTGAAACACTGACAGTCACCGCTCTTTCTGCGGGGAAGACACGGCTTTTAGTGGAGAGCAATCTCGGTTTTTCCTGGGATTACTGTGATATCACCGTCACAGGTAGTCAGTCCGATGCTTCTATAAGAGAAAAAGCTGTTCCTGAAATGACTACACTTTCAGAGACAGACCGGAATAAAATCAAAGCTGAAACATTGCTGAATTTCCTTGATTTCATTGAAAATTCCGATTTCACTCCTGAAGAATATACTTCATTGATGGAACGTTTCTTCAATGTGACTGCTGATGTAAAGCCGGGATCTGCCGTTACAGAAAGTGAGTTCGCGGCTTCTTTGGGTATGAAAAAAGCATTAGCATTGACAAATCTGGATGCGGTCAGTTTATACGGTACTGCAGCACAGATTCTAACTTTTACAGAAAACAACGACGATTTGATCGAACTGTTTGAGTTTGAACCGATCAATATCGATGATCATTTTTCGGAAAATTGGAATAGTTTCATTGATAAAAGCATCGGACTAAAAGGTCATGTAGAGGAATTGACTTCAGTTAATACAGCACACCAACTTGGCTTAACGGGTAAAGGAACCGTTATTGCCGTTATTGATACCGGTATAGCCAAAAATTATGAAGATTTCAAAGACAGAGTTATCGCTGAGGAATGTTTTGCGCTCGAAGATAATGCTCTGCAATCTGTTCTTGATCATTATGAGCCTGTTTGTGAAAAAGGATCATCTTTTCCATCTAAATCCCAAGACATATCGATGCATAATCATGGATCGCATGTAACTGGAATAGCAGCCGGAAAATATGGTATTGCACCTGATGCGGAAATTGTTTCAATAAATGTATCTGTTGAGAGGTGCAGCAATACTGATAATAAAACAATATGTGCTCAATCATTGAGGTTTGATTTATATGAAGTTGCAGATTATCTTGTAAATTTACAAAATGATTTATCCGGAAAACCTATTGTTGCTGCAAACCTGAGTATTGGGGATAATAATAAGTATTCTGATTCCTGCGATAATAATAATCCATATAGAAAAGGAATTAACTATTTAGCCAACAATGGGATAATTCCTGTAGTTTCTTCAGGTAATAATTTTTTTGTTGATGGTATTGCGAGCCCGGCATGTATATCCAAAGCTTTCAGTGTCGGAGCTCTTGCTGATGATAATGATCCAAAAATTCTGGTCGGTTCCAATCACAGTAAACTCATTGATATACTGGCTCCGGGCGAAAACATTAATTCCGTAATGCTTAGATCTGTAATCAGGGATGAAGATGGTTCTGTAATAAGCGAAAAATGCTCAGGCAATGGTTGTTACGAAACCAACTCGGGAACATCCATGGCCGCTCCCATGGTAACCGGTGCGTTTGCGATTTTAAAACAGGCATTCCCAAAATTTAGTTCTTCACAACTGGAAGCGAAGCTTAAGAGTATGTCCACAAAAACAGCAAATTTGCGGGTAAAACGTGAAAATGGAGAAATAATTCCGGTTGAAACATTTGATTTTGACAAACCTGTGCTTGATTTTTCGAACATTTCCGTAGAAGTAAAACCAATAGGAGATGTTTATTACATCAGCAATGCAGCCGAGCTGAATTGGGTGAGCGATGAAGTTGCAATGGGCAACAGTTTCAAGGATCGGACGATTATTCTTACTGAGAATATTGACCTGAGTGGGAAAGAATGGACGCCTATAGGGACAAGAGAGAATCCTTTTATGGGAAATTTTTATGGAGATCGCTACGCGATCCTAAATCTAAATCTTGACGGAAACTCTGATTATAACGGTCTTTTTGGATTTGTAAAGGCCGACAATAATTCGAGTGTAACGATTAAAGATGTCAGGATTGAAGATGTCAGCAAAACCAATACCTCTGGAATTTGTATCGGGGCGCTGATCGGTGAAGCCTGGAATTCACGTGGTGGAAAAATCACTGTATCCGGATGCTCTGTTACAGGATCGCTTCGGGGAAATATCGTAGGCGGCTTGATCGGAACGATTCGGGGCGGGAATTCGAATTCCACCGTGAGTATCAAGAATATTCACTCAAATGTTGAGATAAAAATGACAGGAGGAACAGGTAGTTTCGGCGGCGGTATTATAGCACAGATCGATCTGAAGGACCATAATTATGAAGGTGGATTTAATGGGAAAGTAACCGTTGAAGACTGTAAATATCAGGAGAATATATCCACAGAAGGACGATGGGGAACAGGCGGCGGTATCGTTGGCAGATATGTGGATAGCAATCCTGATGTAACACTGTTAATTAAACATTGCCTTGCTGAAGGAGAAGTCAGAGCGGGATCAGCAGCGCTCGGGGGCGGCATCGTCAGTACGATTCCTGCAGAGTTGAAGGTAGTCAGCTGTGTCAGCTATATGGATGTATATGGCTATAATTCTGGCTGTATCACTTCAGGTAATGCTGGGGTCATCGAGGAATGTTATGCTAATGGTATCGCAAAGGCAATGCTTGGGGGGGAGAATGGAGGAATCACCGCCTACAATAACGGCAGGATCTTCAACTCTTACAATGAAGGAAAGGCACCAAATTCATCAGCCCTGTCCTACAACGGAAACATTGCAGCCAGCGGGAACGGAACGGTAGAAAACACATATAACATCGGTCCGGCTGCCAATGATATAAATACCAGCGTTGCACAGAGCCATCCTGGTATCTTCGGTTATACCTCAGGCCAGACACTGATCAACAGTTATTACGATAACACCGATGGAGGATATATATTTGGTAACATCAGGGTTACCACGGTCATATATGATGACTCCAATAAAATCTATTCAAGTGGGGGCATGCCCACTGAAAACATGAAAACGAGATGGAGTTACTCAGGCTGGGATTTTGATAACGTGTGGGAATTCGATTCCAGATACAGCCGGGGATATCCGACGCTGAGATCTATCAAGGACCTACTGAAAAAGAACCCGGATGAAAATTATACGCCGGATCCAAATGATTCTACAGAAAATGAATATCCAATTATTCTTGTTGAAGGATACATGGGAAGCAATCTATATACCAAGGAAAATGGTGGAGATAAAATATGGGCGCCGTCAGGCGATCTTTTAGATAAAATAGGAACCGGATGGCAAATGATTTCGCAAGGAATGGATATCAGTAAAGAGCGTTATCCACACAACAATGAACTGAATCTGCAGGATATACCGAATTTGTATGCCTATGATTTGGAAGCAGAAGGTGCTGGTACTAAGGGAACATTCGGAAAGCTCATCCAGGATCTGCTCAGAGAATTTCCGTCTAGACCGATATATTTATTTTCCTATGATTTTAGACAAAATAACACTAAATCCGGAGAAGCCTTATATCAACAAATAAAATGGGTTCTCGAGAAGCATACAGGCATCAATAAAGTCGATATTATCGCACACAGTAATGGCGGGTTGGTCGTTGCCAGTATGGTGATGGCTCATTACACGGGGCCTGACAGTATTCTCAACGCTATCGATAAAATCATTACCTGCGGCACACCTTATGAAGGAACCGCAGTGCTTGTTGATCGGGCATTGACTGATAGAACGCTACATACGGTGGAAAAAAAATCTACTGATGATCAATGGCTGAGTATTTTTGGGTTAATTTCGGATGTGAAACGTAAGTTCCCTTCCGTACCTCAACTTGCCCCAACGGGAAAATTGTTTAGTTCGCCTGATGTAGAGTGGACTTTCTCTGATCTGGTATTACAAACATTTCCACGCGTTAAGGATTGTCCCCTAGCGGATCCTTATACTTGTACAGATTCGGAATATAAAGACCTCTATATTATAAATAAAAGGAAATTGTCACAGACTGAATTTGACGAAATTTGTTCCAACTTATCAGTATTTGGAAATAATTATACAAAGGCAAAAGAATTCCATAAAGCTCTAACGGATATGTATGGAGTAAATATACTTTCAGTGTTGGATAATACATATTTTATCGTTGGAAATGGCATATGGACTCCTAAAGACGGAGTTTTCGGTTCAATAACTGTATTTAATTCTGATGAATATTATTTAGCTGATGTGGACTACACACAGGAAGGCGATGGGACTGTGCCGTTATTCTCAGCTACAATGGGTGGACGGTTAAAGGAACTAAAGCCGGATCAAAACGGTGTCGAAAGATTTAAACAATTGGAAAATGTTGACCATGGTGGTACTGTGAAAAATATAGGTGCCCGGGATCATATTATTGCAATTCTTTCAGAAAATTCAAATCAATCCGAAACCGATACCGAAGAAAGTATCAGTACGAAAGAGCACCTTGAAGTTCTGGTTTCCTGCCCGGTTGAAGTTCATATTGAACATAACGGGGATGTTTTAGACTCATCTGTTGAAAATATGTCAGTTCATAGCATCTTCGGCAGACTTGATTATGCCGGAATTGAAGGAGATATCAAAGTTCTCTGTCTGGATAGGGATTTGTATCAGATTCAGATGCAGGGAATTGATGAAGGCGAAATGGATCTTTCTCTTGAATGGTATGATGAGAATGAAAAACTTGTCACAGAAAAACAATTTCTGCAAATTCCGATTTCCAGTACTACCAAAATGAGTGTTGATACCAATGAAGAGGGAAGAACCATCTTAAATGTTGATAATGATGGTGATGGTACTGTCGATGAGGAATGGTACGCGGAAAACGGCGAGGTTGGATACCAAATAAAAATTACCCCGGTAGAACCAGAGAATCCGGTAGAACCCGAAGAACCTGAAGAACCTGAGAAACCTGTAGAGCCAGAAGAGCCGCTGCCACAGCCGAATCATCAGTCTCTATCTTTCTTCCGCCTTGATACAGGCGTTCTACCAAAAACCGGTTTTCCCACTGTTCGGTCGCAAGCGCTTGAAGCTATGCCGAAAAATATGAACTATAAACCGCTGCAGATGACGTTGGAAATTCCGGGATTGTCTGTTGAATCTACGATTCTGGAAGTACCATATGTGGATGTCGAATATGCTGTTGACTGGCTTGGAGATGCTGTAGGTCTGTTGGAAGGCTCGGCCCTACCCGGAAACGGAATAACTGTTTTGGCTGCCCACAATCATTTGAACAATACCGAGAACGGACCATTTGCCTTGTTGAGTTCCATGTCAAAAGGTGAAAGAATCTTCATCCGAGACAAGCGGGATAATCTGCAGACATATGTCGTTTATGCGAATGAAAAGATAGCTGAAACCAATTTAACTGCTTTCAAACGGATCTCAGAAGCTTTCGAAAATGCGATAGTTATGATTACTTGTGAAGATGAAAGAGTAGATGGTGGTTATGCCAATCGCCGTATAGTGGCAGCACGGTTGATGGAAAATTGATATCGGTGTCATTGGTTCAGTGGGAATAATATCTTTTTGTTTCTTTTGAAAGATACGAGCTGATGAAAAGAACGGCGTCTTTTCATGTTGAATCCATTTTGTATGACAGACGTTGTTGAAATAATGCAACAGGAAGGGCTGTTATGGACAATTTGATGGAGTACAAAGGTTATCCTGAACGCCCCGGTTCTTCAAGGAAAAACAGGATGAAAATACAGGAAATGAAAGCGGAATACCGGATTCAGGAAATGCAAAAAATGATCCGTGCACGTACAGAAAGTGGGCTGACAGTCAGCGAATGGTGTCAGGAAAACAACTTTTCGGAAGGTTCATATTACTATTGGCTGAAGAAGATCCGCGAGAAAACAATCGAGGAAGTGAAAATAGGAAACTTCAAATTCATTTGCTAAACCATTCGGGAAGATGCTAAGCTGACGAAGAAAGCCCTGATGTAAAACAACTGTATTTTGTGAATGTAGGGCAAACGATTTTTACTTGACATTCTACCCATATTTATATAAACTAGAGTCAATGTTAGTTTATTTGTTTACTGAGGAGAAATCATGTATAGTTTTGAAACTTCTCGTCTACGTGGCATCTCAGATATGATCATTGAAAATGGTAAACTTATCTGTGCAAATAAACCAAATGATAATATTTTTATAATAAAACAATCTACTGGTAAAGAGTCGGGGTTTGTTTTTTATTATAAAAGAGATTCAAACAACATATACATATGTCATATAGGTATAACTAGGAAAAGAGGAAGAACAGAAGTAACTTATGGGACTGAACAAGAGTATCGAGGAAATGGCTTCATGCAGGAAGCTCTAAATGGATTGTTACAATGGATTAAAGCAAACACTTTAGAAAACAAAATTTGGGGTATTCCAAACGGGGAAATATCTGAACATATACTTAAAAAATGTGGGTTTGAATATTATGGAAAAGATGAAGAAAACTCGTGCAAATGGTTTGTATATATAATTGAACGTTGATTGAATATGGACAATAAACCTTTGATAGATTAGCATCAAATAGAGGTTGCTCTCCGATAATCATTGGGAGTATTAATTGGGATAAACAAGTAAAACCAGGTCCGCCATACCCCGCCAGGTTCATTCGGGAGCAGGACAACTTGTCTATATTTTACAAAAGCTTAGAAGTTTTACACTAGTATTCTGTAACAACTAATAATGGCATTAATATTGCTATTCAATAGGATATACTCATATACAAGAAACGAGGGATTATCCTATGCCAGCTGTAAAATACAAAATCGAACTCAGCACTGCCGACAGGAAAAAATTACAGGAGATTGTAACCAAAGGTAAATCCTCAGCGAAAACTATACTTCGGGCAAATATATTATTAGCGTCTGATCAGCAAAATCCAAAATATATGACCGTTTCAGAAATTGCTTCAATTTATCACATAAGTGCAACAACGGTTCAAAATGTCAGGACATCATATGCCAATAGAGGATTAGATGCTACCATCAATCGTAAAAAACGGGAAACGCCGCCAATTCCTCCAAAGGTAACCGGCGAGACAGAAGCACATATAGTAGCCTTGGCCTGCAGTGAACCACCTGAAGGATATAGCAAATGGTCGCTACGCTTGCTGGCAGATAAATGTGTAGAGCTCAATTATATGGAATCAGTTTCACATATGACAATATCACGAGTTCTAAAAAAAATGAACTTAAGCCTCACTTGAAAAAATGCTGGTGTATACCTCCGGATCAGAATGCTGCGTTTGTTGCTTCAATGGAAGATGTACTGGCCGTATATGCCAGACCTTATGATGAAAATTATCCGGTTATTTGTATGGATGAAAAACCGGTTCAGTTTTTTGCAAACGCCAGAAGAAGTCTTCATTCAAAAGATGGTCGAATCGAATATGAAGATAATGAATATATTCGTAATGGCACGGCATCGATCTTCTTATTTACAGAGCCACTTATTGGATGGCGTTATGCAGATGCGCAGGAACATCGTACCAAAGAAGATTGGGCCAAACAGATCAAATGGCTGCTTGATGAACAATACCCGGATGTAAAAAAGGTAGTGCTTGTAATGGACAACTTAAATACTCATTCAGTTGCCTCTCTTTATCAAACATATCCTCCCCAAGAAGCCTTTCGTCTTGCAAGCAGGTTGGAAATTCACTATACTCCAAAACATGGAAGTTGGTTGGATATGGCAGAAATTGAACTTTCTGCTCTAGCCCGGCAGTGTATCGGTTCAAATCGTATTCCAGATATTGAAGCACTAAGGAACCTATTAAAGCCGTGGTATACGGATCGTAACATCAAACAACGCGGTATAAAATGGCAGTTTACAACTGAGGATGTCCGGAATCCGCGTATTTTGGTTATTGATGAACATACATCTGCCGCTGTGCTCCATAGTTTTAAAGCTTATGCCGAAGAAAATCAATCATACGCCGAAATCGCTGCTTTTCTGAATAAACGAGGGTATGTAACGGTTGGAGGAAAACCTTTTACCCGTGAAACGATCCGGCAAATGCTCACCAATCCAATTTATATCGGTATGATTGCCTATGGCAGAATTGGTTCTTCATCACAGTTGTTGTTTACCGGAAAACATCAACCGATTGTATCCCGTCATCTATGGGATCAGGTGCAAACACTTCGGGCGGAACGCCGAAGCAGGAAATCAACAGATGAATAAAATACAGTAACCACTACTCATTCCACACTGCTGCACTGTAGTATCTCAGAAGAACAGCCATAGATTTTTCATATCGGCTGTTTTTTTGTTTAATCAGGAAATAACTTTGTTTCTCTGATTTGTATACTCAATTCCATGAATAAAAACACCTTATTGCCAGGAATCGGAAAGAGGGAACTGCTATTGCGGCAGGCTCAAAGTAATGGGACTTGACAGGGGGTACTAATTTTAGGGGAAAGATAATGAGAAACAGCACCAATCCTGATCTGATTTTCCGGAAGCCATGCGTTGGCAGACTTTCCTCTTTATCAAATGACGGCAGAAGATGGCGGGTAAAATGTATCCGGGCAGGCTCAAGACTGATTGTCAAATGCTATCCGGTACGGGCTGATTATACTCAAGTCAGGCATCATCGTGGTCGCAGCAGACCGACACAGAATTCTCTGAATCTTCGCAACAGTATAGAGCAATTCAGGCTCCTCAGTCTGAATAATTTTTCTGGAACTGATCTGTTTGTGACGCTGACTTTTTCTGACGAACCTGATGAGCGGGTATTTCATTTGGATCAAAAAGTCTTTCTCGAAAGAATGAAATATTTCTTCAGAAAGCTGCGGAATCTTACGGAGCGCGAAATCAAATATATCGGATGCAGGGAAGATGTAAATGAAAACAATGAACCGATCCGCACTCATGTTCATCTCCTGATTTCCGGTGCTTCGAAAGAAGAAATAGGTAAAGCCTGGCCTTATGGCGAAGTAAAAAAAATTGAAAAAACAGGTCAGAATATAGATAACATTATTGCTTATTGCTGTAAAACCTTTCCACATAAGGAAGACAATGCACAGCGGTATATTCGCTCAAAAAATCTTGTCCCCCCTGATGAAAGTGACAGCAAAACACTGGATTTGAGAAACGCTGAGGATTGGGATGAACTTGAGGCTATTTTGAGTTATCCTAAAGAATATTTTGAAGAGTTTTATCCTGATTATATTCTTCCTGATGAACCAAAGATATGGCAATCGGAGTTTATTTCCGGATATTATTTGAATGCCGAATTGGTTGACAGGCATTCGCCGGATTGGCAGGTTATGGCAAAAGCCAGACGTCTTACGGGTGTGTAAGATCCACCTTAACTCTAACTATGGTAAAGATTCCTGCTGGGTAAGAGCAAGGCTGATTTGTGGATGGCTGCCAATTGGAAACACTGCCCGTAATGGCAAACTGGTGACAAGAATTGAGGAAGTGGACGGTTATAGATGTTCTTCGATGTTTGGGTCAACTCCAGGGGCTGGATATGGCCATTCCAGAACAAATTATACGTCCAAGCCAGATCATAACACGGGAAAAACCTCGGGAAAGAGCTTCCAAATCACAAACCACTAAAAATGAAAATAAAAACTGGAAATGGGGAGATGAGCAATGATTGGAGCTGAAGTCTATTTATGGGGAACCCAAATCGGGATCGTAGCTTTTGATGATTCAACAGGACTGGGATCTTTTGAATACTTTTTATTTTCCTTTTTATCCTTTCAGGTCACCGAAGTCAAATTCAAATTCAGTGAAATGATAGATAATTTTGACAACAACGAAAACGATAGGAAGGATTTTATGAAAAGGGATATTTTAGACGATTACAGGGATTTTTTACTGAGTGTGAAGGACAGACTGCTTTTTCAGGTAATCCCCACGACAGCCTGCGTGGACGGAGACGGCGATGTCAAGCAGGACTTCCTTTTTCAGATGATTATCCCGGGAGTCGGTACTACGCAGGGCTGCGCGGTAGCCTGGATAAAACCGGAGCTTTTTGCTCATGGGGATTATGACGAGCCGTGCCGGACGGAGCTGGTTTTTCATGCTCTCCGTGTCCCGGAATGGGACGAGGACGGCGGTCATGTAGTAGAAGAACTTGTCGATGGTGAGTGGATATCCGTTCATGTACCTCCGGATCCGGGGCTTGAGGACATTGATGATGACAGCGCCCTAAACGATTGGCTTGACGGGCTGGATGGATTATGATCCTAGACTTCTTACTGTAGGAAAAGCCATATTATAGAGAAACCTCGGAAAAATTATCCGGGGTTTCTTTCAGATATACGCTTTATGTTGTAATATTTTAGAAAATAATAATTCCTGAAAATGTTGCTCCTCTGTTAAAAAACCCATCTTAAAAACATTTTTTATTCTGCAAAAAGAGATAGACCTGAATGGAACCGGTCATACACGTAACCGAATCATTTCATTAGACCAGACAACTGATTCACTGGTTCTACTATAAGTAGTTAGAACCAGTGATCAAGTGAACCGGTCAATATTTTTGAAAAGGCTGCGGTAATGAGTCATACCTTTTTCCCTTTGCTGAATAAAAAAGAATCAATCAGAATATATGATACTTTTCTTAACATTAATATTACATATTAACTTAAATAAAGTTACAATATAAATTATTATGTTTACAAGAGGATGCTGATGAATTACCTTTATAAAGTATTGGGAATTGACACAAAATATAGCGATGCAGAAATAAAATATTCTCTTCCTAATTTTATTTATGACAGATACCTGTTGCAACAAGTTTCTCTAAACGAAATAAAAGCTGTTTTTGTATCGCCAATAGGACCTCTTGATCCAATAAGTTCAGTAAAAAAACATATAGAGAGAATCGCGGCTGCTGCAAACATGCCTGCAGTGCTTGTTTTGGATAATTTACAGTTCCGACAAAAAGAAACTCTTTTGAAAAACCGGATTCCTTTCATCGTAAACGGGAAACAGATTTATCTTCCGTTTATGGCTGTTTACCTTCAGGAACGTTGTGATAGTCTGGTTCCGAAAAATGAAAAACTGCTTCCGGCAGCACAATTACTGCTGCTGTATTTTATATATCACGAATGCAGTGAATTGAAAACAAGTAAAGCTGCTGATGAGCTTGGCTTTACGCCCACTTCAATTTCACGCGCGTCCAGACAGCTTGAAAATACGGGTCTGATAAAGGTTCGGAAAAACGGTGTTCAGAAGATCATCTTTACTGAAACCTCACCAAAGGAGTTGTTCTTTATGGCGAAGGAATATTTCTGCAATCCCGTAAAAAGAGTTGTATATGTCGAAAAAAAACATATCCATGACGATCTGCTTCTCAGCGGATACTCTGCTCTTTCAGAATATTCCATGCTTAATCCTCCTTCTGTAACGTATTTCGCTTCAAACGATATAACAAGGTGGACAGTTGTATCGACACCGGATTTATTGGATTTTGAAAGTCAATACGCGGTGGAACTGTGGCGTTATGACCCTGGAAAATTGACAGAAGGCACCTGCGTTGATCCTCTGTCTCTTGCTCTTTCTCTTCAAAATGATCCGGATGAAAGAGTTGGAATAGCAGTAGATGAGATGCTTGAAAAAATCTGGAGGAAATAAAGATGGTGAGAGGTTTGGAAAGCTTTACGACATGGTTTCAGGATTATTCGGACCAGTATGTCATTATCGGCGGAACAGCCTGTGATATGCTGATGTCGGAAGAAGGTTTCTCTTTCCGGGGTACCAAGGATATCGATCTGGTTCTCATCGTTGAATCTCTGAACAGGGATTTCGGAATGCATTTCTGGAATTATGTTACCTCCGGAGGATATGAGCGAAAAAACAAAAGCAATGGGACTCCCCAGTTTTACCGGTTCACGAATCCACAGTCAAAAGATTTCCCTTCGATGATCGAACTTTTCTCAACGAGTTCAGATTCAATAATCCTGCCCGAACATGCAGTTCTCACCCCGCTTCCGATTGACGATGAAGTTTCCAGTCTGTCGGCCATTTTGTTGGAACCGGATTATTATGAATTTTTGAAGATGGGAAGGGTAAGAATCTCAGGGCTGACATTGCTGGATGCTCTCCATTTGATTCCTTTCAAGGCTAAAGCATGGATGGATTTGTGCGATAGAAAAGAAAACGGTGAACAGATAGACAGTAAGAATATCAGGAAACATAAAAATGATGTGTTCAGACTGACCGAATTGATTGACCGTTTTCAGGAAAATTCAATTGAAACTCCCCGGAAAGTGATATCAGATATGGAGGAGTTCCTTCTCAGAATTTCGAAAGAAGATGTAGATCTTAAGCAGCTTGGAATAATGAACAGAACAAAGGAGGATATAATCAAACAGCTTGGAAGCCTGTATAGAGAACGCTGATGTTCCACTTCTCTCTCACCGTACAGTCTTCGGTGACTTACGATCTCGTGCATGTCTTGATCCATGACAAGGTTTTGCTGCGGATCAAAAAAATGTTGCTCCTCTGTTAAAAAACCCATCTTAAAAACATTTTTTTTCTGCAAAAAGAGATAGACCTGAATGGAACCGGTCATACACGTAACCGAATCATTTCATTGGACTTGTCAATATTTTTGAAAAGGCTGCGGTAGTAAGTGAAACACCTTTTTCTTTTGCAGAACAATATAGAATGGATGCTCTCACAAAGCTTCAAGGAATACCCGTCATTGAATCTTATTAGCGATGTCTGTTTCAAATAATCTTCTTCCGGATACACTTACAGTTGGGAAGGATAAAGGAGATGGACGAGAAGAACACAGCTAAAAAGAGATGGTATACTCCGCAAGAGATGAAACAAATCAGGAAAAGCGATTATTATCGGGAAGATTTGGCAAAGTATCTTGGAAAACAAATTATTATGGATGCTCCTTATTATGAGTTTAAACCATTCAAAGATGATAAAAACAAGGCCTGTCTTCGCCAGGCAGAAGTGATCGGTACTGAAAACAGCTATTTCAGAGAAGATAGAATTTTGACAATCGATCATATCTGGGTTGCAATACAAAAGAACGTCAAAATTGACGCACGGAAACCACTCCGTATTTTCGGTATTCCCTATGAATATGCGCATCGATGCGGAAAACAGATTGTCAGAAATGTCGGGCTGAAAGTCGGTTATGTAACGCAGTGTTGTTTCTCTCCTGATTGATAGGATTATTATTTCTCAGAATTTGTATACTTTCTTTGTACGAAAATGAGTATGGTTCAGGCAGCTATTGACTTCATAATCTGCTAAACCTAACTAATTGAACCATGATGAACCATCATAGATCGAAACAGGAAGAATTACATTATGAAATATAACCGCTACAAAGAAGTGTATCGCGCGATGGGATATGAACAGTGTGACCGTTTTATAGATAAATTCCATTTTTATCCCATAACAGAAGATGATTTTGCCAGTTCAGAATTTATTGCTTGTATGAAGGAGTTTATATCCGAAAATTGTGACGATTCAGATATAAAGTATGGGTGTATGATTTTTCCGGAATTATCGGAAGTACCGCATCCGGATCTGATTCCGGAAGAATGGGGGTTGCTCCCAACCGGTCTAGAAATATTGAAAGATGCTTATATTGAAAATAATGAGAATATTATAAAAAATCTGAACAATGAACTTTGCGAACTGAAATCAAAATATGCAGAAATGTTGAATAAGATTTCTGAAATAAATGAACCATTGATTGAACCTGACAATGAAATGATTCAGGTATCAGCCCGCGGTTATTTTACGAAAACTGATATCGCAATAGCAATCTACCGGAAATTTTTTATACCTCCAACCCCAAAGAACCGATACCATCTGCTGACTGATGAGGAGAAAAACTGGATTTTTGAGAATGCAGGATTGTCAGATGCTCAAATGGAAATTTTTGATTTATGCTGCAGTTGTGAATCTCTCAGGGAAGCTGCTGAAAAAGCAGGAGTTAGTCATGCACGGATCAAACATAACTCTTCAGCCATCATAAAATCCATCAAATCTGCATTGGTTCAGACAGTTTCGAATATTGATGCCGAGGTGGACAATGGATAAAATGCTGATAGAGAAATGCAGATCTTTCCTGGACTGGGGAGCAGGATCATTTATTCAGGAATTTGTTGATAAATATTGCCACGGTCAAACATGGGAAAACTATGCAAAGGAGTCTCCGGAAAACTTTGCTAAGGATGTACTCAGCTTCACCTTTACTCATCAGGATTCCGGTTATTTTCAATATTCAGTGAACCAGCATATAGGTAATGAAGCGGTCCGCAGAGAACTGCTGACAAAAATATCCGGAAAAGGTGGTGTATCTGATGATATTAACCACAGTGAACCCAAAAAATCCTCTGGTTCATCCCCTGAAAACCGAAGTACAGGGGTACAACCTGCATCGGTGAACCGAACGAGACCAAAAGTAACTTTTTCCTCCTATGATGATTTTGATGTGATTATGGAGGATGAACCGAAAAAAAACTATGGTTCGCATCAGAAACGGAGGACACATGGGCAGCTTTATCTGCCGGATAAGCCGCATACCGACGCTGAACTGATGGATAGCATAAAATTCAAGCTTTTCCGCAAACCGTTGTCTCATGACCGATATACACGTCTGACAAAAGAAGAAATGAGGTTTATTCGTAAGAATGCAGGGCTTTCAAAAAAAGAAAGGGCTGTTTTTATGGAGAAATGTGACAGTGAGTATTTTCCGTATAAAATGATTGCCGGTCATTTAGGCTGTTCCGAATCAAAAATAAAGCAGATAGCTGTCAGAATAGACAAATTGATCTGGCGGATGATTAATAGAAAATGAAATTCACATAGACATCAATCATCAGGAAAACAGCGGCCATTGCGGATAAGCATGGCCGCTATCTGATTCCAACCATTCCGGATTTTTTACTCGTAAAAGTCCGAAATTTACTCTTGATCTAACCTTCTAATTTTACCAATGCTACGAGGAAAGCCGATTTTGCCGGAAAAGGCCGAAAAAATTCGATTGCCAAAATAACTTTTTCTATACGGTTTTACGAGTAAAAATGCTGATTCGAATTTCTCAACTAATTAATGTATTTATTTATATTATTGGTAAATTATGTCTCAGATGTCGAGAGTATTAGCTTTTGATGCTTCTCAGTTTAATGAAAATCTGCTTTGATACAGTCTTTGCTTTTAAATTTGACTCAGCTTCAGATCCATTTTTTCAGAGAATAAGTTCCAGAGAAATAATTCTCAGCTTTTTTTGAATGGATCTTCCACTTTTCTGCTGTCGTTTTTTCAAGTCAAATTCAAATCATTTGTTCTGTCCTACAATTATTTTCAGAAAGGATAAACTGAAATGAACGAATTTGATATATCTGACATTCTCTCTGAGGAAGATTTCCCGATTTATCAGGATATAAAATTTGCCTTTGGCGCTGAGCTTGTACTTGATCCAATTCCCGATGACGCAAATTTAGACGATGATATGTGGTGGTATTAATCCCGGAGGTTTATATGTATCATAGAATTTCAATGATTGGCCGTGTTGGTCGTGATCCTGAGATCAAAACAGTAAAAGGCGGTTTACACCTGTCCTCATTTTCAATCGCCATTGATATCCATGGTAAAAAAGACCAGAAGGTAACAGTCTGGATGAAAATCACGGTCTTTGACACAGTCGCAGATTTTGTCAGGGAACATGTGAAAAAAGGAGATTTGGTTCTGGTTGAAGGACGTCTAAGTCCGGATCCAGCTACAGGAGCACCGAAGATTTTCCAGAAAAAGAATGGCTCTTATAGTTCAACCTATGATATTGTAGGTGAAAAAGTTCAGCTGCTCAGCAGCAAAAACCGTCAGCACAACGCAGCAGAACCAATAAGTCAGAGTGTTCCGGATGATATCCCTTTTTGATTTTTCAGTATTGGGTTGTCCGCTGCGATCGCAGCAAAAGTGGGTAAAGAAAGATGTAATCATAAACGGAGGTATAAATGTTTGGTTTTGGAAATGACAGAAAAAACGATAATCCATGGGATTTTTGGAATTCCCGGTCGGATGATGAAGGATGGGGTTTCGGCGGAAGCAAAGAAAAAGACCGGATTGATGAACTGTGTGGTGTTTCAGACCGGGAAGACAGAAGCTTCTGGGAGACAATATCAGACTTCTTCTTTCGATAACATATAAAAAGAACGTATCTATTTCGAACTGAGCACACGGTGACTGGCACTTTGCTGCGGCGAAGTCTGCACGAAGGGCCTGTCATCCGGGGTGCGTCACCTGATGCTAAACAGATACAAGTTAACTTCTCTCCACACCTGAAGAGAAGTTAACTTCCCACATGTATCTGACGGTTTTGACACATTGGACAGCAATAAACTCATTTTATAAATACAAATTCAATTCTATATCATGATTGATTGAATTTACATTTATTATTTTGTAATGAGAAAAAAATCTGTCAAATGTGTCAAACCGGAAAAGCAACTGCTGCGATAACACCTGTAACAAATCATTTAAATGAGACCAGTACTAAGAAATATGGGTTCCAAAAAGTAAACTTTTTGAGACATTAATATACAGCCAAAAAATACGGTTCAGTGTGACCCAAAATATCTATAGCACTAATCAGATATGTTTATAAATCGATCCATCTTTTTGGAACAGGATTAGGAGGAATTGTGGTAACATTTGGTTACGCTCGTGTATCATCCAAAGATCAGCACCTGGACCGACAGCTGGATCAACTGGTAAAAATTGTTCCCGACGAACGGAATATAATCTGTGATATGCAATCCGGGAAGGATTTCGATCGTAAGGGCTATAACACATTGGTTGGATCGGATCAAAACACACCGCTGCTGCGGAAGGGTGATCTGCTGATCATCACCAGTCTGGATCGGCTTGGCCGAAATTATACAGAGATACACCAACAGTGGAATCGGATTACAAAAGAGATCGGTGCTGATATACGGGTATTGGATATGCCTCTTCTCGATACATCATCAGGAGATAGCAGCCTGGATCACCGTTTTATCGCTGATCTGGTTCTTCAAATTCTGGCTTATGTGTCGGAAAAAGAGCGTCAGTCCATCAGAGCACGCCAGCGACAGGGTATTGATGCCGCAAAACTGCGTGGTAAAAGATTTGGCCGTCCGAAAATCACTGTTCCGGATAATTACGATGAAACAATACATGAGTGGAAATCCGGAATAATCTCTGCAAAAGAAGCAATGAACAGAACCGGGTTGAAAAGAACAACTTTCTACAGGTTGCTAAAGGAATAACCTGCTTTTTCCCTTGGTTTTCCTCAGATGATCTTCCGCTTCGAGCTTCCATTGCAGCAGGGGAAGGTCCTGCTTTCCCGTACATATCCTTTCATGGAGACACTCGCCAATTATGTGCTGGAAACATCTCTGGATGAGCAGAACCGGGATGATTCCTATGCCCGTTATGCCCGCCGCTGCGGAGTAGTAAAAACAGATGCGGTCACTACACGAAAAACGCTTTTGCTGCGGTTCCGTTGCCATATCATTGATTCCCGTACCGGGAAGACCATGCTGGCGGAAGAGTGTATCCCCGCAGCTTTTGAAGAGAGCCCCCGCTGGCTGGATGAAACGGAAAAGGAAAAACTGTTGAAAGTGATTCCATCCGGGAACATTCCGAAGGAACAGATCGAAAACTCCCTGAATATCATTGTCGATGGTGTTGTTCTGCTCCAGTCAAAGCTCAATGAGATTGCCGGAAAACGGGCAGCAGCGCTTCAGTAATCTCATAACCGTGTCCGCAAAGGCAGAAAAACGAAGGTGAAGCCGCAATTCCCGGCAGATATCCTGGGTTTCTATGTCTACCTGCCGTAAAATAAAGAAAATTTGCAAACTGTACAAGTTTTTGATTAATCCTGTACAGTTTACGAGATAGTGATATTTGAGCATAACAGTGAATTACGAAAATTGTTGGAAATCCAGGAAAATTCGTAATGAACGATTGCAAAATACAACTATGGAAAAATGGTAAGGCTGAAAATGTCGAAATCATATCACCATAACCATAAAATAAGAGTTTACACGCAAAATTAAGAGCCTTGTCACTTGGTAAATCGAGCTGTTTCTGAGATAATAGAATCATGGCAAATAGGAATTTCTGATGGTTCAGAATCAGCGGAGTTTGTTCATGGGCAGCATCATTACCGGTACGGATATAAATATGGCATTTCTTCAAACCGCAAGAATGCCGATAATCCTACTTAAACCACATCCCGGGCTGCTTCCGGAAAACATCGAAAATGTATCGCTGAATCTTCTGTTGGCAGAACGTCTCACACCGATTCCACCGCAGCAGCGACCGCTTCGGATCATGGATGAATTAAAAAACATCCTGTATAAAAATTCCACTCCTCTGCTGTTGGACAGGTACGAAATGATTTTTTCACCGGCATGGAAGCTGAACGTGCTGAAGATATTCGCTGACATGGCCAGGATCCGTTCGATTTATGTTTTATGGCCCGGACAATGTAAGAACGGATACCTGACTTATGCTGAGCCGGATGATCCGGAATATAGAAATTACCGTATCACAGATTATGATGTGATCGTTGTAAAGTAAGGAGAAAACAAATGCGTTACCGTGACTTGATCCAATTTGATCCGATAATCAGTGTCATCCAGGTCACTGACATCAACAATAAAGACAAAGCTTCTGATCTGGTAAAAACCTATGTAATGTCGGATTCCATGGCGGAAAACCTTCGGGAAAACATGCTGCGGCAGCTGAAGCTGGAGGAGACAGTCGACAACATAGGGGTGATGCTGATCGGTAACTATGGTACCGGTAAATCCCATTTGATGTCTGTGATCACGGCGATCGCAGTAAACAGTGAAAACCTTCAATATTGCAGAAATCAAAAATTTGCTGAAGATGCGGAATGCATTGCCGGGAAATTTGAAGCATTGAGCTTTGATATTGGTTCTGTTGAAATGTCTCTGCGGAACATCTTCTTCACAAAAGTCCAGGCTGATCTGCAAAACCGCGGCATCGCTTTTGATTTTCCCGCTGCAGATCAGGTAGCGGAAAACAAGACCACCTTGCTGAAAATGATGGGCAAGTTCCATGAGAAATATCCGGATAAAGGTTATCTGGTCGTGATCGATGAATTACTGGACTATCTGAAAACACGGAATGACCAGGATGTGATCAAAGATCTGAATTTCCTGCGGGAAGTCGGTGAGATCGTAGGAAAATCCAGGTTACGCTTTGTTGTCGGCATGCAGGAAAAAATCTACGGCAATCCGAGATTCGCCCATATTTCCCAAACCCTGAACTGGGTGAAGGATCGTTATTGGCAGATGAGTATCCGGAAAGAAGACGTCCAGTATGTCGTTTCAGAGCGTATTCTCCAAAAGACAGACGAATCAAAAGCCTGGATCCGCTCTCATTTGCAGCCGTTTTGCAGTTGTTATCCGGAACTGCATGGACATATGGAAGAATACGTCTCTCTTTTCCCGATCCATCCGGCATACTTTGAAGCCTTCAGCAAGATCTATATTATCGAACAGCGCCATATCCTTCAGACGATTTCCAACCTTCTTGAAAAGATCCTGGATGATACTGTTGCCGAAGATGAGCCTTCGCTGATCTCATATGACAGCTTCTGGAATGTGATCCTGAATCAACCGGCATGGCAGACTGATCCCAGTGTCAAGGAAGTCGTAAGCGCAAGCAGCAAGCTCCATGACATCATCGCTCATTCTTTCCCGAAAGCGATCTATAAACCTATGGCGCTGAAAATCATCGATGGGCTCAGCGTTTATCGCCTTACAACAGGTGATATCACCGTAAAAGCCGGACTTACTGCGGAAAACATGCGTGATGATCTGTGTTTATATCTCAGAAATATGCCGGATCAGGATGCTGAAACCTTGCAAGGGATCATCCGTGTCGTCATGCAGGATATTTTCAAGACTGTCAGCGGACAGTTTATCCAGCGTAATGAGGAGAACGGACAATACTATCTGGATGTTCATGCGGCTGTCAATTATGATGAGCTGATTTCACAGCGGGCAGAGACACTGGATAACAACACGCTGAACCGGGCATACTGGGATCTGATTTATAGCTGTTTGGAATGGAACACCCATGAATATGTTATGAATTTTAAGATCTACCAGCATACACTGAACTGGCATACTCATAACATTTTCCGGCATGGCTACATCTTTATGGGTACACCGGAAAGCCGGCCTACAGCGTATCCGCCCGAGGATTACTACATTTATTTTCTGCCGCTTTATGGCAGCAAGACTTTTGTTGATGAAAAGAAAAGCGATGAAGTCTTTTTCCGCTATAAACCGTCGGAAGAATTCACGGCTCAGCTGCGGATGTATGCTGCCGCTGAAATTCTGAAGATCCAATCTTCCGGGAATGATAAAGTTGCTTATCAGCGAAAATCAGATGAGATATCAAAGAAACTCCGCAGAATACTGAATGAGGCAAAAGCAACCGGTTATGATGTCACTTATGGTGGAAAGACAAAAATCCCGATGGAGATCATGCAGAATGCTTACCGTTCGGAAAACCCGCTCAAAGAAACCATCGAATTGACTGCTGCGATCTGCCTGAACAGTTATTTTGAAAACAAATATCCTGAATTTCCGGTCTTCAAAGAGAAGATCACAGCGGAGAATTACAAATCAATATTCACCGCTGTGAAAGACCGCTTTGCCGGAAAGGACACCAAACAGGCAAATGCCGTTCTCGAAAGTCTTGGGCTGATGGAAGCCGGAAAGATCAGCGCAAAGAACAGCCGCTACGCAAAATACTATGGTCATATGCTGTCAAAACGTCCGAAAGGAAGCGTGATCAATTTTGACGAGATCTTTGAGCCCCGTGTTGAAGGTGTGAGCCAGATTTTCGATGATTATGAAGAAAAACGCTGGCATCTTCCTTTTGTACTCGCAGTACCGATTTTCCTCGCGATGGTTTCTTCCGGTCAGGCTGTGCTGGATATGAAGAGCGGCCCGATCACGGCATCTAATTTAGAGACCCTGACGAAGAAAGCTTTGGCTGATTTTGAGGAAATCAAATATATTTCCCGTCCGAAAGATATTCCTCTGTCGGAACTGGTGAAACTTTATGAAGTCCTGGATCTGCCGGTAGGGCTGATTACCAACCCGGATGAGCGGGAAAAGGGATTGATCCAGATGCTAGCGAGGACCGATGCAAT
Organism: uncultured Chloroflexota bacterium; assembly: GCA_902774215.1. Taxonomy (GTDB): domain Bacteria; phylum Chloroflexota; class Anaerolineae; order Anaerolineales; family Anaerolineaceae; genus Flexilinea. The sequence continues at coordinate 30,468 of CACYHU010000013.1, forward strand.
GGCACTTGTTGCAGCGACTCGGGTCTATGAACTGCGGCAGGACACCAATCTGTGGGATGAGACACTGTATCCAACCACAACCCGGGATGCTTACCGCGCATCTGCTCAGAAGATCGTGGATACCTTTAATAATTTCAAAGCCCGTTTTAACAAGGTAGCGAAGCTCAATAACTTCGACATAACGATCGAGCAATGTGAAGCGCTGGAAAAGGATATTCAGCGAATGAAGATCGTTGAAGCGTATCAGAAGTTCGCTGACAAATGCAAAGATCAGGTCAATTATATGATGAGCATCAGCGCTTATCAATTGCCGGATGATCTGCGGAATGATATCACTGCCGCCAGGGAACAATTCCGGTCGATCCGGGATCAGATCGCCGAAACAATGGATGGTGACAGTGCCGCTGTCAGAGTGAACAGCCTGCTTCAGGGATTAAAGGACCGTTATATTGACTGGTACATGGCTGAACATAACAAACACCGTCTGGACGTAAAGGAATCAAAGCGAAAGAACCAGCTGATGAATTCTGGAGCCAGAGGAAAACTTACCCGCCTGAAAGGTATTGATTTTCTGCCGGCGAATAAATTGGAAGCAGTGGAAACAAAACTGGCCGGGCTCAAGACGTGCTATGACCTGACACCGGACAAACTGAAGTCAGCCACATATTGTACTTCCTGCCGCTTTATGCCTGGCAGCAATGAACCGCTTGTCAAAGGACAGTTGGACGTCATCGAAGAACAGATTGAAGAGATGCTTTCAGACTGGACGAAGAGCCTGCATGATACGGTTTCCGATCCGACGCTAAGTGATCAGATGCAGTATCTGACAGCAGAACAGCAGAAAAGACTGAAAGCTTTCATTGAGACTGCTGAACTTCCGGAACCGGTTGACACATATTTTGTGGATGCGGTGAAAAAATATATTGATGGCTTTGATGTGGTCACGATCGACAGCGCTCAGATGCTTGATACGCTGATCAAACGCGGACCCTGCAATGAGGATGAATTCCGAAAAGTTCTGGATGAGATGGTGAACAAGGCGATCCGCGGAAAAGATAAGAGCAAACTGCGGATCGTGGTGAAATAAAACCGACATATGATATAATAACGAATAACAGTACCTGCCGCGCCTCTGCTTATGCAAGCGTATCGAGGCAGGTCATTTTTATAAATGACTTAGAAAGAGTCATCCGTATAGTGGTTATTTCCAAAATGGAGGCAACCACTAATTATATTGTAAACAAAAGTTGTAAAATCTTCCATATCACTGTATAATAAGTTCGATAATCGAACATTTTGTTAGGTTGTTTTCAGGAGGAATGTTATATGAGAGAAGAACTTGGTCTGCGCATCCGCAAGGCCAGAGAAGGACTGCACATATCGCAGGATTATCTGGCTAAACGAGTAAATATTAATAGGACAGCAATGGTTCAGATTGAAAACGGAAATCGAAATGTTTCGGCGGATGAATTATCTGCGTTCAGCGAAGTATTTGGCATTTCCGCTGATGAACTATTAAATGGAAAAAAGTTTGATATGCCGCAAATGGTATTTGCGAGATCTTTTTCCGAATTGGACGAAACGGATCAGAACGAAATTCTGAATCTGATTGAATTTAAAAAACAGATGAAGGCGAAACGTACTGCATGATTAGATTATTTACAGAACAGGAATGTAATACATATTCATCGGGAGAATTAGCTGAATTATTTTTTCAGAGAGCATATCCGGGGAAAACGGCATCATATCCTATTAATCCTTTTCAGTTTTTAGCTGATTTGGGAATCCCGTATATTTTCCGTTCCTTTTCTAAAAGTGAAGGTTTTTACATTCCTGCTTCATCCGATGATGATCTTCCCGTCGTCGGTATTAATCTTAAGCGGCCTGTTCAGCGACAGCGTTTTACTGCTGCGCATGAACTTTGTCATCATTTGAAAGATTGGAACCAGATTTCACATTGTCCGATCGGTAATAAAAATAGTATCGAAAGATTTGCAGATGCTTTTGCATCGGCTTTGTTGATGCCGAAAAATGAAATGCTTAGCCAAATTGATAAGCATCAGAAAGGATATGTTTTATCATTTGATGAAATTTTGGAAATAGCCGAATATTTCGGAGTAAGTTTTGAAGCTTGCCGAATAAGGATATCGAAATTAGTCCCATCTTCATTGAAAGGAATTGAAGAAAAAGATTATAAGAAATTCAAACCGCTGAAAAGAAGAATTGAGATGGGATTTTCTGATGTTCCATTCTATCGTGGTATTTTTAATGCAAGCGAAGATTGTTTTAAACTTGAATTCAATCAATATGCCCGAAGAAAATTTCAGGCTGAGTATATTTTTCATGACAGCCGCATGGAAGGTATTTCTGCTGATATTGAAAATGTTGGTGATATCGTAGCTGATTTGCATTATCTGAAACAGAAAAGCGAATTTTGTCGAGAAGGTAATGAAAATATCGTTGAATTAGCCGGCTTATCACTGGTATATGATTCATTATCGGAACTTGCTGTAAGCGGAGATCTGTCTTTATTTCATGCAAGAACAATTCATCGACTATTGTTTTCCTGTGCTCCTCATCCGGAATTTGGTGGAAAGTTCAAAGAATCCAATAACTTTGTTTTAGGTGCAAAATTTGAAACGGTTGATGTGAAAGATGTTCTTCAAGCGTTTTATGATCTTGATGATGAAGTGCAGAAGCTCTTGGAAAAAGAGAAAACATTATCGCTAAGTGAGTATATCGAATGGGCTGTACGGATTCATCATCGGTTGACGGTGATCCATCCGTTTCCAGAAGGGAATGGAAGAACATCGCGGGCATTTACGAATTTGTTGTTGATGCATCGCGGGTTACCGGCTGTCTTTTTCAGATATGATAAAAAGGGCGCGCAAAATAAATTAGAGAAGGATTTTTACAAAAATGCTTTAGGAATAGCTGATCGAACAGGTAACTATGATCCATTATATGAAGCATATTACCGTGGATTATTGGAATCACTTGATGTATTAACGAACAAAATAATAATAAATCTTGAAAAAGGTTTTTAGCGGAGGAAGATATGGAAAGACGGGAGTTGACGAAGGCGGATCTGGATAAGGTTCGGAATATTGAGGGGTTTCCCATCGGGACGGATGAGGATATTATTGCGCTGTCGGATGCGCCGTATTACACGGCCTGTCCAAATCCTTTTATCGCGGATTTCATTGCCGAGTATGGGCATCCTTACGACCCGGAGACGGATGATTATCACCGGGAGCCCTTTGCGTCCGACGTCAGCGAGGGGAAGAATGACCCGATCTACAACGCTCACTCCTATCATACCAAAGTCCCCTACAAGGCCATCATGCGCTATATCCTGCATTACACCGACCCGGGCGACATTGTCCTGGACGGCTTCTGCGGCACCGGTATGACCGGCGTGGCGGCGCAGATGTGCGGCTGTCCGGATCCAGAGACGAAATATAAGCTGGAACATGAAATGGGCAATATCAAATGGGGAGGCCGCCATGCCATCCTCAGCGATCTTTCCCCCGCTGCCACCTTCATCGCCTATAACTATAACGTTCCCCACGATCCGGTCGCTTTTGAAAAGGAAGCCCGGCGCATTCTGGAGGAAACGGAAGCCGAACTGGGTTGGATGTACGAGACCAACCATACTGCTGAAGGTCCCGTCAACGGCTTGGATGGAAAACCGGTCAAAGGCCGTATCAACTATACTGTCTGGTCGGATGTCTTCATCTGCCCAAATTGTGGAAAAGAAATTGTGTTTTATGATGCGGCTTTTGATAAAAAAACAGGTGGCGTCAGTGAGGTTTTTAAATGTCCAAGTTGTCATGCTGAATTAAAAAAGAAAAATTGTGAAAAAGCACGCGAAATAAAAAACGATGATTTATTAAATGATACAATTCAAATGACAAAATCAATCCCTGTACTAATAAATTATTCGGTTGGTAAAAAAAGATATCAAAAAAAGCCAGATAAAAATGATTTTGAGATTTTGGAAAAAATTGATAGCTGTCAGATTCCTAGTTGGGTTCCTACTGATGAGTTGCCAGATGGTTATAACACCGAACAACCAAAAAGGTCAAATGGCATAAATTACGTGCATCAATTTTATAGCCGACGTTGTCTTATTACGTTGGCATATATGTATGACTTAATTTCTATGTCAGAAAATCTTCCAATCCTAAAATTGATGTTTACAAGTCAATTGGTTAATATCAGTAAATTAAATCGATATCGACCGCAGGTTTCTTTTCCATATAATCCACTAAGTGGAACCTTATATGTTTCCTCATTGATCAATGAGTCTTTTCCACTAAAGGCTTATGAAGGGAAAATATCGAGATTCATGGAGGCGTTTTCAATAAAAAGAGACACTGATAGCATAATTTCAGAGAATTCATGTAGCAATCTTCCTGTAGAAACCAACTCAATAGATTATATTTTTACTGATCCACCATTTGGTGGAAATCTGAATTACTCAGAACTTAGTTTTATCTGGGAAGCTTGGCTTAAAGTTAAGACAAATAATAGATGTGAAGCGATAATGAATCCAGTACAGAAAAAAGGCCTACCAGAATATCAAACACTAATGGAAAAATGTTTCCAAGAATACTACAGAGTCTTAAAACCAAGCCGTTGGATGACCGTGGAATTTCACAATTCCCAAAATGCAGTATGGGGGGCTATTCAGCAAGCACTTTCAAAAGCGGGATTCATTATTGCAGATGTTCGAACGTTGGATAAACAGCAAGGGTCTTTTAAACAGGTAACCACAACAAGCGCTGTCAAACAGGATCTTGTCATTTCTGCCTATAAACCACAGGAAACGCTACGGCAAGCGATGATCGAAGCTGCCGGAACAGAAGAAACTGCATGGCAATTTGTACGTCAGCATCTGGAGATGGTGCCGATGCCGCCTGTGAAGGATGGAAGGATCGAAACTATCAGCGAACGGCAGGCTTTCCTGCTCTTTGACCGCATGGTGGCATATCATGTGCAGAACGGATTGCCGGTACCCATTGATGCTGCTGATTTTTATAAAGGACTGGAGGAACGCTTCATCCAGCGGGATGGCATGTACTTTCTCTCCGATCAGGTCAATGAATATGATCTGATCCGCATCAAGCATGACATGGAAGACGCCGTGCAGCTGGGCTTCGTCGTCTCCAATGAAAAAACGGCTGTCCAGTGGCTGTATATGCAGCTGGCCGAACCGCAAACTTACCAGGTACTGCAGCCGAAGTTCATGCAGGAAGTCAAGTCGGTGGATAAATATGAAAAGATCCCGGAACTGGCCGAGCTGCTGGAGGAGAATTTCCTCAAAAACGATAAGGGGGAATGGTACATCCCCGACATCACCAAAGCCGGCGACGTCGCCAAACTGCGCGAAAAACGCCTGCTGAAGGAATTCGAGGACTACCAGAAGACCAAAGGCAAGCTCAAAGTCTTCCGCATCGAAGCCATCCGCGCCGGCTTCAAAAAACTCTGGGACGAAAAGAACTACGCCGCTATCGTCGCCGTCGCCGATCGCCTCCCCGAGTCCGTCATCCAGGAAGATCCCAACCTCCTGATGTACTCCGACCTCGCCTCGACGAGAGTGTAAAAGGAAATTTTATATATGTGCGATATAGATTGGATATTAGATTTTTGTAATCTTGGATTTTTAACACCTATTTCCATTAAAGAAGATTGCAAGTACTATCCAGTATTAGAAGACAAACTCACGGTGCTCACTGAAATGCTGGCACAAGATCATGCACCAGAGGCGATTCAAACGAAGGTAAAGGATATATCAGACTGTATCCTTGATTCAATGCAGCTTTATTACCAAGGATCTATTGATGAAGCACAAATAATAATATATTCTTTAATCGAGGATATATCAAAAAGACCCTTGGCAATTTCTGATATTCAAGATTCTGTATCTTTATCCAAGCTTGAATATTTTATAGATGATAATAAAACACCTGAAACTGTTAGACTGTTTCATGCGAGGTTAAGTGATAAAGTTGTAGATTATTCTCTCACCGATATGCTTCATATTCCTTTCTCACTTCGCGATAGAATGCGTCCGCAGAGGTTCAGTATACCAGGTTTGCCATGTTATTATCTGGCTACCACTTCATTATGTTGTTGGTACGAAATGGGCCGCCCTTCTGAAAATCAATTTAATGTTTCTGCGATCGAATTAGATGGAATATTTCGAATATTTAATTTGGGTATTTCATCTCAGCATTTTGTCGATTATAAGAGATTTATGAGAGAAGGAAAGATACTTGAAGAATATGATAATCCAAATTCTTTGTTATTCTCTTTAGTCTGTTTACGTGTATTAGCTATAGCAACTTCCTTCTGTGTAAACAGATCTGATGATAATTCACCTTTTAAATCTGAATATGTTATATCTCAGTTGATAATGTTAGCTGCAAAAAAATTGAAATATGATGGTTTGGCATATCTGTCAAAAAGATTTAGCCAGGATACTGCATCAATCCCATTTTTTGCAAACCTTGCTTTATTTGCTCCCTATAATGGTGAAGATGAGTATTCGAAAATGATCGAAAGAATTAAGCTGTCTGCCCCAATAAATTATTCTGCTTACAAACAAAAAAGACAGGATATATTAATGGTTGATCATTATGGCTCAATTGATGATTATCGTAATACTGTTTTTTACTTATTTGATGATTATCTATGGCATATGCCACGTCGTGCAGTGGAACTTGGTAATGGAAATAAATACCATATATGGGGCCTTAATTACGAAGATGATTTGAGGATGAGAAAAAACAAAGGAAAATGAGAAATGTCGTTTTTACTTGATAGCATCACTATTTCAAAGGCATAAAGAAGAATGAAATACAGAGAATAATATGGTGAAGTATACAGATAATATCAATGGTTATTTAGATGCTGACGGAAATGAGTTCGCTTTTAATGTCGCAAATCAACATGTAACGATTCTTCCCGTTCAAAATAGTCAAAATGAGAAAAATATAGTCATAGATCAATTTAAACGAAATTATGACCAGTTACCTGACTATTTTGAAGGTATAGATGACCAGTTTTTCAGAGTTGCCATATTTCGAAACCCAAATAAAGTAATAAAACCAAATATCCGATATCCGTCTTTCCATTTCATGACGCCACTCATAATAAAAGCAGCGGGAAATGCCTCCGGTTTATTTGATAAAATGCCGGAACCTTGGAATAAATTTCATGCCATTACATTTTATGGAGGCAATATTAATTCAATTTACGATCCTGCAATCTCAATCGAACAACCAACTACAGCTGAAATCTTTTCTGGTTTCGACAGAAATGAAATTAAATTTCGATCGTGGAAAGATTATTCCAAATCAATTAACTGTAATATAGATGAGGAAAAAGCTGAATTTTCAATTTCTGTCCTCAATACAGGAGATAAAAATGATCCGGATAAAATGGAAGCTTATAGCCTTGGGGAAAGAAATTCCTATATACAATTAACTTTTGAAAAATCACAAGATTTCAGTAGTATCAAAAAATATTTCAATATTATAAGGAAATTGGTGGCTATTCTCACAAAACAGAATAATGTCACTTTCAACACTTATCTATGTCAAAGAAACACTGACGGATTATTATATAGAACTGCTTATTGTTACATTTTTGATCCTTATGATAATTATTCAAAGAGAAGGCCTTACAAAGTCATTCCGTTGGATGAGTTTTTATTTTATGTTCCGGAATTTATTGAAAAAATTCAATCCAATGTTTTTAATCCTTTGATTACATTACTACCAGATAATAATAAAGACGCTTATCGGATCAGTATTACAAATGTTCAGGATTTATGTACTGCTTTAGAAATAGCTTATGGATTTGAAAGAGAAAAACGAGAGAAAGATCAGGTTATCGAAGCTTTAAAAAAGGAAATTAAAAAGACAATCAAGGATTTCTTGTCTAGGCAAGAAATAAATATTGATATTAATAGGCAAACAAATATGAGCAGCTCTTTCCAATACCTTAGCTTTACGTTAAAAGAAAAAATCTTCACTTTATATAATGAAAATAAAGAGATAATTAATCGAATTACTAATAAAATGAGACTTCATAATTTAACTTATGAGGATGTCGTCGCTTTTGTGGACTTGAGAAATAATAAAACTCATTCTGGCATTATCGAATGGGGGAATGCTGCTGATTATTATGAACCACTCTTAGCTTTGGTTTATATATGTTATTTCAAAGAAATAGGTATATCAGAAGAATTAATCTCTAATTTACTTGACAACCTTTTCTAATTGGAAACTATGAGATATCTTTTTGACACTAAAAATCAGTGCTTAGTACAGTTACTCTCGGAATCGACCGTGTGGGGGATAACATCGTATATGGTGTATGATCCGTGTTCGGGGAGTGTTTATATGCTGCAGGCGGATGAGGTCTCCTGCGAGATTCCCGGTACAGAGAACACACTCACAGCCGAGGCGGAAATACGTTATCGCACGCTGCTGCCGTGGCTGCAAAATGAACTGCGCGGTGGAGCGGTTTCCGTTACACCGGAAAGCGTGATCCCGCTGCCGCATCAGCGTTATGTGCTGGAACGGGTTTTACGCTCGGAAAACATCCGTTTTATCCTTGCCGATGAAGTTGGGCTTGGGAAGACCATCGAAGCCGGACTGGTGATCCGTGAATTGAAAAATCGCGGACTGATCAAACGGATCCTGATCGTCTGTCCGACAGGGCTGGTTACGCAGTGGCATATGGAAATGCAGGAAAAATTCGGTGAGCAGTATCATGTGATCCTGCCGGAAGAATTCGATACCATCCGCCGTATCACACGGAAGCAGGATATCTACGGACAGTTTGACCAGGTCATTTCTCCGATGGACGCCATCAAACCGCTGGATCACCGCGCCGGCTGGTCCGATGAAAAAGTCGCCGATTACAACCGGGAACGGTCCGAAGCCATTGTCAACAGCGGATGGGATCTGATCGTCATCGATGAAGCCCATCGTACCGCCGGATCCGGTGCGGATGTTGCCCGTCATCGGCTGGGGCGGATGCTTTCCGAAGCTTCTCCCTATCTTCTGCTTTTGACGGCTACACCTCACAGTGGGAAAACAGAACCGTTTCTGCGCCTGGTCCGTATGATCGACGCCGACGCTTTTCCGAATGAAAAAGCTGTCGTTAAAGAACAGGTTGCTCCGTACCTGATCCGCAGTGAAAAACGGGAAGCGCTGGATAACGAAGGCAATAAACTTTTCAAAAACCGGACCACCCGCGTAACCGAATTGCACTGGGAAACGCAGCATTCCCTTCAAAGAGAACTTTACGAAGCCGTGACGAAATATGTCTCCAAAGCATACCGGCAGGAAATGCAGAGCTCTAAACGTAATATGATGCAGGTCCTGCTGCTGATCATGTTCCAGCGGCTGGTTTCCAGCAGCACCCGTGCGGTACGTGTCAGTCTGGAAAAGCGGGTGGGATTATTAGAGGTTTCAGGTGTCAGGTTTCAGGTGTCAGAGAGTGGTCAGTGGCAAGCAGCAAGTGGTCAGGATGAGGATGAAGAGACTCTTGAGAATGCGCTGACGGCTGCATCTCCCAATCAGCAAAGCGAAACCAAAGAACTTCAGAGCCTGATTGCTCTGGCAAAGCAGGCGGAATATCAATATCCGGATGTCAAGCTGGACAAACTGCGTGAAGTGCTGGAAGACCTTTTCGCTGAAGATCCGCAGCGGAAAGTGATCATTTTCACGGAATTTACGGCTACACAGGATTATCTGAGGGAAGCTCTGCAGACTCAGGGGTTCAAGACATCCCAGCTCAACGGCAGCCTGAACATGGAAGAGCGGAATGAAGTGCTCGCGGAATTCCGTGACAGCACCGATATTCTGATCTCAACAGATGCGGGCGGAGAAGGTTTGAACCTGCAGTTCGCCGATTGTGTGATCAATTATGACCTGCCATGGAACCCGATGAAGATCGAGCAGCGTATCGGCCGTGTAGATCGTATCGGACAGACTCGTGATGTACAGGTTTTCAATTTCGTTCTTGCAGATACCGTAGAGAACCGTGTCCGTGAAGTGCTCGAAACCAAACTGAATGTGATCCTGAAAGAGATCGGCGTAGATAAATACTCCGATGTACTGGACAGCGAAAGCACTGAATGGGATTATACCGGCGCATATATGGATGCCTTGGCACACCCGAAAAATGTAGAGAAATGCCTGGAAACACTGGAAGCGGACGTCCGGGAACAGGCTGAAAATCGAATGAAGATCCTTGATATGCTTCGGGATGAGAAGGATCTGGATCAATGGACCGGTGCGGATCGGCAGAAAGATATCGAGCCGATGCTGGGACGATTGCTCCTGTGGAAAGACCGTTCTGAAGGAAAATACGGAACTTCCGGGCTGTTTGCATCGCTGTCGGATGAACGGGTCCAAAATCTTTTATCCAACCGACTGCTTCAGCTTTCGGAAGAGCCGATCCAAAATGTGATCCTGGATGGGATCCCGCATGAAGCCGGCTGGTTTATGCTCTGGCAGGTTTCTGTCGGTCCGGCAGAACGTGACCGGCTGACCGTTCCCATCTTCATCAATAAATCTTTCATTCTGCGGCCGCTGGCCGGGAAAAAGCTTTGGGAAGCAATGCTGCGTGATGATACCAGGCTGACCATTCTGCAGGGAGTCAATGCATCCTGTTCTGCTGACTCAAGTCAGAGTCAGCGAAAACAGGACACTTTGACTCCGGAAACATGGCAGGAGCTTTATCAAAAGGCAGAGCACTTTGCGGAAAACACTTTTTTGCAGCTGAAACAGGAAAGAGAACAGCGGGCAGAAGACAAACATAAACGGAAAATGCTGGCGCTTTCCATCCGGGAAGGAGCAGCGGAACGGATCGGCATCGCAAACATCCGAAACGCGAGACTTGCTTCACTCCTGGATGAACGGAAAGCTGCTGAAGCGGAATACCGGCAGGACAAGCAGATCCGGCCGGAGTTTCGACTGGAATTGATCCTGGACATTGTGGAGTGATCATATGACGCTTGCTGACAGATTCCGGGAACTTTGTGGTACAGCCTATGAAAAGAAGCTTCTGCTGGCTGATACGGATAGCTTTTCATCCGTATTCGATTATATTTCCGTACTGAAACAGTCCGATTTCGCTGTCGTCGATTATGATGATGAAGTCTCCTTCCGCATTGTTTATGAACGTGATATCAGGGATTCAAAAGGGAAATTTGCGGTAATCTATCATGACGGATATGTTCCTTATGATATCCGCAAGGCATTTCGGCGCATCGATGTCGGATATAACTCCTTTTTCCCAAATCTCTCTGCGAACATTCTCCGGAATTATCCGAATGATCTGGAGATCATTCTGTTTGCCGGCGATGATCTCTATGATGATCTGAGCGATGATGATTCCGGTACACGCAGGTTTATCGAAGAAAAGGTGTTTTCGCAGACAACTGTAAAACGCTATGGCCAGCAGAAACTGACTGAACTGATCCATCGGGCAGAAGAAAAACCATCTGCTGCAGACTGGATCGGGATCGCTGAGGACCGCGCACAGCTGGAAATGTATCTGCGGAAGGCCGGGCTTTCAATGGATACTGCTCCGCTGGATGAAGCTTTTCGTGATTTCATTTTCCTGGATTACCAGAAATTGTCATCTGCTCCTGATGTTGATTTTCCCTGGATGCTGCCGAAAGTCCTGGATTTTATACAGATGAAAGGGACACTCGGGCAGAAAACAGCACTGCTGCTGGTGGATGGTATGTCTATGGTCGATTATGATGTAATGCGGCAGCATTGGCAGGGGATCCATCGGAAAGAACATGCCAGTTTTGCCATGATCCCGACAACAACGGCCATATCCAGACAAAGCCTGTTCAGCGGGAAATATCCGCAGCAGCTTTCCGATCCGTTTTCACTGAAAAACGAAGAAAAGCAGTTTTATGCTGCCCTTGGTGAATATGGTTACGATAAGAAAGAAGTCCTCTTCACCCGCGGATATCAGCCGGAGATCACGGCGAAAATCAAATTTGCCGCGATCATTCTGAATGATATTGATGAATTCGTTCATGGACAGATGCAGAGCCGGATCGGCATGTATAACGATGTAAATTTATATGGGAAAACACAGAAGCTTCAGAATCTGATCCGCTCCCTGGTTCGTTCTGGTTTTCGTGTCTTTATCACGGCAGATCATGGTAATACACCTGCAACAGGCAGGGGTAAACTGAAAAATATGGGCGTGGAGACTGAAAGCCGATCCAGCCGGATGGTCGTCCGGGAAGGATTTGCTGAGGATCTCTCCGGGGACAAACGCTTGATCCGTTATCCCGGATATTACCTCAATAAAAGTTATCAGTATTACATTTGCGAAAACGGTGTGGCGCTGGAAACAAATGATGCCGATGTGGTTGCTCACGGCGGTATCAGTATTGATGAAGTGATCGTACCGTTCATCGAAATTACAGGAGTGGATTGATATGGCAAATGAAATCGGAATTCTGGTTCCTTTGAAATATGACTGGATGGAAAAGACCGTTGAACTGCTGCAGGATGGATTGGCTCCATTGGAGATCAAGCCAAAACTCCGCGAATATCTTTCCTTCGAGATGGAAAGTCCTACGAATATCCGTAAAACATGCACAGAGCTGATGGATACATGGGTACTGGTTCAGGAAGACATCCGCCCGATTCGGGACTATGCGCTTTCAATTTATGCGAAGGAGAATTGTACACATGCTCTGCTGCATTGGTGTCTGCTTCTGCTGCGCTATCCGGTATTTTCAGATATGGCCGGAATGATCGGTAAAGTCCTTTTGTTCCAGGATTCCTTCACTGCCGGTTGGATCAATAAACGGATCAAGGAACAGTGGGGGGATAGGAATACATTCAAAAAATCGATCGGTGTGATCCTGCGGACGATGTGTGAACTTGGTGCTTTGGAATCGATCGATACCGGTGTTTATAGTGCAAAACAGCGGAATATACAGTCAAATATTGACTTGCAAATGCTTATGAAAACACTGCTGAATCCGCGTATGAACGCATATTATGAGGTCCAGGACCTGAGCCGTGTACCGCAGATGTTTCCATTCAGCTATGATATCGATTATGAATGGATCAATGCCCAGACGAACTTTGGTTTCTCTTCCATAGGCGGTAAAGTCATCCTGGAAGAAACCGCTAAATACGGCGAATAAATTAAAACGAATACATGGATTTTTATATAAACCATACTGTAATAAAGTAAAATCTGTGGAGAAAAAATGGAAATTGGAAAAACTACTATAACAACAGTATTGGGTGATATTACCAAAATCGCTGCTGTTGAAGCAATTGTAAATGCGGCGAATAACTCTTTACTCGGCGGAGGCGGTGTGGACGGAGCTATTCATCGGGCAGCAGGGAAAGGCTTGCTCGCAGAATGCCGTACACTTCATGGATGTGAAACAGGAGAAGCCAAGATCACCAGTGCTTACAATATGCCCTGCAAATATGTGATCCACACTGTCGGACCGGTTTGGAAAGGCGGAAACCATAACGAAGCGGAATTATTGGCGAATTGCTATCGGAATTCGCTGCAATTAGCCGTGGATAAAGGAATTCGCAGCGTCGCTTTTCCGTCTATATCAACCGGCATATATGGCTATCCAACAGATCAGGCGGCCGAAATTGCAGTAAAGACAGTTACTCAATTTGTTATAGACAATCCTGATGCGTTAGATGAAGTGGATTGGGTTTTTCTTACAAACGATTCCAGATCTTACTATATCGATGCACTTGCGCAGTGGTTTTTTACAAACGAGCCAAAAAATATACAAGAACATAACATCCAATTGATCGGGTTTTATCATGAAAATGAAGCGTACGGCTGCTTTAGCAATTGGTATCCTGCGGAGTTTGATTACGCCGGGATCCATTATGTCCATTCCGAGCAGTTTATGATGTATCAAAAGGCTGCGATGTTCTCCAGGTTTGACCTTTGTGAGCAGATTTTGAAAACATCCGATCCCCTGAAGTGTAAGCATATTGCCAGACAATTTCCCGAATACAACGACAATGTGTGGGAAAAGACCTGCAGAACTGTCGTAAAGCGCGGCGTGAAGGCAAAGTTTCTGCAAAACAGAGAAATTCTCTCGGCTCTGCTCGGTACAGGCGATGCGATCCTGGCAGAATGTTCAGAAAGAGATGCCAAATGGGGAATTGGAATCGACATTAATGATCCGGCACGGCTTGAAATTGAAAAATGGCGGGGAAAGAACTATCTTGGTGTCATACTGATGGAAGTCCGTGATGAACTGCGTTTGGAAATGCTGCTTAACGGAAACAAGGCTCCGGAATACATAGATTACCGTGATGCTGCATCCAGCCCCGTTTGGCAGATGAAAGCCGGCGAACTGAAACGGATCCCGCAGTATTACAAAGCGATCCACGCCTACAGCGATACACTGCGTACGAAGCATGAAAAGGATTGTTTCTATTATCAGGTGCCTTTGGAAGGTTGGGAGTATTCAATGCGCACTAATATGGGCGGCGGTCTTCCGATCGGCGGATTTTATGAGATGAAGCAGGAAATCCATGAAATCGCGAATCAAGAGAAACGTCTAAAATTAAAGAAGCCAACTATTTAATGCTTGGAAACAATCTTTCACATTTCGCTGCGGGAAATGAATCTTATGATGTTCTGTTTCTAAGCGAATTCGTGCCGGCTGGAGAAAAAATAAGCCGTATCCCTTGCTGATTACATCGGGCGATACCACATTTTCTGCAATTTGTCAACCGCCAATATTGGCGGTTTTCTTTTTTATCAAAAAGGTGTAGACTTTGTTTATCAATGAAAAGGGGTACAAATCACACTCTCAAGAATTTCAACCGGAATAGTCAGAATGCAGTCAGCATGATTCAGATATATTTTACCGGAATCATATTCTGCCGTCGGTTTCTTTTCTATAGCCGGTTTTGGAACCGGTGCAGGATTGTAATAATCTGCAAAGAGAATCCACTTTTCGGGCAGGCTCCCATCCTTATCAACAGTCACAACATCATAGTCATTAAGGTCAAGATAAAATTCATTTCCGTCTTCATCTGTGACCATTCCTGCTGTGAAATAAATTTTTTCATCAATTCCAGAGACTATATTGCTGTTTAAAAAAGTAGATATCCTGAGTTTCAATGTCTACCTGCCGTAAAGGAAAAATATTTGCAAACTGTACAAGTTTTTGATTAATCCTGTACAGTTTACGAGAAAATGGTATTAGAGCATAACAGCGAATTACGAAAATTATTGAAAATCCATGGGAATTCGTAATAAACGATTGCATAATACAACTATGGAGAAATGGTATGGCTGAAAATGTCGAAATCATACCCGGGAATGAATCAGAATATAATGCTTAGCTGAAGGATATAAATGCCAAACTTCTATGTCTGCCAGCCGTGAAATTTTGAGATATCAGACAACAGAAAACAGAACTCTGACGCATGACGGCAGACAACAGACACAGGGTTATCAGGTCTGAAACCTGAAATAAATATCTATGACTAAATTTAGCATTAAATATAACATCATATATAGTATAATGGAATCAGGAGGATGATTATGCCAAACATTAGACCCATATCTGATTTGCGGAATTACACGGATGTGCTGAAAGAAGTGCGTTATGGGGAGCGGACCTATCTGACAAAGAACGGACATGGTGAATTTGCCCTGATTGACATGAAGGAACTGGACGACCTTGATAAGATGCTCGCTTTTCATAAGCTGATGGATAATCTTCATAAAGCCGAAGAGCGGGCTGACCGTGAGGGATGGATCTCTGAAGAAGAAGCTGATCGGATTCTGGGGGACTGATTGAAAAAACTGATCTATACCCCGGACGCAATTGAAAAACTGCAGGAAACCGAACTGTATCTCAAAATGATGTTCGGTGATGAGATCGCTGCAAGCACAAAACAAAAGATCCGCGAACGGATCCGTTCCCTGAAAACGGCTGAGATGCAGGGCATTTCCGTTCGTGATGTTTATGACATCGATTCCGATTACAGGAAGATTTATACCTCACATCATCATGTTTTTTATCGGATAGAAGAAGATACGATTCGTATCATTGCAATTTTCCACGAAAGGGAAGATTTTATCCGAAAGTTATTCGGAAGAGAAATAGAACCATAATGAGCGGAAACGTTTATTTTGGTTTTGAAATTCACAAAGCGAAAATTTCAAGTCTGAATTTGCTGACCCATTCATTGGTATTTCGAAGCATTAATAGATCAGATTTCAACTTCTATCCATTTGATTTTGCAAAGTCATTCTGGAATCAAATGAAAATTAACATAGAAAACGGGAATATTTCCATTCTTGATTAAGTATGATGAGATTTCTGAATTTCTCATTATAAACATAGAAAAACCACATAAAAATAATCAGTCTTATGGTTGGAAGATATAAAGTCATCACGCTGTGCGGCAGTACACGATTTAAGGACGCTTTTCTGGAAACACAGAAACGTCTTACTCTGGAAGGC
>CACYHU010000014.1 GCA_902774215.1 uncultured Chloroflexota bacterium
AAAGTAAAGCATTCGATACGTTTGTTGTTTGACGAAAACGGAATTCTCATAATAAAAAATTTCCCGGTTGTCTAAAGCGAGACCGGGAAATTATTTTTTAATCGAAATTGGTGGCTGCCGTGTTTTCTTTGAAGGCATTGTTATCCGGAAATTCCGGAGGAATGTCCGGATAATCCTGAATGTATGTTTTTCTCACCATAGATACGCTGATCTCTTGTGCGGCTTCAAACTTTTCCGTTTTACTTAAAACTCCCGTACATCGACACGGCTTCATCTATGGTGATTTCATCTCTTCCAACCTGAAACGCCGCCTGTCGGATCTGGACCGTGAGCGGGTCCAAAATGCCCAGTACTTCCGGAGACATGGTGCGGTCTGCAGGGACCTGAGCAAAAGGCGTGTATACCGGGTCGAGAGAAAGATCTCTGGTGGGTGTTACCAGACGCTTCGACAAAGCCATCCTGTTCAGTTCTTCATTTGTGATCAGGAACCGCATGAATTCGTTCGTCATATCCAGATCATTGCAGTTCTTATTAACGGAGAACTGCACGGAAGGACTGTCGATAAAATATCCGCCGTCCTCTGTCATGGGAATTGGGTAAAATGTATAACTGAAAGGCGCTTTGGTGAACGCCTCAGACTGGCTTTCCCGTTTTTTGGTTCCTGACACGGTATCCCCGGTGCAGATCATCATCGGCACATCGCCTTCAAAAAAGCGCAGGATCACCTTGGTATAGTTGTCTTCGATCTTGTCACACTCATCCAGGCTGATACTGTCATTCCCGATCAGCTGTTTCATCGTTTCCAATGCCGGACGCATGTATTCTCCTGCGGCGGGATCCAGACTATTGGCCAGCGCAAGCGCTTCCGTGTTTTTTGCAAGCGTTGCCACAAACAGCGGATAAGCAACCGTATTCATGAAACTGCCGGACGATTTGAGGCTGTAGCCCATCATGGGGCTGGGATAACCCTTCCCGCGGAACGCTTCGCAGACGTTCATCAGCTCTTCCCATGTGGTCGGGACGCTAAGCCCTTCCTTTTTGAACAGATCGTTGTTTACCAGCATGCCATAAGTTCTGGAGAAAACAGGCACCAGCAGTACATGTCCTTCTGCGTCATGGTTGATCAGACCGGGGCGGATGCAGTCCAGATCCAGACCCAGTTTGGAGTCCGAAAGATCCTCCATATTCGTAAATACCGGATCGTATTGTTCGTTCCCGATCATCCAGGCATAGGAGAAGAAAATGTTGGGCTTATCATTGCTTTCCAATACCGTGCCCAGCATATTGTTATAGTCATCCAGCTTCACATAGCTTAGCTGCACATTCGGATATATTTCGTTGAACCGGTCAAATTCAGCCTCCAGTGCCTCAAAGTTATCATAGTTTCCGGCGACAGTGATCTTGCTGCTTGTCTTTGTGTCGAGAGCCGGTTTAAATCCGGTGGAAGAAGCTTCTTCCTTTGGTTTGCTCCCGCAGGCAGTCAGCAATACAAGCATACAGATGAAAAGAATGGTACAGAGTAATTTTTTCATGATCTTTCCTCCTTGATTCTGCGAATCTCTTTGATAACAAGTTTAATGTCTATCGGTTTTGCAATATGTCCGTTCATGCCTGCGTTCAGACATTCTGTGACATTTTCCGAAAACGCGTCTGCCGTCATGGCGATGATCGGGATCGAAGACGCCCACGGATCATCCAGTTTACGGATCGTCCGAGTGGTCTCAAGCCCGTTCATTTCCGGCATCTGGATATCCATAAAGATAAGGTCATAGCTACCTTTGGCGGCCTGACTGATTTTTTCCACACAGATTCGTCCGTTTTCGGCACGATCCGTGGTGATTCCGAACATATCGAGCATGGTGGAAATGATCTCCCAGTTGATATCATTGTCCTCCGCAATAAGAATGTTCATTCCCTCCAGGTCGGAATAGTCATTTTCGGGTTCAACGGATTTTGCCTCGGTCCCAAGGAGCGAGTTGATTTTATCGTACAGCTTGGAGCGGAACAGCGGTTTGCTGACAAAGCCGTTTGCTCCGGCCTCCTTCGCCATATCCTCAATTTCCGACCAGTCATAAGCGGAAACCATCAAAATGGGAGTGTTTGTCCCTGCTTCCGCACGGATCCGGCGAATTGTTTCGATGCCGTCGAGATCCGGCATCTTCCAGTCAAGGATCACAATATCGTAATCCCGTCCTTCCTGATGCCGTTGTTTGACCATGTCGATGGCTTCCAGTCCGCTTCCGGCGCGGTTGGCTGTTACACCGAGAGACTCCAGAGTGTCGACTGCTGTATCCAGAAGGATCTTATCGTCATCGACGATCAGGACATCCATCGGCTCAAGCATCATATCCTCTCTCTGCCGGTCCGCAGCGGGAAGATCCAGTATTACGGTAAATGTTGTTCCTTTCCCCTGTTCGCTCTGGCAGTCGATGGTACCTCCCATCAGATCGACCATCTGCTTTGTGATGGCAAGCCCAAGACCGGTCCCCTGAATGCTGTTCACCCGGCTGTCTATCTGGCGCGAAAATGGCTGATACAGGTTTTTCATAAACTCCGGACTCATGCCGATACCGGTATCAGAGACCCTGTAGATCAGCCGCACACAGCCGGGTTTCGGGCTTTCCTCTTCGCTTATGTCTACGCTGACACGTCCGCCGGGCTCCGTGTATTTGATGGCGTTGGAAAGGAGGTTGATGTAGATCTGATTCAGCCGCAGCTGGTCGGCGTAAAAATATTCCCTGTCCATCCGGCCGGTTCGGAAATTGAACTCGATATTCTTTTCCTTGACCATCGGCTGGGACATGTTCACGAGATTTTCCACTGTCTCAACGATGGAGAAGGTCAGCGGGCTGAGTGTCAGTTTTCCGCTCTCGACCTTGGAAATGTCCAGAATATCATTGATCAGGGTGAGTAAATGATTGCTGGCCATCGAGATCTTCCGCAGGTTTTCTCCTGTCGATTCCGGATCGCCGAGATTCTTTTCCGCGATCGTTGTCAGGCCGATGATCGCGTTCATCGGCGTGCGGATATCATGAGACATCGTAGAGAGGAAATCGGTCTTCGCTTTGTTTGCTGCCGCTGCTTCCTTGGCCGCTGCTTCCGCTTCATTGGCCGCTGTATGGAGTTTTTTATTGAAATAAGTCATGACTGCCAAATCAAATACGAACAGGATCAGGAGACCTGCGGAAACGAAACCGATCAGCAGCCAGTTTTCGGTATTTACATTCAGATCCTTCATCGGCATGAAGCTGAGAAGTGTCCATCCGCCCGTCCTGTCAACCGGGGTATAGGCGAGTATGCATTCCTCGCCGCGGGAGTTCATCATGGGAAAAGAGCCGGTTGACGAGGTTAATTTTCCAAAGAGCTCTTTTGAGGAGGCAGGATCTGTTTTATTGTAAGACTTGTAAAACTCAAAGAAATTGGAATTTTTGAAGGAATGGCCTTTGATGATATAATCGCCGTCCGCATCGATCATGGAAAGCTCGGCGTTTTCAAACTCTTCCTGCGGGAAGATCCATTTCTGCTCCAGCTCTGACAGCGGCAGCACACGCAGCAATATTGCGTCCCGGGAACCACCGGACTCCGGATCATGGATCGTAATAAAATTGCAGAAGGCAATGGATTGTTCTCCATTGACCGGGTTCGTATAGGCACGGGATATGTTGATGGAGCCCCCGATATCATGGATCCAGCTCACATCGTCCAGCAGACCTGTCCGTATATAGGAAACGGAATAATCGCCGGATTCGTCAGGCCTGGATCTCGTAGAAAGCCCGGACAGCGTATCTTTATACACAATGTGCGCGGAAGCGTTCGGCAGCACATGAGAAACCCGAATGAAGGAGACTGCATCCTCGATGGTCATGTCCTTGCTGTTGATATAGTGCGCCCACACATCACAGATGCGCTGCTCGCCCTCCAGATAATTCTCGGTGACGTGCTCCATGGTGATCGTGGTGTTTTCAAAATGCTCTATCTGCCTTTGCGTTGTAATCTTGCCGGTATGGTTGGAATAAAGAACCACAAAGATCAGCAATGCAGTCATAATGAATACATTGACAATAGTGATCCAGGTTTTTTTCATAGCACTTTCCACTCTCCCGCAGATTCTTTTTCCTACATATCAGGTATCTGTTCACAGCGGAGCACATGTGGACCGGTATTTTGCCGGGGTGAAGCCCTCACGAAGAGCCTGGCACCTGTACCGCGCCTCCCGGTCCTGAACTGATACCATATCGGCTGTTTTTATAAAGCAGGCATACCATTCATCATATAGCATTTTACCATAAGAACAGAGAACCTACACTTGTCTCACACCGATTACAATGTGGCGGTGATCACTTTCCCTCGTTTTTATTGTTTCCAGCGAATAAGTCACTGCCGTACCGTTTTTCTCCTTGCTGAATGTCACAGCCATGGTTTCTTCCTGTTCAGCCAGACGGAGCAGGTTTTCTTTTCCGGTCGCTTCTCTCACTTTCTGAACATCATCGCTGCTTACATCCTCCAGCAGCTTTTCTCTTGCTTCTTCGAAGAAATTTGTCCCGGCGGGACGAATTTTAAGATCTCTGTCTTTCCCCATAAAGAATTCAAGGTAAAAGGCGGTCACAACATCCACATAATAGATGCTTTCAAAATCACTGGTCAGCACCTTGGAGATGCTTATATTGGACTTCCTGCCTTCCGTTGTGACTTCGTATTTCATTTCCGCGCGTTGGGCAATAAATTGGGCAAACTCCTCATGCGGCACCGGCTTTGAGAAGAAATAGCCCTGTACGTAATCACAGCCTAACGCCTTCAGGACCATATACTGCTCTTCCGTTTCGACACCCTCCGCCACTACCGGCACATGCAGATAATTTGCGATGTCGATGATCAGTTCGATTATGCGCACGTCCCTTGTTTCTCCAAAGGCACTGCGGATAAAGCTCATGTCCAGCTTCAGTGCATCGATCGGGAGATGGGACAGCATGCCCAGTGACGAATACCCTGTTCCGAAATCGTCCATCTCTATACGGAAGCCCATGCTCATCCCGCGGAGTTCCTTGGCTGTGGAAATTACCTGATCCGAATCGCCGGTGTAGGCAGACTCCGTGATCTCCAGCGTCAGGTCATCTGTGGTGAGATCAAAGGATTCAAGAATTTCTTTGAAGATGCTCTTCAGATTTGGTGTCAGCATATCAATGCGGGACACATTCACCGACACCGGGACAGAAAATCCGAAGCGGTCCTTCCAATCCCGGATACTTGCAGCCGCTTCACGCCATACGAACTGATCCAGGTCCAGTATCAGACCGTTCTCCTCGAGCAGCGGGATGAATATTCCTGGACTGATCAACCCAAGTTCCGGATGATCCCAGCGTACCAGAGCTTCCGCACTGGCCAGAACAGGTTTCTCGGGACGGATATCATATTTTGGCTGGAAGTACACGATGAAATGGTGGTTTTCAAGGGACGGTCTGAAGTCTTCCAGCAGACGTTCCCTGAACAGTTCTGCTTCATGCATTTTCGTATCATAAATCCCGATTGCTTTCCGGTAACCGCTTTTCACTGTATTCGCGGCATTATTTGCGTAGTCAAAACGGCGTTCGATCTGGAGAGACTTATCAACCTGTGAGTACACGCCCATACGAAGGCGGACCCGGTTCTTTGACACTTCCTCATCCACAAGGCCTTCTGACGCCTTATCCAGTATGTCTTCATAGTTTTCCGTGTGGGGACAATAAATGAGAAAGGTATCTGCAGCGCGGCGGCAGCATACCCCGCCGATCTCACGGGATATCTGGCGGACGCGCTTTCCGATCCGGGTGAGCACACTGTCGCTGTACTGCTTCCCATAGCGCTCATTCAGCATATGGAAATGATTGACGTCCAGAACAATGGCATCCATCGGCATTTCATTATAATGCTGGTCATACATCCGGACATAACGCAGGAAGTAGTCGAGGTTCAGCAGATTTGTCAGACTGTCGCGCTCCGTGGACTGGATGATATCGCGTTTTTCGGTGAGCTCGATACAGCGGTTGACACGGGCAAGGACGATTTCAGGAGAGGGGTAAGGTTTGGGAATAAAGTCAATCGCTCCGATCCTGAGACAGTCGACCTCGGCATGCTGGTCAGCTGTTAATACGATGACCGGTATCTCCTTCAGTTCATCCTCCGCTTTCATAACCTTCAGCACTTCCATGCCGCCCATCCGCGGCATATTCAGATCCATCAGGACAATAGCCAGATCGTCTTTGTGATTTTTGACCTGCTCCAGGGCTTCAATTCCGTCAGAAGCATACAGTATCTCATAATTATCCCCGAGCATATCACCCAGGATCATCTGATTGATTTCCTCGTCTTCGACAATAAGCACATGGCGCTTGAGGTTCATGATCTCCGCGTCTTCATCTTCCGGGAATATGGGCTTTGCGGTCGATTCCGCATCTTCCCGCGATATTGCGCCCATGCCTTTCAGCAGCTTTTTCTCTTCATACATCAATGCGTCTGCCCGCTCAAATACATCATGAAAGCTGGCGTCAGCTCCGGGTTTGTAATCTGAGATGCCGTTTGAGATAACAACCTCTTTTGTATTGATATGCGTAACGGAGCGGTCATGCAGCGCCAGGGTCAGCTCTTTCCTGATAAGATAATCGCGCTCGTGAAGGATCACAACGAACTCATCCCCGCCGGTGCGATAAACCGGACTGTGCTGGAAAATGTCGCATATCATTCTGCTTGCGCTGAGAATGTATTCATCACCCGCTTTATGGCCAAGCGTATCGTTGATAACCTTCAGCCCGTTCACATCACACACAACAATGGCGAACTCATCTGCTGTCCCGTTTTCAATGGAAGCATCGATTTCCTTTTGCCGCATAAGGAAAGCATGCTTGCTTTTTACTCCGGTCAGCGGGTCGGTAAGAGCGGCGGTCCGGGCTTCATCACGCTCTCTGTTAGCTTTTTTCTCCCATTTTTGCATGAAAAAATAATTATTCAGCATGACGATCAGGGACAGACCGAACAGGCTGACGATCACTAAAACACTGACATTGTCTGCCGCATGAAGCCGCCTGAGCTGAACTGCAAGGAATTCATCTTTGTCCCGGCTGAGGATTTCAGGGGCAGCCGTGCCATCCATGTAGCCGGAGATTTCCGCTATGATGACGTTTTCCCTTTCTTCATTCAGTCTTTCCGCCCAGGTCATAGCCATCAGAACGATAAAGACGAGGAGGGCAAGCCAGACAATGATGGCTTTACCGAAGTTTCTGGCATGATCCTTGCGGATGACACTGTGGAAATAAAGCAGGCCCAAAAGCGACCAGGCTGCCATGAGCACGTAAGTTTCTGTCGCGATCGAATAGTCCGCAAAAACACTCGGGAAAAGCAGGTAAACTGCGAAAGCGACCAGAATGAGCAGGCAGATCCCGCTGATTATCCGGTCCTTTTTACTTCCCTCCTGCCCGGAAACCTTGAATACAGCCACAGACGCAAAGCCGTAGATAATGGTGGCGCCGATCGTTGTGGTATCCACGATCCACCCGATAGGTGTTCTGCCGAGAAACGGTATGGGCAGCGAGACAAGCAGCACCAGAAGTATGGTGTTGACCGGGATCTGCTTATCGTTGAGTATGGCGAAACGCCCGGGCAGAATACCGTCCAGCGCTGCGGCGTAACACAGGCGGCTCAGGGTGCGCAGCATCCCGATCAGGCTGGTGAGCACCAGCGCCAGCAGGGAGACCACCAGGATATTTACACCGGTGTGACCGAGATAATAGTTCGCAGCGTAAAAAGCCGGAAGTCCGGAGATGCCCTCGAATTCATCCAGCCGGCTGATATAATCCAGCCAGCTTGCGCAGCCCTCCGGATAAGCGGAGACGCTCAAAAGGATCACAAAGATGTATAGCGCAGTGATGACAGTAACGGAGATGGCAAGAACACGGAACATGCAGCCGTGCTTAAATTTATACTCCTCAGATGAATGAGAAACGGATTCAAATCCGATAAAAGCCCATGGGGAAATAAAGGCGATCCGCACGATCTGCCGGAGAATACCGGCGTCAGGGAGGAAAGCCGGGCTCATCGTCATTCCGGAGCGGCTGTGCCCAAACATCGAAGCAGAGAAGCTCACAGTAATTCCGACGGTGAAAAGCAGCACCATCACAGTCATGATCCGGGCAGTACCCTTTTTGCTTTTCATGCACAGCAGACCGACAAGCCACATCACCGCCAGAGTCACCAGGATTTCTGCAAGATAGACATCATAGCCCAAAAGTGTGTAGAGATACCCCTTTTTGAATACCGCCTGCAGAAAATACCGCGCAAACAGGGGAATACTTGTGGCATTAGCCCAGAATATCGAAATGTAGATCAGGAACATGAACCAGGCGATCAGGAAGGCACGGTCATAGCCAAAGATGTGCTTTACATAGGTGTACAGACCTCCTGCTCCCGGATAACGGTTAGCCAGAAAATGATAATGGTTTGACACCATCAGCATCATGATAAATCCGATCAGCAGGCCGATGATGGAGCCCGCGGGTCCCGCCTGGGAAAGATAGGAGCTGCTGGTGACAACAAGGGAACCCCAGCCTATGGCCGACCCAACTGATAAAGCCCAAACTGCCAGCGGTGAAAGATAAGGCTGCATTTTGACCGTATTATTGACATCAGATGTTTGTTCCTTCATTTTCTTCACTCCTCTGTCAAATGTCTTATTCCTGATTCCCGGATCATTACCGTTTTACGCATTATTTTTTATCACATTTCAGCCGAATAATCAATATGTATTGTTTCATAACTTTGTTATGAGTGGTAACCTTTACGGGACGTACACAACTGTCTCGCAGGTTCCGGGTCAGTCGTGCAATCAAGGATCCTGACAATAAAAAATTGCCCGCGGGTATTGTCCTTCGCAAGGACGCGGAATCAGCAATGCCTTGCACGCCGGGGCAATCTTTTTATCAGTTTTTTCGGTTTGACTTATTCGTCAAAAAAATTACGGTCAGAGTCAGGTTACATGTACTAAATCTGCTGCTCTTTATCAGAATGTGCGGATGGAATATCCGGAAGACTTACAGCATTGAAAGATAACGCTGCTGATCCGCTGGAGAGATTTTCAGGGCGTCCATCGCCTGCTGGGCGGTCAGCTTCAGCGTGTCCATCAAATTGCGAATAGACAGAAGTTCAGTCTCCTTGCGTCCTTCTTCACGTCCTTCTTCGCGTCCTTCTTCGCGTCCTTCTTCGCGTCCTTCTTCGCGTCCTTCTTCTTTAATATCTTTAATCGCTTTGCACATATCGATAACCTCCTTATTCTCGCTGATTTCAATACCGGCATTAGTTACGATGTTGATCAGATTCGCGGTATCCCGGCTGACAGTTTTAAAGCCTTCATCGCTGTCCAGCATCTTCATAAGGGTGTCTTTGTCAGAGGAATACTTGATAAACTTCATTACCATCCGAAATTCCGTGTGGAACTTTTCCAGGTCTTCTTCCGAAAGGCCCGCAGGGGTGATCAGGTTGATTTTATAATCCGGGATAAAATTCAGCAGAGATTGATCTACTCTGCCGAACATTTCATGCAGACGCTTCGGTCCATCCCATTTTTTGCTGCCGAAATAAACGGTCAGTGTAATCACCGGCAGAAGTTTATCCCTCCTGGAAAAACCAGAAAGATATTCATCACTCGTTATATCCTTCCCTTTTTTCTTCCGGTGATCCCTGACTGCGGCGCTGATCTGTTCCGCATAATTGACAGCATCATACAGCATATTTTTCACCGGCATTGCGTAATGGATATTCATCTGAAGTTCGGTGCCCAGTAAGACGTAGACAGCATTCTCATCTTCCATGACCTGAAGTATTTTCAGAACGTCACGGTATTTTTGAACAGCCCCGTCGGAATTATTCCCAAAAGGCAAAGCAATTTCAGTAATATCTCTTTCTTTCAGGTGTGACGGATCAATAACCTGTCTGCCGCCATATAAATAATAGTTAAAGACATCAGCAAAGATATCGCTTCGTGAAACATATTCCTTGGTTACAGCATCAGGTTTGCCCATTATCATTTTCCTTTATTTCATTATACCATTTCAGTCTTTTGATTTCAATATGTAAATCCGTCCCGGAATGCGGCCGGGATATATGAATTCCTCACAAATCCTGATTTACATGGCTAACGGAAGGACGGAAAACATTGTGCCAGCGCGACTGTGGCAGGCAGGCTGACGGAAAAGAGGATCGTGGAAAGCAGAACGGATCTGGCGCACAGTTCCGGCTTCGTATCTGTCTGAATGGAATAGATCGTCGTGAGCGTGGCACAGGGGCAGGCAATGTAGACCAGGCAGCAGAGCTTCGCCATCGGGTCAAGCGGGAAAAGGGTAAGCAGGAGGATCGTAATGACCGGGATCAGGAAGTTCCGGATAAGCACGACCGGATATATCTGTTTCTCCCGGAAGATCGCCGCCAGGTCATTTTCCGAAAGCATCACGCCGATAATGATGAGGGAGAGCGGTGTGATCATGCTCCCGATGCTGCTGATCACTGTCTGCAGCGGGGCAGGCCAGTGAAGACCTGTTCCCAGCATCACAAGCAGCGCGGCCGTGGCAATTGTCGGAGGGGTCAGGATCGACTTCAGGGTGAACCTGCCACCCGTAAAGAGGGGAAGCTGGACTGTAAAGAACAACACATTAAAAGCGATAAGCGCCGCGCAATTATACAGTACAGCGATCTGGCCGAAAAGCGCCATGCAAAGCGGAAGCCCCAGAAAGGTGCAGTTCGGGAAGGTTATCAGGCCGGTGAGCGCGGTACGGAGTTTTTCGTCCTTGTGCGTTAATTTGAAATACAGCAGGCTGATCCCCATCGTCCCGCCGAGCACGAGAAAGTCCAGTACCAGGGCGATGCCCAGGTTCATGAATTCCGCAGGTCCCACGGACATGCCTGCCGCGGATAAAACCGTGAACGGCAGAAGCAGGGATGAGCATAGTTTTGACAGAAACATCCTCTGTTCTGAATTAATGATCCCAAGCTTCCCCGAAGCAAAACCGACGGTCACATAACAAAAGATGATCAGTATCTGCTGCAGTATCTGCGTCATCGACATGGCAATATCCTTCCAAATTTACTGTCTGAGTTCAAAAATATTCTGTAAGTACCTTATATTATTATATATATTTGTATTCGTTCAGGACCTGGTGACACAGCACGGATGACATGCCCTCCGGCGTTTATGCTGCTGCGCAGCAGGCGCGGAGCGGGAGTCAGCCGGCGTCGGAAGAATCTTCCCGCGCCTCCGACACCTCCGGTTTCGACAAATGTTCTTCCGCGTGATGTTATTCAGCGGTTTATAAGAGGTTCATCATCGCATTCACATTTGCGGGTCGAACCGGGAATTCGGGGCATACGGAGGTCTTCATGTGTCAGATTTTCGTTTTCCTGAGGAAGCGCTGATTTACTCGGTTTGAGTCGAAGTTACCTGTTTTCGTTGACTCATTTTGAGTCAACAGAACAGGCTGCACCGACTCATTTTATACGAGACAGTCAATAATCAGCGTTTCCCTAAGTAAAGAGGGTGCCTCAGAATAAAATGAGACACCCTCTGTTTATTATGAATATTCGGGAATGCTTCGGTCAGCCGGATCGCTGACCGTTCATCCCTGTGGTGAAAAATGCAGGATCGGGATCAGACACAGGTGTATCCGCCGTCGACGGCAATCGCCTGGCCGGTCACATAGCTGGATTCTTCAGCGCCAAGGAAGATCGCGGCAGAATTCAGTTCACCGGGCTGGCCATAGCGCTTCATCGGTACGGACTGGTTGGCGAATGCCTGGAAGTATTCGGAATCCAGTGTCTGGGTCGTCAGTTCGGTGTAGAAGTAACCCGGGCAGATGGTGTTCACGGTGATGTTGGAGGTAGCCAGTTCAGCCGCGGCGCCTCTTGAGAAGTTGACAACGGCACCCTTGGTGGTGTGGTAGGCAATTGTCGGGATGGCGGTGTTGCCGACCAGACCGTAAATGGAAGCGATGTTGATGACACGGCCGTAGGTCTGTTTGCCTTCTGCCATGGCTTCCTTCATGAAGTTGACGAAAGCCTGGGTGACAGCGAAGACAGAGGTCAGGTCAAGGTTCAGGGTGAAATCCCAGTCTTCCCGCTTGTAATCAACCAACGGTGTGCCTGTTCCCTTTTCACCGCCGGCATCGTTGACGATCACTTCACAATGACCGAAGTGATCTTTGACAGCCTGGACCGCATTGGCAATCGATTCCGCGCTTGTGACGTCGCAGGCGATCGGAAGCACATCAACGCCGTACTTTTCAGCCCATTCTTTTGCACTGGCTTCAAGTCTTTCAACTCTTCTTGCCAGCAATACCAGATTTGCATGCTGTTCAGCATAGCCTTCCGCCATCTGCTTCCCCAAACCGCTGGAAGCACCGGTGATGGCTACGACTTTACCTGTATAATCAAACATTCCTTTTCCTCCTGTTCAGAAAGAATTTTAAAATTGTTATGACTAATTATAGTTTCCGACAGGGAAAATGTCAATAAAATGGGCAGCGAAATTGCCGGATAACAGCACAGATCGTCATTATAATTTTGAAAAGCAATCGGGAGGAAGTGCTTCGCAGGGACGCGGAATAAACGTCATCTGCCCGACCGGGCGTGAGCCAATTCGGAATGCGAAATTCGGAACCGTCACTGACCCGCGAGGGTCTGCGGGACGTATGCAGGCTGTCCCGTCAGGGACAGTTGTGTACGTCCCGGCAATAAGAAAGCCTGTGCCACCCGGCATCGACCCTGCAGCCGACAACCGGGAACTGGCAGCCGGGAACCGACAGCCGGCTGCCGGCAAATGTCAGCCGCGGGCAGAATGTTTTCATTCTTCATATTTTCCGCTTCATTCTGAAGCATTTTTCCTTCTTTGCCTCCGCGATCCATCCGGTGAGGGAGGCGCAGGTCAGGTTCATGCCCAAAATGGGTTCGGCCTCTTCCGAGGCGAAAGGATCCACCATATCGGAGGAAAGCGGCATATCTGACAGGATATCCCGATCCGGCGGATTAACACAGCCGGAATACAGATCCTGCAGTGCATCTGTTTTCATGAAATCGATTCCCGATTTGTTCATTTCAGCTGCCGCCTCCTTCTTTCGTTTTCAGCTGTTTTCAGTCTGCAGCATTTTTTTTCACAAAAGAAAACCGCCAATATTGGCGGTTGACAAATGCCCGGTTTTGTGGCAGCGGCGGAGCTCCTGTGCTGAAGCGAAGCATGAGATCGGTTTGATTCGCTCTGCGATGATGGAAAGTTTTACTTATCCGGATTTTCCTTATCATTTTCAGATGAAAAGCATATTATGCTGCATCCTTTTGAAAATGTCAGCGGGCGTACCGGTTAAATAACAGCTCATTCATAATTATCAAAAATGTCGTCCGGCAGGCGACCACAGAGCGTTTATTTTTCCTATACTATAAATATCAATAAAAAACGGGAGGAAAAACGCGATGAAAAAGAATTTGACCGAACTTGTTATGATCTTGGACCGGAGCGGTTCCATGAGCGGGCTGGAGAACGATACGATCGGCGGATATAACGGGATGCTGAAAAAGCAGCGGGAAACGGAATGGGAAGTCCTAGTATCCACCGTCCTGTTTGATCACAACATCGAGGTGCTTCACGATCGTGTCCCGCTGGATAAGGTGTCGGAAATAACAGAAAAGGATTATTATGTCCGCGGCTGCACGGCGTTGCTTGATGCCGTTGGCGGTGCGATCCATCACATTGGGAATGTCCACAAGTATGCCCGGGAAGCGGACCGTCCGGAGAAGACGATCTTCGTGATCACGACAGACGGTATGGAAAATGCCAGCCATCAGTATTCTTATGATCGTGTGAAACAGATGGTTGAACGCCAGAAGGAAAAATACGGCTGGGAATTCCTGTTCCTGGGCGCCAATATTGACGCGATCAAAACAGCCGGCCTTTTCGGGATCTCCGAAGATCGGGCTACGAATTACCTCAGTGACCACGAGGGGACCAAGCTGAATTACGAAGTCCTCGCGGATGCCGTCAGCGATATGCGCTGCTGTGCCGCTCCGATCAGCGCAGATTGGAAGAAGCGCATCGAAGAGGATTATGAAAAACGTGGGAAGAAGGGTAATTAAACGTAATCGTCAAACAGCAGACGGATTGAAAAAGGTGTAGAGAAGGACCATACTCAAGAGTGATCTCGAGACTTCCACGAGGATTTCATGGAAGTCTCCTTTACACTGAAATTCGTCTTACAGGATATATTATTATTTAAAAAATATACTCTTAAACCAGATAAAGCTGGTTTTTACTTTGTTGATTATTTGGTGGACTTTATTACTGATATAATGTATTTATGTACATAATTTCACTGAAACACTGCTTTAGGATTTTGAAATCGATAAAGAGGTAAGAACATAAATCCTTAGAAGCTGGTGATATTTTCGAGGTATCCTGTAAAGGACCTGATTCTGAAAAGAGTAAGTTTTACCAATGAATAATCGATGTTTGTATAACAGCAGTTTTGCGGGGTTTCTTAGTGAAACGGATGCCGCTGTCCTTGGAAAGCTTTGCAGCAGGTATCATGGAAATGCTCAGACGACTACGATTGAAGCGTGGAAGGGTGAGATTTCCATAATGAGGAATACATTATCCCGCTTTGAGAACAAGACCGGAGAGATCATATTCGAATATGATATTCCACGCTTGAGCAAGCGGATCGACGTCGTATTGCTGTACAAAGGCATCATCTTCTGTATTGAATTCAAGGTTGGCGAGAGCCATATACTGGAAATGGATATCGATCAGGTTCTGGACTATGCACTGGATCTGAATTATTTTCACAAATTCAGTCAGAACAGAGTAATCGTTCCTATTCTTGTTGCGACAAATTACGGAAGCAGATCTACAGAAGTTCAAAATTCTATATATGCAGATACAGTTATCAATCCGTTAGTCACAGGAAAACAAGGTATTTATCAATTGCTCGCAGATGTACTGATGAAATTTCCCGATGAACAGC
Organism: uncultured Chloroflexota bacterium; assembly: GCA_902774215.1. Classification (GTDB taxonomy): domain Bacteria; phylum Chloroflexota; class Anaerolineae; order Anaerolineales; family Anaerolineaceae; genus Flexilinea. Next base: position 15,024 of record CACYHU010000014.1, read on the forward strand.
CTATCGATAGAAATTGGATCATCAGTCCTTATGCCCCGACTCCAACAATAATTGAAGCTGCAAGATCATTATATGAAAATCATTCCGTAGAAGATATTACGAGACATGAGGCAGACAAGGTTTATACAGATCGAACAATTGCATATATTCTTGATGTGATAAAGAAAAGCAAAGTACAGCGTAAAAAAAGTATCTGTTTTGTAACGGGTGTGCCGGGGGCCGGGAAAACATTGGTTGGTCTCGATGTGGCTATAAAACAGACTTATCAGGGACAAAGTGAACCGGTGAAGGATGAAGGTGCTGTTTATCTTTCCGGGAACGGTCCTCTTGTTGCGGTTTTAACGGAAGCGCTTGCACGGGATAATTATCAGAAGTGCAAGGAGAGAAATATCAAGAAGAAAAAAACCGATTCAAAACGAGAGGTTGAAAAATCGATTCAGATGATTCACAGATATCGTGATAATATGCTGAAGAAGATAAAAAACCCTGTTGAAAACGGAGTTCTTGAAATTGATCCGAAAAAAGCAGTAGAAATGGCAGATTCGGGATACGGTGAAGTGGAACATGTAGCCATTTTTGATGAGGCACAACGATCCTGGACTCACAGAAAACTTGCAGAATATCTGAAAAGGGGCGGTACATATGGCAATAAGCTGAAAGTACCAAACTTTCCCGTTTCTGAAGCGGCATTTTTGATCTGGTCACTTGATCAGCGGAGAGACTGGGCGACTATTGTTTGTCTTGTCGGTGGCGGACAGGAGATCAATACCGGAGAAGCGGGTATAACGGAATGGATTAAAGCATTGAATGAACAATTTCCGCATTGGGATGTTTATATCTCACCAAATTTAACTGATTCGGAATATGCCGAAGGCAGAGTGAATGAACTTTTACGGAACAATCGCCATGTAATTTATTCAAAAGATCTTCATTTAAGCGTTTCCTTACGATCCTACAGGGCAGAGAAATTGTCTGCTTTCGTTCATGCTTTACTGAGCTTCGATAAAAATGCAAGAAATCTATATGCTGAGATAAAAGACAAATATCCGATCGTTTTGACCAGAGATATGGACAAGGCGAGAAAATGGATTCGAGAAAAAGCTCGAGGAACTGAGCGAACCGGGGTTTTGGTGACGAAAGAATCCGCAAGATATAAGCCTTTAGCAGTACATATATTGCCATCAGATGAGGAGAATGCTATTCACTGGTTCTTGGAGGACAAAACTGATACCAGATCTTCGAATTATCTGGAAGATGCCGCGACTGAAATTCAGGTTCAGGGTTTAGAGCTTGATTATACCTGTTTGCTGTGGGATGCTGATATGAGATATGAAAACGGGGATTGGCATTTTTATCGATTTAATGGACAGACAAGGTGGGTCGAACAAATTGCAAACAGTGAGAGTAAGCAGGACTTGATCAAATATATGCTGAATGCTTATCGGGTTTTACTCACCCGTGCCAGAGCTGGTATGGTGATTTGCGTTCCTACAGGAAACCCGAATAAAACAGCCAACGGATTTTGGGAAGATTCCACTCGTTTACCGGAGTATTATGACGGAACTTATCAATATTTAAGAAATATGGGAATCGAAGAAATTTGAAAAATTATTATTGTCACAATAATACAATATCTCAAAATTTTTGGGATATTTATTCGGTGATATCCTTTAATGACTATTTGAGAAATCTCGATGATGTCATGGCTTCACCCCCGCGTAGGCGACGCATTACGCTTGCACGGGGTGCTTTTGATCGTCACGTGCACTTTTCGGCACGCGGAACCGTCTACCGGGGGACATGGCGCGGGAGCATCGGAGCGTTACCCGACCATGATGGCGCATAAATGAGAAATCCGGCTGATCCTATATCAGCCGGACGAAATCACGCATGTCCTGACCCAGCAGGGGACGGCACCAGCGCAGAAACGCATCATTCACGTCAAGTCCGTTTTCGGCAATGAATTCTTTCGGGAAGAGGCGCTCGTGCAGCACCAGCTCCTCAACCGGGATCAGGATCTCTTCGCACCGGTAGGGATCATCTGAAATGCGTCTCAGGCCGGCCATGAAGCCGCTTTTCCCGGAGAGTACGGTGCGGGCAGCCAAAGCGCCCATCTGTACCGCCTCATCCCGGTCCACGGCGGAAGTCAATTCCGCACAGCTGCGGCCAAGGATGCCCGGGGTCTCAAACCTTGCCTTGATCCCGAGTTTTTCGATCACCAGTCTGCTGAGATACTGGGAGACCGCGCCGAAATAGACAGCCCTGCCCGATTGAAACACGGGCGGAGCGACCGGTGTGCCATCGGCATAGCGGATCCCTTCGCTGACCGCGATCATAACGCCGTGTCCCTGCTCCCATACCCGTCTGACTTCCCTGAGGAACTTCTCCTCTTCAAAGGGCACTTCCGGGATCAGGACAATATGCGGGGCATCGCCTGACTGCTTCCGCGCAAGGGCCGAGGCTGCCGTGATCCAGCCGGAGTTCCGTCCCATATATTCCACAATACACACATGGATCGGTAGGGAACGGACATCCATCGCGATTTCTTCCATGGACCGGGCGGCAAACAGAGCCGCGCTGCCGTATCCCGGGGCATGGTCCGTGAGATCCAGATCGTTGTCAATGGTTTTCGGAATACCGCCAACGATCAGGTCCTGATCCGTACAGACACTGCTCAGCTTTCTGCAGGTATCCATCGAACCGTTCCCGCCGGTGAAAAGCACATAAGCGATGCCGTTCCTTTTCAGCACTGCGGCCATTTTTTCATAGTCCCGGTCTTCCAGAGGCGTGCGGGAGGTCCCGATGGCGGAAGCCGGAGAAAAACGCAGTTTTTCCATCACCTCATCACTGAGTGCGCCAAGATCCGTGAATTGTTCGTTCAGAATTCCGGCAGTTCCGTGCACCGCCCCCAGAATGCCGTCCGTTTTTCCGCTGCGTTTTGCTTCTTTGACAGCTCCGTAAAGGGAGGCGTTGATGACGGCTGTCGGGGCGCCTCCGTGGACGATCAGCATTTTCGGCATGGCAGGATCCTTACAGTTCGATCACGGGGATGTTCAGCAGGGCGGCCGTCTGTTTCATCGCGTCGTAAATATCGTCCCAGACCAGTACATAGTGGTGGGGGATTTCTTCCTCGATCAGCCTTTCCGTGGTGCGGCGCACGGGCGCGGTCATCTTTACCCGGGTCATGCACCCTCTGGTGACGCGGTCCCGGTCCAGGGCTTCGCCTTTCATGAGCACCAGCTTGTACTGCCCGTGATAATTGTGCAGACGGGCGATCGTCACGCATCCGGGTTTCAGCGCCGTCCAGAAGGCGGATCCCTGCCCGACCAGCGGATGATTGCACAGTTCGGGATGATATTTGGGATTATGTAGCGAGGGAGCGGCATTGCCGCAATGCCAGAACGTCATCGTGTTTTCATCTTCATTGATGTCGATCATATCGGTGATGAACGGGGCGTTGTTTTCGGAAAGCAGCATCTCCAGCACCTGCGTGATCCCCGCGTCAACATCCCCTTCGCAGCCGATGGAAAGGCCGTCGTCCAGCAGCCGGCCCAGTACGGCGCAGGGCTGTGTATGGGCGGCACCCATTTCCGGCCAGCATTTGATGATCCCGAAATCATAGCCGTCTGTCTTTACCCGGTTCTTGAGGGCCAGGTACAGCCTGCTGTGGTTTTCAAGGTGCCCTTCCGGCAGCCGGGAGATATCCCACGCGGCGGAAACCTTTTCCATATCCGCCTTCACTTCCTCTTCGGGCAGTGCGGCCATATCGTCGAAGACCGTTTTCAGTTCCGTCGCGTTCATGGTGATCCCGAAGGTGCGGCGGATGACGGTTTCGTCGAATGTGCTCACATAGTAGTTTGTCGGGCGGTACCCGAACAGGCCGAGTGTCATCCGGCTCATTGCCTTTTTGACAGCGTATCCTTTCAGCAGGCTGATGACTTTCTTCGCGGCCCGTTCATCCTCTTTGCTGCCGTAGACCGTATGACAGGGATAGCCCAGCCTGCCCAGCGCCGCGGCGTTCATGGTCATCGCGCACAAAGCGTTCGCCCACAGTCTTTCCTCCCGTTCATAGGGCAGTTCGTAGGGCGCCCACAAAATCAGCGGGACGTTCATTTTCTGTACGATGGAGGCGGCGATATCGTCGCCGGTAAACGCGCCGTAAACCATCACGACCGCGTCCACCTGTTCCCGGCGCATATCGGAAATTGCCTGATCCACCTCCTGCGGTGTGGTGAGGACCTGTTCAGGCATGACCAGGTTCATATCGGACAGGTTCTCCCTTGCCCAGGCGGTATATTCCTTATGACGCCGGACCGGCAGCTCCCTGGGCCAGCGTCCGGATAAAGTAACGATCAGACCGACATTCAGTTTTTCAGCCATTTTATTTTTCCTTCCCTGCTTATGCCTTGTTTTCGGAACCGGACAGCTCGATGATGTGTTTGACATCTTCGGCCAGCGCATTGCACGCGAACTGGCTCACCTTCCAGCTGTGGCCCTGATGGTCGAGTTTCAGGCCTTCCTCCAGATGTTCGATATATTTCCAGCGGATCTCCGTGCCGAAATTGATCTTGGCGATCCCAAGCTCTTTCACAGCCTTCCGGATGATGCTCTCGTCCATGCCGGTGCATCCGTGGAGCACCAGCGGCAGGTCGCAGAAACCGCGGACCGCTTCCAGCACGTCAAGCCGGATATCGGGTTTTCCTCTGTAGAATCCGTGGGCATTTCCGATACCGATCGCCAGCGTATCCGGCGAACACAGGGAGAGAAATTCCTTCACCTGTTCCGGGTCGGCAACGTTTTTGTTTTCCAGAACAGCGCCTGTATTGTCCAGCCGCTGCAGTTCCCCGATCTCCGCCTCAACGGGCACACGGAAGCAGCGCGCGACATTCACGATGCTCTGTGTCAGCGCGGCGTTTTCACGGACCGGAAGTGTGGAGCCGTCGATCATGAGCGAAGTAAATCCCAGCCGGAGCGCTTCCATGCAGATCTCAAAATCACTGCCGTGATCCAGATGGATGGAAACAGGGACGGAAACCTTTCCCGCGCACCATTTCGCGACCTGTACGAACCAGTCATGCCCGCTGTATGCGCCGGTAGCGACATAATGGGCGAGGATGACCGGGGACCTCATTTCTTCTGCTGCTTTGCAGATGGCCATGATGATATCATAATTCCCGCCCTGGGTATTGATCGCCGGAATGGCGTATCCTTCCCGGCGGGCACGCTGTAACTGTTCGATGTTTGTTGACAACATAATGATCGGCAAGCTCCTTTGACCGCATAAATGTTTACACGTATGTAGTAATTGAAGTATAGCATAACCAACGGGTTTGTGTCAAGAGATAAGCGTATAACTTATGAGTAATTCGCCTTAAATTTGAATGTTAATGACATAATTCTTATTGACTGAAATACATTTCTGTGATAGGATATACACATATAAACAATTTGAGGGAATGGCGAATGACAGGTAAAAATACAGTCCCCACCCGAAAAGATGTCGCAGAGCTGGCAGGCGTATCCGAAACGATCGTCTCCTACGTTCTCAACGCGAACCGCTATGTTTCCGCGGACAAGAAGAAAAGAGTCCTTGAGGCAGTGGAGAAACTCCATTACCGTCCCAACTCGATTGCCCGCGCGCTGAAGGGAAAAGGGAACAGCCACATCCTCTTCATCGCCGATAATGTCGCCAATGACTATTTCGGGCGTCTTCTGCAGGAACTGGACAGCGTCGCCTATGACAGGGGCTACCTTGTTTCTCTGATGAGCGCAAAAAACAACAGGGACTTCATCACCCGTATCCTTTCAAGACAGGTGGACGCGGTGATCATTTCCTCCGCCAGCCTGGCGGAAAACTATATTCAGGAGCTGGTGGACAACAGCCTGCCCGTGGTTCTCCTGATGACCCGGGACTACGCTTCGGTGCACGGGCGGGTGGCGCGGATCTATACCGGGATCGAATCCGGGATCATGAGCGCTGTCCGGCTGCTGTATGAAAGCGGATGCAGGAACCTCGTCCATGTGGACCGTGTCAGCCGCAATCTGCATTTCTCCAACCGGCAGGATCTGCGCTTCCGCGGATTCTGCAACCAGATGGAAACGCTCGGCATACAGCTGACCGAGCATTCCTTCATCAGCGGCTGCAGGGATTACGATGAGCTGTTCAGTGCGGTCTGCAGGCGGATCCAAAGCGATGTGCCCGCGGACGGTTTTGTATGCCGGAACGACAGACTGGCCTGTACCGTACTGAACGCTGTCCTGGCCTGTGGGAAAAAAGTCCCTGATGAGGTCTCTGTTATCGGATTTGATGACTCCGACAGCAGCAAGGTGGTCCGGCCGGCACTTTCAACCATCGCGATGGATCAGAAAGGCATTGCCTCCGCGGCTCTGGAGCTGATCGAGATGATGGTCAGCGGGGAGACCCCCGTGGAGAAGCACCTGGTCACCAGGATGGTCCTGCGGGAAACCACCAGACAGCAGGATCCCGAGTAATATAACATTCGTAAAACAAAAAGGTGCGGCTTCCGAATATGGAGCCGCACCTTTTGTTTTACGGGAAGTAACGGTTTGGGATCAGCCTTTTACCGCACCCGCGACAAGACCCTTGATCATATATTTCTGGAAGAAGAAGAACAGGATGATCATGGGCACAGCGCCGAGAATGGACGCGGAATTGATGAGCTGCCAGTCGCTTACCTCACCCAGATAGGTGAGCTTGAGCCCCTGGGACAGCGTCCAAAGCTGCGGAGAGCGGACCAGTGTGATGGCATGGAGGTAATCATCCCACGTCATCAGGAAGCTGTAGATCCCGACAGCCAGGATGCCCGGTACCACCAGCGGCATGATGATGCGCAGCAGCGTCTTCAGCCTGCCGCAGCCGTCCACCCAGGCGGCTTCCTCCAGGTCACGCGGGATCGCGTCGAAAAAGGATGCCATCAGCGAGACGGAAAAAGGCACCTGCGTTGCGCTGATGGCCAGCACAAGGCCGAGATGGCTGTCTGTCAGCCCGAGCCGCCGCATAATGCTGTAAAGCGAGATCAGACGGCTGATGACCGGCATCATCTGTGAGAAGGAAAATGTCGCCAGCAGTATCACGTTCCATTTGAAATGGAACCGGCTGAGAGCGTATCCGGCGAGGATCGAGATTATGCAGATGATGACCGCCGCGATGGCTGAAACGATCAGGTTGTTTTTATAGTAGACAAGGAATTTCCCGTCACGGAACAGTGTGTTGAAGCCGTCAAAAGATATATTTTCCGGCCACAGGGAGGGGACGATGCGGTAGGATTCCACATTGGTTTTGAGGGATGTCACCAGCATCCAGTAAACCGGGAATAAAAGGAACAAAAATATCACAGCTAACGCAAGATACTTGAAGAGCGAACTGCTTATCCTGAGGAAACTTCTGTTATTCATGGCTGTTCCTTTCCGGCTAATCATTTCCGCGCCTGAAGATCAGGTTGAAAACCAGAACGACAACGATCATGACCAGCAGCCATACGGTTGTCACTGCCGCGCCGGATCCGTAGTTGTTATTGACAAAAGCTTCATTGTATGAAAGCACTGCCAGGGTCGTGGTGGCTCCCACCGGTCCGCCGTTGGTGAGCGTCGCAAACAGGGGATACTGTTTGAAATTCTCAATGATGCACATGGAGACGGAAACCGCGATCACGCTGCGCATATAAGGGATCATGATATGGATCAGCCGTGTGAAATATCCCGCGCCGTCGATCTTCGCTGCCTCCATGATGTCGTCGGGAACGTTCTGCATTCCCGCGAGCAGCAGCAGCGTCATCAGCGGCACCTGTTTCCAGAGACCCGCGATGATCACGCCCCACAGCGCGGTGTTTTTGCTGTTCAGAATGCCGAAATCCGTGATCTCCCCTTTGGAAAAAACATTCACCAGATACTGCAGCAGCCCGTACGGGTTCGCGTAGATCCATGCCCAGAGCAGACCTGCGATCACGGTGGGGATCACCCAGGGGATCATCATGATGCTGCGCAGGAAGCGTGCCCCGACCGGTTCGGAATTCAGGATGAGGGCAAGCGCCATGCTGACAACAAAGGTCAGGCCGACTGTCCATGCCACAAATGTGCCCGTGATGCTGATGGCCGACTGCAGCTTTCCCGCTTTCCACAGACGGGTGTAATTGGCGAAATCATTCCATACCCCGGGCCTGTTTTTGGTGAGATTTGCGATTTTATAATCGGTGAAGCTCATCGCAACCGAATCTACGATCGGGATCAGGATAAAAGCCACACACAGGATAATGGCGGGAAGGAGCAGACAGAAACAGAATAACCTGTCCTGCTGTTTCCGCGAGCGAAAATTCAGCCATGAACGGCGGGGTGCTGGTGATGAATGCATGCTTCACTTCTCCTTGATTCAATGAAAAAGGGGAAGACCTGTAAGTCTCCCCCTCTGCAAAATATGATGGAATTACTGATTGATGAAGTATTCAGCTTCGGTGATGTAGCTGTCTACGGCATCTTCCATTGAGGCACCGTTGATCGTATAATCCAGCACCATCGTAGCAAGCTGCTTCTGAACGCTCACCATCGGGCCGATCTGGGTCTGTTTCTGTACATGGGAGACACCCTTTGCAGCGCCTTCCAGGATCGGGGAGATCCTGCAGTCTTCCATACCCTTGTGGGCAACGAAAGCAAGACCGATATTGTTCAGATATCCTTCCAGTGTTTCGGTGCTGGTGCAGTACCGGATGAACAGGTCGACAGCTTCTTTCTGTCCGTCGCTGAGGCCGTCACCGATCAGGAAGCAGTGAGATTCGACCAGAGAATTGCCCTTGCCGTTGGTACCCATGACGACCGGCAGCGGAGCAGTGACGGTAAAGTTCGCGGCGTTGGCGTCAACTTCACCGATCTGGGCATAACCCCAGGAAGAGTCAACATAGGCGATCACGTTGCCGGCACCGAAGGCAGCTCTGTAGTCCTTCAGCTTCAGGTTTTCCTGTGTATAGCCGTTTCCGATCAGGTATTTGTAGAAATCCAGCATTTCAGCCATGGCTGTGGCATTCGGTTCGGCTTTCAGGTCTGCCAGTTCGCCGTCATCGGTGAGCAGCTGTCCGCCGAAAGCGTTGTAGATGGCGTTGATGTTGGCGCCGGTGGCGGGAACTTCCGCGGTGGTCAGGCCGAAAATGGTGGAAACCTTGCCGCTGTCTTTATAGAATGTGTCCAGCGTTTCGATCCAGGTCTTGAGTTCGTCCAGTGTAGTGGGGAATTCATCGGCACTCATGCCGGCTGCTTCCACCAGATCTTTGTTGATGAATACGATGGAATTGGTGTAATAGTGCGGGACCGCATAAACACCGTCGGCATAATTCATCTGGTCGAGGACATAATCATAATACCCTTCGTAGAATTCAGGGTCGATCACGTCTTTCGGCTGCTGAATGAATTCACCGTCGACAAGAGCGGGGATCCAGCTGACTTCGCCGTAGATCAGATCGACGCTCATGCCGGAGCCGAGGTCATTGGTGAAAGTCTGGATCATGCTGTTGTAATCAACTGTCACGGTCTCGACGGTCACCCACGGGTTGGCTTCTTCAAAGGCTTCCACAGTGTTCTTCCACCAGTCAGCCTTGGCTGTCTCGGAAAGGGCATAATTGTAAAAGCGGATGGTTACAGGTTCTTTCTCCTGAGCCATAACGGCAGCGGCAGAGAGCAGCATTACAGCTGCGAGCAGCAGGACAACGATTCTTTTCATTTTTTTCTCCTTAATGTTTGTACGGCACCTCGGTCCGTATTGAAACAAACCAAAATATGTAAACACGTGTGTATCTTACTACAGGTTCTTTATTATGTCAAGTGTTTTTTTGTGATTAATGTGAATGTAAAATCACTGGATTCTGATGATGAAAATCAGTCAAATCTATCAGGATGTATGATAATTATGTCGTAGAGATCAGATGCTGACAATAAATGTAATGATATATTCGCGGCAGATTGCCTCTTTCAAAAAATCACTATACACATATGTGGATAACGGAAGCGGAGATCAGGAATATCAAAAAGCGCCGGTTTACCGGCGCTCCTGATATCAGTTTTGAATGAAGTTATTTTCCCAGTGCCCTGAACATCCAGCCTTTGTATGCTTCCACGCCCGGCTGATCGAAGGGGTTGATGCCGAGGATCTCACCGGAAAGGTAACAGGCAAACTGGAAGAAATAAAACAGCTGGCCGAAATGGTATGCGTCAAGCCGGTCCAGATCAAAGATCACGCAGGGCATCTTCTGGCTGTGAGCAGTGAGTGTGGCTTCGAAGGCGGCTTTGTTGATCTCAAAAAAGTCCTTGCCGTTCAGATAATCGAAAAAGTCCTGCTTCCCGTCGCTGCGGATCACCAGGCTGGAGTCCTGTTCCTTTACGTTCAGGAAAGTCTCAAACATCAGCGGGGCGCCGTCCTGCAGGTACTGCCCGACCGCATGCAGCTCCTCGGAGTACTCTGCCGCGACCGGGAAGATCCCTTTGCCGTCCTTCCCTTCGCTTTCAGCGAAGAGCTGGACCCACCATTTGAAGAACCAGCTGAACTGCGGTTCAAACGCGGCCATCATTTCAAGGACATATCCTTTCTGGTTGTAGAGATTCCGCAGCGCGGCATACTTCAGGGCGAGGTTGTCTTCCGCTCCGGTTTCATGCAGCAGCGCGGCCATGTCTTTGCCGCCCCGGACCAGTGCGCGGATGTCGATGCCCGCCACGGCCATGGGCAGCAGACCGACATAGCTGAAAGCGCTGTAGCGCCCGCCGATATCTGTCGGGAAGGGAACAAAGGTATAGCCTTCCTTTTCACAGAGTTTTTCCAGTGAAGATCCGAAGGTGCCGGTGCAGATCGTGCGTCCTGCGGCTTCCTCCGGAGAATATTTTTCCGCCATGGCTTCCCGCAGGATGCGGAAGGAAGAACCGGGTTCCAGCGTCTCAAAATTTTTGGCGATGCAGTCGATGGTGTAATCTTTCCCTTCGAGGCTCTTCAGCATTTTGTTCAGCGCATGCGGGGAAAGGGTATTCCCGGCATAAATGATCTCGGTGCCGCCGTCATCCGCCAGCGCTTTGATGACGCTGCGGGCGGCATTGTTGCTGCCCCCGACACCGATGAGGACAAAGGCATCACTGTCTGCCCGGATCTCCGCTGCGATCGCTTCGATCCGGCTGAGCGTATCATCGCCTGCCCATTTGTCAAGATCCAGCCAGCCCTGGCTGTCCGCGTATTTTTCTTCACCTGCCTGGGCCCGTTTGAGGATGGGACCGGCGTTTTTCATGGCCTGTGCCAGTTCTTCCGGTGCAACAAGATTCTTTTGATCTTTGATCGTAATATTCAGCATAATTCCTCTATTCCCTGCTAAAGTGAGTCATTTCATGAAATCAGGGCGCGAAGCGCCATCCTTATCCACCTGATCCCTGACCACTGATCCCTGACCCCTATTGTCTCAGGTTCATCAGCTTCGGCAGCGGATCGCCGAGAAGCGGACGGACCCATTCTTTGTATGCTTCGGTAACACCGTTCCCTTCGGCGTTGATGAATTCATCCGGCATTTTCCGTTCGGTCAGCATCACATCTCTGATATCTGCCAGGAAGGTCTCACTGGCATACGGTTCATTTGAGAGCCGGCGGATAGCCACCATTTTTGCGGTCTCACCCGCGATCGCGGCACGGGCCGCTTCCCGTCCGCATGCTTCCGCTTCTTCCCGGTCGATCCTGCTCTGCCAGTGGACAGAGGCACGGCCCAGCAGCCCCGGTTTTTCCGAACGGGCCTTGTAGTGAAGTTTGCGGGTGATGAGCTGGGCCAGATGGGAGGAGACATCGCCGAAATAGGTGGAGCGTCCGAATTTGAAGATCGGTTCGACGATCGGAGTGCCGTCTTTGTAATGCAGCCCTTCGCTGGCGACGACGACACCGCAGCCTTTTTTATCGATCAGCTTCTGTACATCCCGCAGAAAGGCCTCTTCGTCAAAATTCCGTTCCGGCAGGTAGATCAGGTCCGGACCGTGACCGTAACTGTCGGAGGCCAGAGCGGATGCGGCAGTTACCCAGCCGGCATTTCTGCCCAGTGCTTCACATACGACCACATGGATAGGCAGACCGTCCACGTCGCAGCAGAGCTCCGCGACAGAACCCGCCATATAGCGGGCGGCACTGGCAAAGCCGGGAGCGTGATCTGTGATCGCGAGGTCATTATCCATCGTCTTCGGGATACCGATCACGCGGATATCCGTACCTTCGCAGCGCTGCTGCAGCTTTCCGCAGGTATCCATGGTGCCGTTTCCGCCGTTCATGAGGACGTAACGGATCCCGTATTTTTTCAGGATGCTGACCATCATTTCATATTCAGGGGTTTCCAGCGCGTCCCGGGAAGATCCGATGGCGGATGCCGGGCTGGTGAGCAGCCCTTTCAGCTCATCAGCCGAAAGATCCGTCACATCCCGCAGATGCTCCTTCATCAGGCCGCCGGTGCCGCCGATGGCGCAGTAAACGCGGTTCGCTTCCGGACTGTCCTGCGCTTCCCGGATAGCTCCGTATAAAGAGGCGTTGATGACAGCCGTCGGCCCGCCTCCGTGTATGATTACCAGATTCCTGTCCATTTCCCTTTTCTCCCCCTTTCGATCAGGAAAGCATTCTGACTGTATTGTAAATACATATGCCCAGGATCACTATTAGCAATCCGATAAACAGCTTGTCTGTCACTTCCGATGACAGTTTTTTATGCAGACGGGCGGAGATGAAACCGCCCAAAGCGCCTGCACTGACCATCGCTGCGAGATTTCCCCATTCAAACTCCGGAACAGTACCGGTGATGACCGTCATAAGCAGACTGGCGATCTGGCTGAGCAGAATGATCAGTATCGAGTTGACCGCCGCCTGCTTGGTGTTCATCGAGAAGAAATAATAAAGAACAGCCAGATTCATCGGACCGCCTCCGATCCCGAGAAAAGAAGAACAGACCCCGAGAAAGAGGCCGATCAGAACAGGCACGATCACGCCGGTGACGTTGCGGGTCGTGATGCGCTCTTTATATATAACATAGAGGAGCGTTCCCAGCACCAGTATAAAAAGTACGATCGACTGGACAGCGCCGACGACCCGGTCATTGCCGACAGCCGCTTTCAGTGCGGAAAACATATATTTTCCCGCAATACCGCCCGCGGCCGCGCCGATCCCCAGCGGAATGCTGCGGTTCGTGTCCAGTTCGCCGCCTTTGCGGTTCTTCCAGACATTGATGCAGGCCATTGCCAGCACAGTCAGCCCGGACAGAAAAGAGACAGTCGAAACGGACATGATGCCGATGGCGTCCAGCAGCGGTTTGATGATCACGCCGCCGCCGATGCCGCAGATGCCGCCGATCGTACTCGCTGCCAGACAAATCAGGAATACCAGAATGATCATGAGTCCTCCTCTTTGTCAGCGGTTCCCAGCTGACAGATGACTGCAGCCGGGAACAGGTATCTGTCAGCTAACATCCGCAGGGATGGGCCGGTGCGTTATCCCTGTAATGGCTGTTCTGTTCCGGGTCCTTCATGCACAGATGGACCGCGGCCGTGGTGAAGGTCTTCGGCAGAGCCAGAATGTTCGGATCATTGCCGACGAACTTGCGTTTCGCGTCTTCCAGTGCTTCTTCAAAGGTGGCGCGGGTCTTGAGCCCCATGCCGCGGGCGATGCCCGGTTCGCGGGCGCCGACGATGTAGATCGCGCTGGTGTGCATTTCCGCCAGATGTCCGCAGCTCATCATGCTGAAGCCGTGGAACGGGTGAAAAGCGTTGGCGAAGCGGTACTTGCGTATATATTCCTGGTTGGTCGCGAAATATTCGCCGTAGCGATTCATATCCGGCAGGATCTGCATGTAATCATGCTGGAACATTTCGTATAGTTCAGGAAGGTACGGCCAGCGTTCCTCATGGAACCAGCCGTCACAGATGGAAGAGACAATGAAAACACAGTGGTCGGAAAGAATGCGCTTGTGGCGGATCACCTGCGCGGAGAGCGCCTGCATCATCTGGATGGGGTTGGTGCCCATGCCGGCGCCGTAGTGGAAGTTGGTGGGCATGCCGAAAACGACCACATCATATTTCTTTTCCGCCCAGTGGACGTATGTGCGCTTGTCCGCGGTCTTCCAGCTGACCGGCTGCATTTCCTTTGCCCAGCCGGAGTTGATCTCGATCTGACGGGATTTGGTATCCAGCACCGCGTCGCAGCAGAAGAATTTTTTGCCCATCTTTTCTTCCATCCACATGCCCTGCTGGTCAAATTTGTCGCGCATCAGGCTGTTGGTGCTGACGGGGACGAAATCCGGACGGTGCATGACCTGCGGAACGTGGTGGGCGGCAATGCTGCGCCAGTGGCTGATGCCGGTCGCGCAGTGCTTGTATCCGCCGGAGTAACCGCCGTAGGGATTGCCCTGGGTGTGGCCGATAAGGATAGCAACATCAGCGTCAAATACATATTTGTTCATGAGCACATGGTCGCCCTGAGGAGTGAACCCCAGATCTACCAGATGCTCATAATCTTCGCTGTCATGGCTGGTGATCTGTCCGGTGTACCAGAATTCATTGAAGAGCTCGTCCCCCAGGATCTGTTTTGCCTCGTTCATCGGGGTGCGGGGGTGGAGACCGTTGGAGAAGAGCATCAGGATGTCTTCCTTTTTGATGCCCGCGGCATACAGCTCATCCAGACAGGCGCGGATCGCTACCTTGCGGTGGCTGGTTGGCTGGCATCCGCCTTTAACGATGTCCGGAATAACGAAAACGACGTTTTTTTTGCCTTTAACATGTTCGGCAAGCGGTTCCATCCCGATGGGATTCCGTAATGATTCAAGTGTCGCCTGATAAAGACTGTCCCAGTCCTGCGGCAGGCACTGCGGATCCGGAACGGTTTCTCCCGGAATAAATACGTCGGTGGTATCGGGTAAATTTGCGGACATAAATCCGTGACCATATTCAAACTGAAGGTTCATGACACTTTCTCCTTAGTATTTCGTTTTAGTCTTCTGATCACTGACCACCGGCCACTGATCACTGATTCTCCATATAAATACGGATGATTTCCAGATATTCTTCCGGATAGAAGCCGATCTCACCCTGGAAGCGGGTCAGCGCGATCAGCCCCCCGTCGATTTCGGGGATCGATGCCAGCATGGCTGCGTTGTCCTTTTTCAGCCCGCCGCCGTAGACCACAGGCATCCCGTTTGTTTTCTCTTTGATGAATTGAGCGATCGGAGCGATGACATCGGCTCCCGGGGGCGTTTTTCCCGGACCGATGGCCCAGATTGGTTCGTAGGCGATGATGACTTTGGAGGTATCGATGCCGTCAAGGCCGATGGTCAGCTGTTCGGAAAGAACATCCTGCCAGCGATCCCGCTCTTCGGCTTTTTCGCCGATGCAGTAGGTCACGGTCATTCCCTGAGCGGCGGCGCATTGAATTTCTTTGTTCAGCAGACGGTTCACAGCCGCGGTATCAGTCACTCCCGCTTCCTGCAGGACGCCCAGCTTATCAGCCCGTTCTTCACAGTGGCCGATGATCGTACTGGTCACGCCCAATGCCTTCATGGAGGCAGCCGGGCGGTTGGTGGTGTAGGCTCCAAAGTTAACGCCCGGAGCAACATCCGCACGGTAGACACTCTGGCAGCCGACTTCGATCATGCTGTCATTTCCCGCAGCCTGTGCGGCCGGAATGATATGAGCTTCCGGAAAATACATCGGGAAACGGGCTTTGCCGCGGTACTGCTCCAATTCGTCTTTTGTATTGGAGACTATGGTCTGAGCCCAGACATTTCCTTCAGCCAGGCGGTTCACGCCGCCCATCCGTACAGGAACATCAAATCGTTTCAGGTTCAGGCAAAGATGTTTCATTAAAACTCCCCTTTCTTATAGCGCTCAGCCATTTGTTCGAGCGTGCACGGCTTGATCAGGTGGCTTTTGCGATAGCTGCCGAACTGGACCAGTAACGGAGCGATGGACTCCATCACGCCGTCTTTCATGCAGTCAACGACCAGCTTCACGTCTGCATCCGGGATCACGCCGGTGATGACAGTGTCCATGATGCTATTCAGATAATTCCGCGGGTCGAAATTCTTCGGTTTTGCCCGCATATCCTCCCAGATCTGACCGATGGAAGGGCTCTTCTGCAGTTCCGGATGTTCGGTGAAGAGCACCAGCAGGTTCCGGGTGCAGGCGAGGCGGATGTCGGTATCCACATTGATCTTGTTGATCCCGACGCGGGAGACATCGGCCAGCTGGTTTACATCGATCCCGCTGGCGTTTTCCAGATTTCCGCCCAGAGCGTTGATCTGTTCCACATATTCCTGCGGAACGGTGGAGGAACCGTGGCTGACAAGGAAACCTTTGATGCCTTCATGCATCATGCATTCCTTGGTGGCGATGGCGATCTCCCGGCGGATCTTCACATCTCTGCCTTTAGCCGCCCCGTGAGAGGTCCCGTAGCTGATGGCCAGCGCGTCGCAGCCGGTCTTTTTGAAGAAGTCGACCGCCTGCATCGGGTTCGTATAGGTACTGGACGCGGAGAAGACATGATCTTCCACACCCGCAAGAACACCGAGCTCACCTTCAACGGAAACACCGTAGGGATGAGCATATTTTACCACTTCGCGGGTCAGTTCCACGTTTTCTTCATAGGGGAGACTGCTGCCGTCGATCATTACGGAGGTATATCCGCCGTCGATGCAGGCTTTGACGCTTTCCACTGTTTTCCCATGGTCCAGGTGCAGCGCTACCGGAATCGGGCTGTTTTCAGCACAGGCTTTTACCGCGTCGCCGATCGCTTTGGCTCCCTTGCGTTTTTCCTCGATGCCCGCGTGCATAAAGTCCGGAGCTCCGCCCATATAAGCGTTGGATGCTTCGGCACCCTGCAGGATGGCGCCGGAATGGAGCAGTTCGTGGATCCGCACTGCGGCTTCGATCTGTCCGTAACTGTTCATGTTGAAAGCCCCCTGACCGTAATGATAGGTGTCAGCGGCTTCAAGGATGGATCTCATCGGAACTAACATATCTTTTACCTCTTCTGTGGATTGTTTATTTAATTTCTGCTTTGCAGGTGTAGCTGCGTTTTCCCATCAGGTCAACAGGAGCTCCTGAGAGCGTGATGTGCTTTTCATCAATTATATCAGCGGAGCTGACACCCAGCTTCAGTTCAGCATTGCCGGGTTCGACACCGTAGACCATATCTTCGTTGTAATAACCGAGACCCGCTGCTTCCACATGAAATGTCAGGGTCTTACTTTCTCCTGCATCCAGATGAACGCGCTTGAAGGCGATCAGCTGCATGTTGGGTCGGATCACATGGGCATTTGAGAAGTGGTAGTAAAGCTGGATAACTTCGTCACCCTCCCGGTCACCGGTGTTTTTCACGGTGCAGGACACATCGATCCCGCCATCTGTAGGCAGTGTATCGGATGAAAGGTTCATCGGACTGACTTCAAAACTGGTGTAGCTGAGGCCGTGCCCGAAGGGGAAGAGCGGTTTATTGGTATCGTCCACATAACCACCGGAGAAGATCAGGCTGGCAGTTTCATCGCTGCCGCCGGAATATCCGGAACCGGTGCGGTGATTGTAGACGATCGGCAGCTGTCCGATGTGGTGCGGGACGGTGAAGGGCAGATGTCCTCCGGGATTGGTTGTCCCGTCAAGAACGTCGGTAATTACCAGTCCTGCTTCCGGACCGGGCATGAATGCCTGGACCATGGCTGAAACATTTTCCGCAGCCCAGGGGATCGCAAAGACGCCCGGACCGTACAGGACCAGCACAACAGGTTTGCCTGTTTGAACGACCGCTTCCAGAAGCTGCTGCTGTACACCTGGGAGGGTCAGATTGGAGCGGTCTTTGCCTTCACCGCCGGTCACGTTGACCCAGCCGCAGTTGCCGCCCATAGCCATGATGACGACGTCGGAACCTTCAGCTGCTTTGACAGCTTCCGCGAATCCGTCGGTGCTTTCGCCGATAATATCGCAGCCCTGTGCATAGTTCACTTCGAAACGGTCTGCAAGGACTTCTTTCAGGCTGCGGGAGCCCATCTTTTTGAGCAGCGTCGGTAGATCACTGAGCTTTGCCCGGTCTTCATCCTTGAAGAGGGCCAGCATGGAAGCGAACATGTTGGAACCGGCCTTCGGTTTGTTCTCTTTGTTATCTTTGGCGGCTGCGGCTTCATCGGCGATCCCGTTGAAGGTCACGGAAGCATCATCTGCTGCTCCTGCCACCATCATTTCAATATAGGCAGGATAGGTATAACCGCTGATGGGGTAGCGCATGTTGTCGGCATGCGGACCGATCACGGCCAGCTTCACGCCTTTCTTCAGCGGCAGGATGCCGTCATTTTTCAGGAGGGTGATGGATTTTTCTGCGATCTTCCGGCTGAGCGCCGCCTTCTTTTCATTCGTCATGGCTTCACGGACTTTGTCGACATCCACATAGGGATTTTCGAACAGGCCGTATTCAAATTTGATGGTCAGGATGCGGCGGACGGATTCATCGAGAAGCGCTTCGTCCAGTTCACCCGAGCGGACATAATCCGGCAGCTGCCGGTAGGCACCGCCCACCGGGATCTCCGTGTCCAGTCCGCCCTTCTTCGCCAGCAGTCCCGCTTCCTTATAGGTGGGGGCGATGTGGAAATAGTTGTACATCTTCATGATCCCGGCGCCGTCGGAGGTCAGCATGCCGCGGAACTTCATGGTATCGCGGAGCAGGGTACGGGCATATTTTTTGTTTGCACCGATGCACATGCCGTCCACTTCCCCGTAGTTAGCCATCATGCCGGAAACGTCGGCTTCGTTGGCTGCCGCTTCAAAGGGAGTTGCGAAGGTTTCATACATTTCGCGGTCGTTGATGCGGCTCACAGCGCAGTTCAGGCCGCCCTGGCTTTCGGCATAACCGAGAAAATGTTTGGCGATGCAGGCCGGACCGTTCAGTTTGTCACCCTGCATACCTTTAATATAGCTAATACCCATCTGGCTGGTGAGGTAGGGATCCTCACCATAGGTCTCATAAGTGCGGCCCCAGCGGGGATCACGGGAAACATCGATTACGGGACTCATGGCGCTGTTGATGCCGACCGCGCGGGATTCCTGCCCGATCACGGCAGCCATTTCTTCCGCCAGTTCCGGTTCCCAGGTGCAGCCGACGTTGATCTGCGCCGGGAAGAGGGTGCCTTCCGCACCGGGATAACCGCAGAGGTTCTCCGCCTGCAGAGCCACCGGGATCCCGAGCCTGGTCTCTTCAACAAAATAGTGCTGCAGCTTGTTGCTTATCTCCGCGATCTGGACCGGGTCAACGATACCGGCCATTGAATACTGGGTAAAACGGCCGTGCCCGTCAGGATATTTTTCCCTGAGTAATTCAAGAGATACTTCTCCGTCTTTCATAAAGCCGGCGGGAAGATCGCCGCAGAGCTGTGCCGCTTTTTCTTCAAGAGTCATGCGGCTGAGAAGATCCTCAACGCGCTCGGATACCGGTTTGCTGCTGTCCTTGTAGAGTTCCATGCAGATATTTCCTTTCCTTTTCAAAAATAAAAATGATAATGTCTATTAGTTTATTTATTTGATAAATAAAATACCAGAAAAGTTATGATTTGTCAATAAGAAAAATACCGGATCGGGAAAATTCATTACATTTCCGTGGAAGAAACCGGAGCCCGGAATTCAGTTTATATAAATATGAAAGTGAAATAAGCTCGGATTACGCGTAAATACAGTATTTCTGAAGCGAAAACGGATACCGCGGTTCAGTCGGAATATCAAAAAAATTGTCATAATTTTGTCATTGAGTTTTCAAAAAATCTATTGACAAACAGAAAAAATCTGGTAATATTTAATTCAATGAATAAATCAAACGTTCATATCATACAGAAGGAGAAAATGATCATGAAAAAACTGTTTTCAATCCTGCTTGCCGCGATCGTCGTGCTTGCACTGTTCGGTACTGTTCTGGCCGCCCCGAAAGACGGTGTGCTGGATATCGCTTATGGCATCGTTCCCGATTCCCTGACACCCTTCCGCCCGGAAGTCAACCGCGACGCCCCGTACTTTACTGAAGTCTGTGAATCTCTCGGTGTCTTCAACAGTGACAAGGTTCTGGAACCCTGGCTGGCAAAGTCCTGGAGCACTGAGGACAATGGTTTCACTTATACTATTGAACTCCGTGAAGGCATCAAAGATGCAGCCGGCAATCCTTTCACGGCTGACGACGCTGTCTGGTTCATCCAGGAATCTGTCGCCCGCGCACTGAAACCGGTTTTCAACAAGATCGAAAGCGTTGAAAAGACCGGTGACCTGACCTTCGAACTGAAACTGAAGAGCAATATCGTCGGTACCTTCGAAAAGATCATGACCGAAACTTACGGTATTACCAAAGCAGCTTTTGATGCCAGCGCGGATGAATTCGGTTCTTCCCTGATCTCCACTAGCCCGTATGCCGTGACCAACTTCGTCGCTTCCTCTGAAATGACACTGGAACTGCGTGATGATTACTGGCAGGCCCTCGAAGATATGCCCGCCTGCGTCAGCCCGAAGGTCTCCAAGATCCATTGGGTCCAGATCGCTGAAGCTTCCCAGATGGGTATCGCTCTCGAAACCGGCGTCGTCGATATGGCAATGCGTATTCCGATCCCGACCGGTATGCAGTATGAAGGCAATCCGGCATTCACCATCGAAAAGACTTCAGGCCATCAGGGCTATCAGCTGTTCTTCTCCGGTGCGGATACATCCCCGGTTGCCAACGACCAGAAACTCCGTCAGGCTATTGCCTACAGCATCGATAATGATGCCATGATCATGGCTCTTGCCTACGGCAACGGCGAACGCCTTTACGATGTCCATTCTCCGATCATGATCGGTTATAACCCGAAGTGGGAAAATGAAGAGAACTACACCTATAATCTCGAAAAAGCAAAGCAGCTGGTCGCAGAATCCGATTACAAAGGACAGACCCTCTCCATTCTCTGCTCCGGCAATGGTGACATGCCCCGTATCGCTCAGGTGCTGCAGGCATTCATGATGCAGGCCGGCATCAATGTGGAAATCAATGCTGCTGAAATGGCTTACATTGTTGCCAACCGCCTGGACGGCACCAAGTATGACATGTTCATCAACACCATCGGCGGTACCTACCTCGCCGATGCCTGGGCGATCCGCTATGATCCCAACGCATACTCCACCGGCGACGGCACCAGCCGCAAAGATTATGTCCTCGGCGAACTGCTTTATGAAACCTGGACACCGGAAGGCTATACTGAAGAAAATGTTGACAAGGTCCATAATTATCTGAAGGAAAGCTGCATTGCCTACGGTCTTTATAATCCGTACAACTACTGCATCTGGCGCACTGAAATCGGCGTGACTGACGAGGTCCATGAAATCGCCGGAACGATCGCTCCTGCTGCCACCAGTTACACCGGCCTGTAATCTCCCGGATAAGCAGTAAATAATATAGAGGGGAAGCTGAGAATTCCCAAAAGCTTCCCCTCTTTTCTTACCACATGATTGTGAGGCAAACCTATGGGAAGATATGTACTAAAACGAATTCTGTGGATGATCCCGATCGTTCTCGGTGTAGCGATCCTGGTGTTCACCCTGATGACATTCTGCCCCGGCAATCCGGCTGAAATCATTTTGGGAAGCACTGCAACAGAAGAAGCTCTGGCTGCCAAGACCGAAGAACTGGGACTGAATGATCCCTTCCTCGTCCGCCTGGGAAATTATCTTGTTGATGTTTTTATCAGGCATGATCTGGGTGCGTCCTGGGCGACAAACGTCAGCATTATGACCTCCATTAAAGAACGCCTGCCCCGCACACTGACACTGACCCTGGTTACCCTGTTTCTCGCTTTCGGTCTGGGCATTCCGCTCGGCATCGTTGCAGCGACCCATCAGAACCGCTGGCAGGACTCGTTATCCATGGTCTTTGCCCTGATCGGCGTCGCGATCCCGAACTTCTGGCTGGGATTGATGTTCGTTCTGTTCTTCTCGGTCCGTTTAGGCTGGCTTCCATCCATGGGGATCAACGACGGATTGAAGAGTTATATACTTCCGGCTGCCACTGCCATGATGGGTGCTTTCGCAACCTGTGCCCGGCAGACCCGTTCTTCCATGCTGGAAGTGATCCGCTCTGATTACATCACCACCGCCCGCTCCAAAGGTGTTCCGGAACGGGATGTGATCGTGAAGCATGCCCTGAAAAACGGACTGATCCCGATCATCACCATGTTCGGTTCCACGTTCGGACACATGCTGGGCGGTATGATGATCATTGAAACCGTCTTTGCCATCCCTGGTATGGGAACCTATATCATCACCGCTGTCAACAACCGTGACTATCCGGTCGTCCAGGGCGGCACCATTTTCCTCGCTATTACCTTCAGTCTCTGCATGCTGATCGTCGACCTGCTTTACGCAGCTGTTGATCCCCGCATCAAAGCCCAGTATGAAGGTCAGAACAGGAAAAAAGTCAAGAAGGAGGCTGCAGCATGATGGCCGAAGCATCTGTACAAACACGAAAAAAGCCGAGAAAAAACAGCGAATTTCTGCGCGTGATGAAACAGCTCAGCCGCAATAAAACGGCTGTGATCGGACTGATCATCCTGCTGGTCGAGATTGTTCTGGCGATTCTGGCACCATATATAGCGCCGTATGATTATACGCAGATGGACATCATGAACATGTTCGCCAAACCCTCCGCCCAGCACTGGTTCGGCTGTGACGACCTTGGACGCGACATTTTCAGCCGCATTTTGATCGGTTCACGTTATTCCCTGAGCTGCGGTATTCTTGCAACCCTGATCGGTACTGTGATCGGTATGGCGATCGGTGCGGTTGCCGGGTTCTTCGGCGGAAAGACGGACAACATCGTCATGCGTATCCTTGATGTCATCCAGGCGATCCCTGGGATGGTGATGATGATCGTGATGTCCGCGGTGCTTGGCCCCGGCTTCATCAATACCATTATTGCACTGGCATTTGGTACGATCCCCGGCATGGCACGTATGCTGCG
Source organism: uncultured Chloroflexota bacterium (assembly GCA_902774215.1). Taxonomy (GTDB): domain Bacteria; phylum Chloroflexota; class Anaerolineae; order Anaerolineales; family Anaerolineaceae; genus Flexilinea. Next base: position 38,020 of record CACYHU010000014.1, read on the forward strand.
TGCCCAGATGCTGAAGGTCCGTGAGAATGAGTATATCGAAGCATCGGTCTCCATCAACTGCTCTAAGTTCCGCATCATTATGGATCACCTGATCCCGAACTGCATGAGCCCGATGATCGTCCAGGCGACCATGGGTGTCGCCCAGACAATTACGACTGCATCCGGTCTTTCCTTCATCGGACTCGGCGTACAGCCGCCGGCTCCGGAATGGGGGGCGATGCTTTCCGGGTCCCGACAGTTTATCCGTCAGGCGCCGCATCTGGTGATCTTTCCCGGGCTGGCCATTGCCGTGACGGTTCTGGCACTGAACATGATGGGTGACGGACTGCGCGACGCGCTGGATCCGAAACTGAAGAACTGAGAAAGAGAGGAACAGAAAAATGAGCAACAATCAGGAGTTCCTCGAGGTAAAAGACCTTGTAGTGGAATACAAATCAGACGGTCAGATCGTTCACGCGGTGAACGGTGTGAATCTGAAGCTTGGAAAAGGCCGTACGCTCGGACTGGTCGGTGAGACCGGTGCCGGGAAAACGACCATCGCCAAATCGATCCTTCGCATTCTTCCGGATGTCGGCTGTAAGATCCGGGGCGGAGAGGTGTTTTTGGACGGAAAGGATCTGTTGAAGATCTCCGAGAATGAAATGCGGAAGATCCGCGGCAATAACATCTCCATGATCTTTCAGGACCCGATGACTGCTCTGAACCCGGTCCAGCGGGTAGGCGATCAGATCGCCGAAGTGGTCCGGCTTCACAATGACAGCCATACCAATCCCAGAAAGCGTGCGGAAGAAATGCTGGAGATCGTCGGTATTCCGGCGGAACGATATATGGAATACCCGCATCAGTTTTCCGGCGGTATGAAGCAGCGTGTGGTCATCGCCATAGCGCTGGCCTGCAACCCGGACCTGCTGCTGGCAGATGAACCGACAACCGCTCTGGACGTGACCATTCAGGCCCAGGTGCTGGATCTGATCAAAGAACTTCGGGAAAAGTACAACACCGCCATGCTGCTCATCACTCATGATATGGGTGTCGTGGCTCAGGTGTGCGATGAAGTCGCGGTGATCTATGCCGGAACCATCGTGGAATACGGAACGAAGGAACAGATCTTCGATCATCCGACCCATCCCTATACCATCGGTCTCTTCGGTGCGATCCCGGATATGAATGAAGATGAGGAATGGCTGCACCCGATCGACGGTCTTCCCCCGGATCCGACCAATCTGCCGAAGGGCTGTCCCTTCGCTCCCCGCTGTAAATACGCTTCGGCGGAATGCGAAAAAGGGCCCATCCAGACCTATAAGACTGCTGACGGCCATGACTGCGCCTGCTGTCACATCGATACAGTTGTGAAGGAGAATAAGAAATGACACCGGTAATTGAAGTTGAACATTTGAAGAAATACTTCACGACTCCCCGCGGCCTGCTGCATGCGGTCGATGACGTGACCTTCACGATTGAAAAGGGGAAGACACTGGGCGTCGTGGGTGAATCCGGTTGCGGTAAATCCACACTGGGACGCACGATCATCCATCTGCATGAGTCCACCGAAGGTGTTGTAAAGCTAAACGGTGAACAGGTCAACCATCTTTCCGGCAATGCGCTGAAAAAAGCCCGCGAAAAGATGCAGATCATTTTCCAGGATCCTTATTCCTCCATCGATCCCCGCAAAACCGCGGAGCAGACCATCATGGAGCCGCTGATCGTCTCCAAAAAATACAAAAAGTCTGAGATCGAGGAGAAAACGGATGAGCTGATGGAACTGGTGGGCATCGATGAACGTCTGCGCCGTGCTTACCCTCATGAACTGGATGGCGGGCGCCGCCAGCGTGTCGGTATCGCCCGTGCCCTGGCACTGGATCCGGAATTTGTCGTCTGCGATGAACCGGTCTCGGCTCTGGACGTATCCATTCAGGCGCAGGTGCTGAACCTGCTGAAGAAGCTGCAGATGGAAAAAGGCCTGACCTACATGTTCGTCACCCATGACATGAGCGTTGTGCGGCACATCAGTGATGATATCTGCGTGATGTATCTGGGTCAGGTCGTTGAAAAGTGCCCGAGCCGGGAGCTTTTCAAAAACCCGCTGCATCCATACACACAGGCGCTGCTCTCGGCGATCCCTTCTGTGGATATTCACAACCAGACCGAACGCATGATCCTCAAAGGCGAACTGACCTCTCCGATCAATCCGAAGCCGGGCTGCCGCTTTGCAGCACGCTGCCCTTATGTGAAGGATGCCTGCCATCAGGCACAGCATCAGGAAGAGGTATCTCCCGGTCATTTCGTCACCTGCTGCCGGGTCCGCGAATTGTAAGAAATTATAAATCCGTGACGGACAAGTGGACTGCCATCACGGATTTATTTTTATATAAAGCGATAATAAATTCAATAAAATAATAAAATTATTGTTTGGAATACTTTCCGGAGTATAAATAAGTTATGATTTGCAGAAATCTGATATCTGCTGAAAATATAGACGGAAGATTCCTGTTTTGGATGACGGATCGATCCGGATAATAATAAAATATGACAATAATTAGTAATTTGGGTATAATAATTAATTAAATTGACAATCTAATGGGAAATGGAGGTGTCTTCATTATGGCAAGAAGCGGAACCAACAGTGCTGATATCAAGCAAAAGAATATGGAAGCTGTCAAGCTCATGCTGTATCGTCAGGCGCCTATTTCCCGTGCGGAAATTGCCGCCCAGTTGGGGCTGACACCCGCTACCATCACAAACATCACCGGTGAGCTGATAAATGCCGGGTTTATTGAGGAGATCGAATCTGATGCGGCAGCTTCTCACGGTATCGGGCGGAAGCCGGTGCTGATCGATATCAGGCGGGATTGTTTTACCGTATTGGGCCTGACGCTCGGCAGAGACAGCACGCGTTTCGCCATTTGCGATATGCGCGGAAATGTCCTGGCTCAGGGCACCTATGAGGTTATGAATGATGATTACAGCGTGATGCTTCATCAGCTTCAGGGGATCCTCAGCCTGATTGAAAAGGAACATGGCGATTTGTGGAAAAGCCTTTTGGGAATCGGCATCGCAATTCCCGGTGTGGTCAATGCGCATCTCGGACAGCTGAAAAATCACGGGAATGAACGCCGGTCATGGTGTGGTCAGCCGATCGGTGAGGAAATCAGCCGTTTTACCGGGCTTCCGGTTCGTGTAGAAAACAACGTTAAAGCGCGTGCCAGTGCCATCAGTGTTTTTTGGCCGAACCTGCTGGAAGGGGAGCAGACTTATGCATTATGCTATGTCTCCTTTGGTATTGCCTGTCCTTTTGTACTTGGAAACCTGGTATTTAAAGGTGATGAGGATGCAGCCGGTGAGATCGGTAAAATGATCCTTCAGGCTGATTCACAGAATGACAGCAGCTTTGCCCCGGCCGGCAGTCTTGAAGCACTTTCCAGTGTGACTTCCATTCTGAATCAGTGCCGTGAACGGATGAATTCGGGTGAGCAAACGATCCTTCATGAACTTTGTCCCGCGGCCGAAGATCTGAGTTTCACGCAGGTCATGGAGGCACAGCGCCAGGATGACCCGATGGTCTGCGGTATCATGGACAAGGCGATGTTTTATGTAGGCGTGGCGCTGTCAAATATTGTAAGCATCATCAATCCTCATTTGATTTTGCTCAGCGGGGCCATTTTTACCAATCTGCACAATGCTGAAGTTGTTCAGGACACACTGATGAAGCATGCTTTCCTGGCGGATTATACGTCGCTGCGCGTGGTGCCGGTCGATATGGGTGAATATGCAGGGGCTATCGGAGCCGCTGCCTGCTGTATCGAAAAATTCTTTGTTCGTGGATAAGTGGTAAGAGGGATGATGGAAGAACATCGGATCATGGCGGATCCGCTTAAGTTTATTGCGGCCTTATTCAGCTGTGTGGTGCTTGGTTTCCTGGCATGGAAAAGTTTCCAGCTGGGGTACGTCCTTCTCGGGATCGTTTTTGCGCTCATTGCGGCTGTATTTATTTATATTATGGTTTTGTATGGGTCTGTTCTGCACATTTCCGCGGAAGGCATTCGGAGAGAATTCTTTATTATCCCGATGAAGTCTTATACCTGGGAACAGGTCAGGGAAATCGGTGTCGTCGGAACAAAGGTGTTTAATGGTACTGCAAAAAACAGAAAAACCGGGCGCCGCTATATCTATATTTCTCCGGAAGAAATGGATGAGGGGTCCCGATTCAAAATGACACTGGAATGGCCGCCCCGGAACGGGATCCTGTACTGTATTTATTCCCGCGAGCACATAGATGCCCTTCAATATTTCTGGAGCAGGCCGATAGTGAAATACAACGCGGGTGATATTTTTGTGAATTCTGCTGAATAAGTATCCGGCAAGGCTGCATTATGGCAGCCTTGCGGCATTTGAATTTACATAAATACAGACGTCCGGATGATCCTGCAGAAGGGTTGCCGGAAATCCGGAGCTTACCTCTCCGTAAGCAGCCCTGCGGATGACGGCACGATGCCAGTCACGGAACACGCCCAGCCGGATCTTCCGTGCGCCGAGGATCTCCGCCATCCCGACTGTGATGCATTTTTTCGGCCAATCCTCAATATTTCCGCCCATGTCCCCGATAGCGCTTGATGTGCGAGTCTCGGGTGAGATCGATAATACCCTTGTATGCAGCCCTGCAAATTCCGCCGGAGTCAGTGAGGGATCCGGTTCATTGAAAGCCACATGGCCGTTGATCCCGATCCCGCCGATCACCAGATCAACTCCGCCGAGCGATCCAATCAGCTTTTGGATCGCTTCCGGGTCGGAGGGATCCGGAAAGATGCGCTGTTCAGGCGGCATCAGCAGGTCGGCATCGATCCGGCTGTATACTTCCCGCTTCATAAATCCGCGGAAGGACCGGGGAGAAGCTTCATCAATATACTGCCCCTCATCGGTCAAATGTTCATCCATATTGATGAACCGGCAGTTTTTCAGGCTCAGATGTCTCTGATTGACCAATCGGGTGAAGATCGGATATTGACCTACCGGGCCGACCGGACAGATCATCACGGTTTGTTTGTTCTGTTCGTTATTTTTTTCGATCTCGCGGATCATTTCGAGCGCCAGTTCATAAAAAACTTCACCGGAATCTCCCAAAACACAAAGCGGGATCTTTGCCCCTTTGCCCAAATCCTGCGCTGTAATTTTGTAATATGAATGCATTCTGAATCCCCCTCTCCTGAATCATTCAGATTGTGAAAGTTAAAAAAACGGAGGAGAGTTTGATCTCCCCTCCGTACCTAAAGCATGTTATTTACCGGCTTCGATCATGATGTCAAACATCACGTAATCGGAAACGGGAACTTCACTTTCAACAGCGCCGGAGGCGATGAAGGCATCCTGCTGGACTTTGTAGTACCCTTCAATGGTTCCATCCTGAGCACCGGCAACGATCACATCGCTTGACGGCCAGTCCGCATCGCCTTCCTGGGCGATAGCGATTTCAAGATCAACACCGCACTGGTTTGCGACCCACTGGGCGACCTGATCGAAGTTTTCAGGCTGTGAACCGTAATCCATCGCCTTATAAAGGGCACGGGCAAAGCGCAGAACGATGTCGGCATGTTCTTCAGCATAACCGCTCAGAACGATCCAGGAAGCGGGAGAAACGCTGCGGTTTGCGAAGGTGACATTGGAGCACAGGGAATAGATGTCATCCGGATCTGTGGCTATGATGGTGCCGGTGTTCGGGGACCAGGCGGCGGCAGCGTCGATGGAGCCAGAAACCATGGAGGAAACCAGAGAGGAAACTTCCATTTCATAGGCTTCGATATCGTCGAAGGTCAGGCCTGCTTCTTCCAGCGCATACTGGAGGATCATTTCAGAGGATGTACCGGAGGCATAACCGATTTTCTTCCCCTTGAGGTCGGCATAGGATTCAATACCGCGGGAGTGGCGGGCAAGAACGTGGTCGGCGTTGCCGATCTGGCTGAGCATGAAAATTTTCGCGCGGCCCTGAATGCAGAGCTTGTGGGCGCCGGGGCCGATATAGCCCATATCGATGGAACCGGATTCCATTGCGGCGATGATGGTCGGACCGTCGGCAAATTCTACCAGATGGACGTTCAGACCTTCTTCTTCAAAATAGCCCATGTTCACACCGGTGACAACGGACCAGAGGCTTGCGTAGTTCGGCATATAGGCGATGTTCAGGTCTTCCGCGCTGACTGCACAGAAGCTGAAGAGCAAGACCAGACCGAGCAGCAAAACAAATAACTTTTTCATGTGTTTTTCTCCTTTTTGTTTTTTATAAGCGATATATCGCTTTGATACACATTATTTCCGGACTTCAAGATATTCCTGATAGACCTGGCTCCAGATGTGATTCTTGATCTCAATGAATTCCTGAGTCATTTTGGTTTCCTGTGTGCGCGGATAGGGAATGCTGATGTCAACGATTTCCTTGATCCGTCCGGGACGGGCGCTCATGATGACCACCCGCTGCGCCAGAATGATGGCTTCATCCACGTCATGGGTGATGAAGAAGCAGGTCTTGTTATGCTTTTCCCAGGTCTCCAGCAATTCAGTCTGAAGCTGGGTCCTGGTTTGCGCGTCAAGGGCGCCAAAAGGCTCATCCATCAACAGAACATCCGGTTCGGCAGCATAGGCGCGGGCAATGGCGACACGCTGTTTCATACCGCCGGAAAGCTCCTTGGGGTAGCTGTCCGCAAATTTCCCAAGGTCCACCATTTCCAGATATTCCATGGCTTTTTCCTTAGCCTCTTTTCCCTTGATACCCCGCATTTCCAGCGCGAACATCACATTCTTTCGTACAGTCAGCCAGGGGAACAGCGCATACTGCTGGAAGACAACACCGCGTTCCGTACCGGTCCCGGTTACTTCCTTCCCGTCACAGTAAACTTTCCCTTCTGTCGGTTCAAGCAGTCCCGCGATGATGTTCAGCAGTGTGGATTTCCCGCAGCCGGAGGGACCGACGACGCAGATAAATTCATTGTCATGAATGTCGAGGCTGACACCGTTCAGGGCGACCATTTCCCCATTCCGGCCGTTGTATTTTTTGATGACATTGTCTATTTTGACGCGTACAGGGCGTTCATCTATTTTATTGTTCATCAGATTTCCCGTTTCTCCTGCCATGATGTCAGCTTCCTTTCCAGATATTTAATAAGTTTTTCAACGCAGATGCCGATGATACCGATCAGTATCACGTACAGGAGCATTGGTGCAGATTCGAAACTGTTGTTCAGACTGCGTATCCTCATTCCCAGACCGGCGGTTGCGCCGGTGGATTCAGCCGCGATCAGGGTGGTGAGTGCCACGGAAGCACCCAGCCGGACGGCAGTGAGAATGAACGGTGTGGTCGCGGGGAAAATGACGCGGACAAAGATATCTCTGTCCTTCGCTCCCAAAACACGGGCGGCTTTGATCAATGTCTCATCAACGTTGATCACACCCTGAAAGATCGTGATGCACATCGTCAGAAAACATGCGATCCAGATCACGATCACCTGCGGTTTGAAACCAACGCCGGCAGCGATAACGATCAGCGGGACATAGGCAAGAGGCGGAATATTTCGGATAAACTGGATCCAGGGCTCGATCACATAGCGGACCGGTTTATACCATGCCATCAGAAAGGCCACAGGGATAGCGGTGACAAATCCGAGAATATAGCCGACCGTGACAGAACGCAGCGATGAAGCGATGTCCCCGAAGAGTTTCCCACGGTCGATCATTGTCTTGATGCTGCCGAAGACTTTGATCGCGTTCGGAAACGCTCTGGAAGTGGAGGGCAGGACGGAAAGCAGCGTCCACAGCCCCAGCGCGACTGCAAGGGATATGAACAGCCATACCCAATGCGGAATGTTGTCTGCCCAGTTGGTATTCTTCCCTGACTGTTTTGCCGTTTGATTCTTTGTGGTCATACAGCCTCCATTCTTGTTAATTTGACAATAAGGTGCAATTATTTGATTTTAATACCTTTTAAAACATTATATCATATTAATTCAGTAAATTAATTATAAGGTGACTACAGAAAATAAACTTGTGAATTTATTTGTTTTTTTCCCGGGAACTTCATCATTCAGACATATTTTCGGAAGAATTGAAAATTTTGCTGAATCATTCCCTCTGAGTCATTTACTTAAAGTAGAAAATAAAATAGCCATAAAATAACAGAACAGGTACTTCCCTGAACGGGACATAAAATGATCCGGTTCCGCGATCCCGGCAATTTACGGTTTTTCGGGCAGATACCCGTTTGAATATCTGCAAATTCCCGGACTGTTATCCTGTCCGGGAATTCGTTCAAAAAATCTGTCTGAAATAGGGTAAGTTATTAAAAACCTTCGTTATCCAAAAAGACATATCCGGGACCGGGATGATAGGGCAGATAGATGATCCCGCCCGTGACAATCACAGCGGCAATGATCCAAACGGGCAATGCTTTTTGGCACCATTTCTGCCGGGCAAACAGGTAAGCCAGCAGGGAGAAAAAAATCATAAAAGTGATAAATAAAAAGATATCCAAAATCAGAATGCTGGTAACCGTGAATGACTGGTATATTGCGAACACTCCGACTATTGCCAGCATATCAATTATGCCGCTGAGAACGAATCCGCCAAAGTACCCCGGGTTCTTTTTCGTTATGGATAAAATGATGCCGGTGACAAGGAATGGATACCAGATCATCTTCATGTGTTCCCAGGACGTTTCATTTACGGGAAAAACAATACCCAAAATTTTCATAACCTCATCATTGTTTACGAGATCGCGGACAAAATGCATAGAGCTTCCGACAATGACCATGATAACGATTGGAATGATCTCCGAATGATATTTTTTCCAGACTTTTTTCATAATTACCTTCTGCCGGATCATTATGAGTTTCATTTTTACTGTCTTTTACCTGATTTGTATTTGTTCAGAACCGGGTGATGCGTTCTGAACAGGTACACTGATTTTATCGAATTTCAGGAGCTCCGGTAACAGACCCGGTAAATTATTATATTTTTATTAATTACTTCGGAACTGAAATTATAATGTAAAATTATTATAACGTAAAAACCTGACACATGCAAAACCGGTTATTCATTCGGGAAATATAAGGATTCTGACAATAGAAGAGCCGGAGAGAGAATGTGCTTCGTAGAGGTTCGGGAAGAAAGTTTGTTTGATCAGTGTTCCTTTTTGATCAGGCTGATCTGTCAGAGGAATTGATATTATTATAATATCAGGTTCCCTTTATAAGGACCCCGATAAACAGAAAAAGGGATAAAGAAATGTTTCCAAAAGCAAAGCAGGAAGAGCAGCCGAAAGATCCGTCAGTTCAAAAGGAATCTGTTGCGGAGAATAATTCTCTCCAGCCGATCGGGAATCAGGCTTCGCAGGGTATGCCGCTTGTGGATCCGGGTGCCGGCAATGAGGCGATGAATGCTCAGTTATTGGATCAGGCGCTGAATATCATCAATGATCAGGAACCTGAGGGCGGGGCGCTTCTGGAACAGGAACCTGAGGGCGAGGAGCCACAGGTCAAGGATGTCTATTATGACCAGATGGAACAGAAGCCTCTTTTCTATCAGGATCCTGAGGAGGAGGAAAAGGTCAAGGAAAAGGCAGAGGATGAGGATGATCCGCTGAACATGTCCATGATCGTCCAAAGACCCAAGAGGAGAAATGTAAAAAAAGGCGCCAAAAAAAAGAAAAAGAGCTCGAAAAAAAATAAAGATATCAATCAGATCAATAATCAGATGAAGACCATCGGCGGTCTGAACTTCAACGTACAGAAGCTGCCCGCGCGGGCAAAGACCAGCGGCTGGCGCCGTTTTCTGACCGGTACAGCCAAATTCTTCGGGTCTACATTGGGAAAAGCCATCAATGTTGTTCAGAATTTTTTCCGCGGCACTTATTTTACAAAAAAATACCGGCAGTCGCAGAGTAATGATACGGAAAATGAGGTAATCACTCAGGAAGCACGAACACATGACATGATCCCGGGCTGGGACGGAGCAAAATTTGAAAAAAATCCGGGACCGAATCAGGAAGATGACATCATGGCAGATTTCCGCCGGGTTCCGACTGTCTGGTCCTATGTTACGGCCGGAAAAGCAGAAGATGCAGAGGGAAATCCGCTTCCTCCGAAGATCTCAGTGAATGTGTCTCAGCCGAAAGAAGCGGTGGATCAGACAATGTCGGGATTGGAGATGGGGCACTCCGGCCTTGGATTGGAATACAGCCGCTACAGCCAGATCTCAGGACGTTATGAACGGTATGCGCTGAAATACGGTTATTATCAGGCCGGGGCGAATCTGAATACAACATCCCTCGGCAGCACAAGAGGCGGAAGATTTCCGGGACAGTTGATGGATGAAAGGAATGCATCCTGGGACATGAGCCGCACATTTCCTGCCAAAACCAAACAGATCAACGCTATTATCAAGGCTTCGGAAACCTATGCGGACGGAGGATACAACGGCCTTACCCGCAACTGCACAACATTCGTAAAAGATATGGTCCAGAATGTTGCTCATCTTCCGGTGCCGGGCAATATTTTCAAGATGGAAAATCCCAGCGTCAGCTCTTTGGCAAATTTCGGTGTTTTTGCCGGTGTCGCCCATGATACCAACGCGAAGATCGGCGTGGAAAACCGTCTGGAAGAATTATCCACGCAGGAAGACAAGTCTTATGCCGGATACGGCAATAAGCGCGTTACGAAGCAGGATTACAGAAATTACAAGGAACATCAAAACGATCAGAACACCGTTAATTCTCTGGCTGATATACCAAATGCCGTTGCGGAAAATATGCGGCGGCTGGAGGGGGATAAATCCGGTACTGCCACCATGAACAGTTATCTGGGTACGATGGAAGACCTTAACACCGAGGCAAAATTACCGGATTATATAAACGCTCTCCGGAGCGAACAAACGAAGCTGAGGGATGTGATCCTGCAAATCACAGGAAAAAGAGATATGAATGAACTTTTCGCTTCGGTCAATGGATCAATTGAAGCGATGGCGCTCCTCGCCGGTATCCAAAACACATTTCAGCCGCTGACAAACCTGATCAGTGATATAAAGAGTCCCAGGAGAATGCGGTTGACAAGGGCTCAATTGGATGAAGAAATCAACGACCTGAATACACTGCTGTACAAAGTTTTCGGTAATGACAAACGGCTGCATGTTCCCGTGATGCATATGATCTCCCTGCTGAAAAATGCCGCGGATTTTGTTGACAGATTATATGCCAAAAGCAACTACGGTGCGGACAGGGACGGCGATCTCGGTGATATCCGCGGCAAGGTAAAGTCAACTGAATACAATGCCAAAATAGAGCAGGAAGATATCAGTGTTAAAATGACACCAAGCCAGTATGAAGCCTATATCCAGGTCTACAAGAATCCGGAGATTGCGATCAGGAAGTGCTTCGAACTTGAAAGGCTGAAGCGTATCAGCAAGATGTCATCACGGTCTCTCACAAGCCGGGAGAAAGCGGAATTATATAAAGGCGAACGAATGGAAAAACTCGCCGATCAATTCGATCGTGCTCATGATTATATGCTTGAAAAGACTTCTTATTCCCAGCAGGATGTCGACTATGCTTTTTCACTTGGAAATAAGGAGGCAGAAGGCAAGGCAAGCGGTGATATTCTCGAACACACGACATCGATGGTCTATAAAGCCCTGATCCTGGAGAAGATTTTCGGCGGGATGAAACAGCGCTTTCTGAACCATGTCAGTGATGAGGAAGCAGATAATATTGATAATCTTCAGACATGGCTGGATGATGATGTATACACATGTATCAACAGAAAAAAAGATGATGTCAGGAGCGTTATGAAGGCTATGATGCGGAATGCCTCGAAAGACTCGAAGGGAGATTTCATGCAGCTGGAAGGTAATTTTTATGGATTGATTCAGATCAACTGGCTTGATCGGATTTTCACTACAAATATACCGGAATCCGGTCCGTTAAGTAAAATGAGAGAAGCTTATCGGGATTGCTGGGGAAATATTTCGAATAAAGAAGATTCACGCACGAATATACTGATCAAGTCATTAATGAAAGAGGTCTTCAGCGAGGTGGAACACTGATTTCCGGCAGCAGAGTCAAACGGAACGGCTGCGCGGGAAACGGGCGGAACGTTGTTTCGTAATTAATGGAAAACTATGAACATTGAAGTTATTGAAAAGGAAGAGCTTTCGCAGTATGAGAATCTGATCCTGCCGTATATCTATGAAGAACTGGATGACAGCGGCGGGGAACTTTCCGAAAATAATTATCTCTGCCTGGCGGCCTCTGCGGAAAATGAAAAGGGGAGCCTCGTCCCGGTTTCCGTGCTGGTGATGCTGCTGGAAGCCAATTTGGATCTGGCCGTACTCAGTATATATACCCTGCCGGAGTACCGCCGTCAGGGGATCGCTTCCAGACTGCTGGACAAAGCCCTGTTCGTCGCCCGACGGCTCTTTGTTTTTGAGGAAGGCGAAGACGAGGATTTCATCAACCTGAAAGCGATCTACCGCCTTTCGGATGAATTCAGGATCCCGTTTGAAGAATTTCTGAAGAAAAACAATTTTACCGATTTTTACCTGCTCGATGAACACGATGACCCGCAGGTCCGGGCCGCGATCGAAGAGGTCCGCTTCTATAAGACGAAGGAAGATCACCCTGAAAACTGAAGCTTTCTGACATAGTGACTATTGGATGAGCGGTTTGGCAGCAGACCGCTCTTTTTTTATGGAAGCGCTGATTTACTCAGTTTGCGTCAACAGAACAGGCTGCATCGACTCATTTTATACGAGACAGTCAATAATCAGTGTTTCCTTATAACTGAAAACATCCTTTCAAAAGTATCCCCTGTTATAATCGGATGGAAAGCTTATTTATATCGCAGTCTGCGGAGATGTATCTGATGAATGATATTACACTTATTCCATTAGAGCAGGATGATCGCGAGCAGTTCATCTTTGATAACCGGGAGGCATTCAACTACGTTGCACTTGAAGAATTCGGCCTCCGTGATGATCATTTCGAGGAAGAGGGGGAGATCATTTCCCGTGAAACCATTGAACAGTCCATCGACACCGGCGAAGCTTACCGTATTATGTGCGGAGATGAAAAAGCCGGCGGAGTGGTTATAAAAACGGACGGTGAGCGGGGCGATCTGGAATTGCTCTTCGTATCTCCAAAGATCCACAGCAAAGGGATCGGGTACGCTGCATGGTGCCTGGTGGAGAAGCTTCACCCTGAAGTAAAAATCTGGGAAACAGTTACACCGTATTTCGAAAAGCGCAATATCCATTTCTATGTTAATCGCTGCGGATTTCACATCGTGGAGTTCTTCAACAGCCATCATCCTGATCCGAACGATCCGGAAATGGCTGTGCAGACTGACGGGCAGTTTCAGGATGGCATGTTTCGTTTTGTAAAGGAGATCAAATAGTCAGGAAAACGCTGATTTATTCAGCCTGAGTCAGGAGGGCCTGATTCCGCTGACACATTTTGAGGAGGAGAACAGGGCGCTTCGGCTCATTCTCTGATCAGTGTCCGGTAAAATCGGGGTTTTGGGAGTTAAGATTATGGATGTTCGGGATTATTTGGATATTTTGCATGTTGCGGAGAGATTAAAGGACACCCCGCGTCATTGTACGACCACGAAAGGAAGAACGGAAAGTGTTGCGGAACACAGCTGGCGGATATCGCTGATGGCGTTCCTTTTACGCCATGAATTTCCGGAGGCTGATATCGACAAAGTGATTAGGATGTGCCTGATACATGATCTTGGTGAGTGTTTTACCGGGGATATTCCGGCATTTGTAAAAACAGACAGCGACAGAGATATAGAAGACTCACTGTTAAACCGGTGGGTAAAAAGCCTGCCCGAGGAGATATCGGCAGATATGGAATTGCTGTATGCTGAAATGGACGCACAAAAAACTGTCGAGGCAAAAATTTATAAATCGCTCGATAAGCTTGAGGCTTTGATACAGCATAATGAGTCTCCGCTTGATACATGGTCTGAAAATGAGTATGAACTCAATAAGACTTATGCGTATGATACGGTTGCGTTCTCAAGCTGGCTTACAGAATTAAGAAACGCTGTGCTTGAAGATACCCTGGAAAAAATCAGCAAAGGGAGTCAGGCTGCTTCGGCTCATTCTCTGTGAAACAGCCGATGATCAGTGTGTTCCTGAAATACAGAAAAAGGTAACCCCGCTTTTTGCGGGTGAGTCAGAAAAAGAGCCCTGAAACACAGCGGGGGTATGGGGGGCGAAGCTCTTACACCGCATAAAAAACAGGCGAAGCCTGTACTCAGTATGTCAACAGCAAATTTGATCAACTTTTTCTTCATCGCGGTGGGGATCGGAGTTTGCGGTCTGTGCTTTATGCAGATTACTTCCTCCAAACATCTGCGGAAGGAGATCCGGCGGTATTTTCAGGTCTTTTTCCTGACGCTGATCGTTTATATTTCCGCCCATCTGGCACGCCAGCTGATGGACGGGCTGCCGGGAAACGGCGTCCGCACTGCGCTCTGCATCGTCACTTTTCTGGAAATGCTGGCAGCGGGATTTATGGCCTTTATGATGTCGATCCTGGTGCTGACCGCTTCCCGTGTAAAGGAAAATGCAAAACGGTTTCAGATCATCCTGCTTACACTGCTCGGTGTTCACACGGTACTGCTGGCCGCGAATCTCTTCGGCAATTTCATCTATTATTTCGACGAAAGCAATGTTTATCACCGCGGCCCGCAGTATATTCTTTCCAACGTCTGTCCGCTGGTGATGCTGCTCATCGATAGTTACCTGCTTATCCGTTACAGGGATAACATCACCCCGCGGGTCAGGTTCGCTTTCTGGATCTACCAGATCGCACCCATCGCCGCTATCGCGATCCAGAGCTTTACCTATGGCATCCAGTTTATCATTTTCGCGACAGTCGGGGCGGCTGTGTATATGTTCTCTGTCATCATCCGGGACCAGAACGAGCGTTATGAACAGCAGCAGAAGGAAACGGCACGTCTCGGTACGGAGCTGAGCATGGCGACGGATATTCAGGCCAGCCAGCTGCCAAGGCTGTTCCCTGCCTTTCCGAACCGTCCGGAATTTGACGTATTCGCCAGCATGGACCCCGCCAAGGAGGTCGGCGGAGATTTTTACGATTTCTTTATGATCGACAATGACCATATCGGCCTGGTGATGGCGGACGTTTCCGGCAAGGGGATCCCACGCCCGGCCAGGCGCTGGCCAATGTGAATGATCAGCTTTGTGAGAGTAACGAAGCCCAGCTGTTTGTTACGGTCTGGCTTGCGGTGCTGGAGATCTCCACCGGGAAGTGTATCGCTGCCAACGCGGGGCACGAACATCCTGCATTGCGCAGAGCCGGCGGAGAATATGAGCTTGTCGTATACCGCCACTCTCCCGCGGTTGCCACGATGGAGGGTATCCGCTTCCGCGAACATGAGTTTGAACTGCATCCCGGCGACAGCCTGTTTGTCTATACGGACGGGGTGACGGAAGCAACCAACGCGGAAAAGGAGTTGTTCGGGAATGACCGCCTGCTTGAGGCGCTGAACCGGGATCCGGATGCGGAGCCGGAAAAGATTTTGTCAAACGTGAGGGATGGCATCGACGCTTTTGTCAGGGATGCGGAGCAGTTCGATGATATCACGATGCTCTGCCTGAAATACCTCGGCCCCGATCCTTCGGCAGAATAAAGCAGCGGGAAACAGGTTTAGCCGGAGAATTATCAGTACAGCAAATTCACAGAGCACTTTTCTAATATAAGAGCTCACATTGCATTCCGGAGGACATGCTTCGCAAGGCGAGGAATCGGAAGTTCGTGTGTTTGCGAAAGCCGAAGCCCGCGCCTGATTTTCGGGGGCCTGCGGCCCCCATACCCCCGCTGTGCTATCGGGCTCTTTTTTTGACTCACCCGCAAAATGCGGTGGTTACCTTTTGAAGAAAACAGATGAATTCGCTGATTTACCATCTTCGCTCATTCAGCCAAAGGATGGTTTTCCTAACGTTTTAATTCATTTCTATGAAAGACTGGACAAGCCTAAATCGTATCAAATGATACATTTATTGCAAATGTGTGATATAATTTGTGTCCTCAAAGGAATTGTTTTATGAACTTCGTAAGCGATGTTAATAATCCTAAAAGAGAAGAAATTCAAACCTTGTTGGATTATGTAAAACGGAAATTGAAAGAAAACAATTTATTCATCATGCCTTTGTGGAAGAATATAAATTTCTTTATTGAATATGGTCTTGATGAAGTAGAAGATCGATATAAAATAATTGAGAAATTGAATGTCAATAATTTTTGTGAATGTCAAATTGGGAAAAATCCTGAGATATTAGGCGAAATATTATATGTCTTCAGAACAGTTGAACAACTGATTGATTTAAGTGGTTTTGAAGAAGACGTTGAGATATTTATAAAATTTGGTAAAGACAAAGCACAGAATGATTTTGTAATTATTTCTTTTCATGATGCAGAATATGATATGAAACTTTATAATTGGGGTGAATAATATGGAAAAAATATACTGTTTTTCATGTGGAAAAATCATTGATAGTTATGATGTTATATCAAAAGAATTAGATTTTGATTTAAAAGGAGAAATATATCATTATCAGGGAAAAGAAGCTGTCTGCCCTGTTTGTGGAGCAACAGTTTTCGTAAATGATATTCTGAAATACAATAAGGAACAAGCCTATAATGCGGTTAGAATGGCAAATGATATTATTTCGCAGAAAGATATCTTATCCATTCCTGAAAAATATAATGTGGGAAAGCGAAACATATCAAAATACCTCGGATGGGGAGAAATTACATTTTCACGATATTGCTCAGGGTATATTCCTACAAAGCATAACTCTGATATTTTGAAGGAAGTTTTAGACAATCCTGAGTATTTGAAAGAAAAAATCAAAAAGTATTTGCAAGAAAATCCGGATGATGAAAATGCACGAAAGGATTTGCAGAAAATCAATTTCTCAGGTTTATTCAACGCCATAGTGAATATGAATTGGGATGATGAAACAGATAAATGGATTGCAACAAGCACCGACATTCCCGGATTAGAATTAGAAGCCGATTCTTTTGATATGCTGACTGATCAAGTAGAAAAAACAGTTCCGGAGCTTTTAAAGCGGAATAAATTGCCGAACACAGCAATGATTCAATATCATACTAACAAGAAGCAAATGATATATGCGTAAAACGGGGCTGTCGCACATCTTTTATGTACAACAGTCTTTTTCAGAAATATCATCAAAAGCAAATACTCCGCAATGGCGGGCGGTATCGGCAGGAGAACTTCCCGCAACATATTGATATTGCCGGGGCCAGCCGGGCTGACCTTCAGTCACCCGCCAGCTTTGGCCAGGGGTGTCGGGGGACACGCGTGAGCTTGCTCAGCGCGTGTCCCCCGACTGAATTAACCGGGACGCGGGGATCACTTTCGCAGGCAGCTGACGCTTATTCCGCGTCCCTGCGAAGCACTCCCTCCCGATGCCTTTTCAAAATTATAATTTGCGACAGCTCCTTTCTGAAAATATTCTGAAAACAGGCAGTTGTAAACTTTCCGGACGGAGTAACATCTATTGGATTATAGCCATACCAAATAATCAAGTATTTGTCACCCGCCAATATTGGCGGTTTTCTTTTTTTCTGTATTAGCGGTGTATCTTATGTTTATGCTGGATGCGGCCGGACGCTGG
The DNA here is from genome assembly GCA_902774215.1 of uncultured Chloroflexota bacterium. Lineage (GTDB taxonomy): Bacteria > Chloroflexota > Anaerolineae > Anaerolineales > Anaerolineaceae > Flexilinea. The sequence goes on from CACYHU010000014.1 coordinate 55,729, forward strand.
CGCGCCGCCGCGGTATCCCTGATGCACCGGGCATGTTTCTTCAAACAGGTACTGAATGTGAAGAAAAAATGTATCTATTCAGAACTTGCCGGGGACGGTTCCAGACGTAGGAGGGAACTGTCCTCTCGCTTTCGCAGGAAAAGTGCTTTTTGGTATCAGGTTCTGAAAAGTTACGAAAAAATATATTTTTGATCTTGAAAATTTGTAATTGTCTGAGTGAAATTCGGAGAAAAAAATGTAAAAAATTTACAATAATCAGAGCATTATCTCTGGAATTTCGTATTTCTTTTGTAATAATAGCCGTGATTATTTTGCAAAAACAGTTCTCAAATCTCCATTTTATTAAGTGGTTTATTCAGATAGAATTATAAAAAAACCGGAAAAAAGGAAATCCGGTTTGCATTATTTCAATTTATTCAGGAGGTTTTACATGAATAAACGAGTTATGTCATTGCTGCTGATGATCTGTGTGATTTTCAGTGTTTTTGCGGGATCCGTCTATGCGGATATCGAAAAAGAATCACCGATTCTTGCTGAACAGGTTGCCGCGGGAACACTGCCCGCTCTTGAAGACCGTATTCCGACGGAGGCTGACGTCTTTGTCGAAACTGAATACAGCCCTGAAGAGACTCCTTCTTACGGCGGAACTATCCGTACCAATAACGGCGGAATGTGGTATTTCGGCCCGAATGCGGAAGAACCGCTGTTCCGTCTTCTGGATAACGGCACCGTTGAGCCCAATGTTGCAAAGGGATACGATCTCAGTGATGACGGTCTCGTTTATACCATCCACCTCCGCGAAGGTATGAAATGGTCTGACGGTACTCCTTTCACTGCCACAGACTGTGTTTATTACTATAACTACGTCCTCGTTACCGATGTGGATAATGAAACCGGTAAGGTCACAAAATCCAATGCCGGCCGTTATTATAACTGGTATCAGACTGCTGACGAAAACGGTGTGATGCGTCCGGCTCAGGTCCGCTATGTGGATGACCAGACCTTTACCATTACCCTCTACAGCCCGAAACCGACACTCCTGCAGGCTATTGCCATCGATAACAAATGGATGTTCTGCCCGAAGGAATGGTACAAGGATATCATGGTCAATGATGCCTCTGCTCCGCACTGGTCCGGTGAATCAGATCTGAAGCTCATCGGCGGCGAAGGTCTCCCGACCATCACTGAGGAACAGGCTCTGGCGAATGCCCTGGCTAAGAGCGAACTCTACAACTTCGAAAATGCTGCGAAACTCGGCGACCAGCTCGGTTATCGCTACTGGCAGTATGCCGGCCGTCCGACACTCCGCCCGTGGAACATCGTTTCCCCGCTGACCGACCAGACCCTTGTTTTCGTACGCAACCCGTATTACTGGAAAGTCGACAAAGACGGACGCCAGCTGCCTTACATCGATACCTTTGAATACGTGACCATGGATGCCAGCCTCTATGCTCAGGAAAAAATCGCCGGAAATCTGGATCTTGTCCGCTTCGACTCCTCTGAATTCCCGATTTACAAATCCAGCGAAGCCATCGGCAATTACAGAGTTACGACCGATATTGTTCCGTACTGGTCCAATGTCAGCCTTGAATTCAATCAGAGCTACAAAGATCCTCAGTACCGTGAACTGTTCGCCAACCTTGACTTCCGCCATGCCATCTCCATCGCTGCGGACCGCGATGAGATCAATGAGATCATCTACAACGGCATGATGACTCCGGCACAGTTTGCTGCTTCTGAAGGTATGGGCGACTATATCGAAGGTGCTCCGGAAAAATGGATTGAATTCAATGTTGAAGAAGCCAACGCCTTACTCGATGGCATTGACGGTATCTCTAAAGAACTCAACTCCGACGGTTACCGCACATTTGTCGGCGGCGAACATGACGGACAGCCGATCACCATCGAAATCGAGACCCGCGCTGACGCCCCGAATGATGCCCAGCTGGTGGCTCTGCTGGCAAAGTATTACAAAGCCATCGGACTGCAGATCGTTGAATCCAACAATACCGATAACAACACCCGCAACGAGAAGTATTACGCCGGTGATATCTACATGGCAGCCGTCAACAGCAGCCAGGGCGGGTTCAGTGTCATGCTCCGTCCGGACTCCGTTGCTGCGAACCGCAACAACTGCGCTTTTGTCGGTAAGTACGGTCTTGAACATGCAGATGCCCTGACACCGGAACCGGGTTCCGCGATGGAAGAGCTTGTCAATGCAACCAAAACGCTGCTTTCCGCCAGCACACTTGAGGATATGCAGGCAGCCGCGAAGCGCATTGCCCAGTCTCACTTCGACAACACATGGGTCATCGGTTTCCTGTCATCCAACAAGACCTTCGATGCCGTTGCCAACCGTGTGCACAACTATCGCGATGGCTTCGTCAGCTGCGACGAACTTCGCTTCCTCGGCAACACGAGACCCTATTCCTGGTTCATTCAGGATTAATTAACTGCTGATTTCCGGCCGGCAGTCCTTAAGGGCTGCCGGTCGGTTTTTGAAAGACCCCGCATCGGGCCTGATAAAAGGACCCGGTAATCACATCCCGAGGGCAAATCATGACAAAATACATCATCAAAAAACTGCTGATCATGGCGCTCACCGTCTTTCTGATCTCTCTCGCCGTGTTCTTCATCATCACGCTCCCGCCCGGCGACTTTATGACGAATTACGTCGGACGGATGCTTGCGGCAGGAGAACGGGTCAATCAGGAAGAGATCGATGCACTGCGCCGGACATATGCGCTTGATCAGCCGTTCATCATACAGTTCTGGCGTTGGTTCAGCAAGATCATTTTTCACGGCGATTTCGGCTATTCATTTTCGCTTTCAATGCCGGTGACGGCCGTGATCAAAGCTTACATCGGTCCGACAATGGCGCTTTCCATTACAACGATGCTCTTCACATATATCATCTCGATCCCGGTAGGCATTTACAGTGCCGTCCACCAATACTCATTCGGTGATTATTTCTTCACCACGATCTGCTTTCTGGGACAGGCTGTGCCTAACTTTCTGATGGCAATTCTGCTGATGTTCATCGCCTTCCGGCTGACCGGGGATACAATGCTCGGTCTGTATTCGCCGAAATATCAGAACGCTCCTTGGTCCTGGGAAAAGTTCCTCGACCTGCTCAAACACTGCATTATTCCCGTTCTTGTCATCGGGTTAAACAATACCTGCGGCCTTATCCGTACGATGCGCAGCCAGATGCTGGACGAGCTCAATAAAAACTATGTGATGACCGGTAAAGCGAAGGGAATGAAAGCTGCTGCCATCCGGTATAAATACTGTGTCCGCGCGGCGGTCAATCCCATTGCTTCCTCGATCGGATGGTCGCTGGTCAATATTTTTACAGGCACAACGATCACAGCAATCGTCCTGAACCTGCCTTCAATGGGCACGGTGATGTACAACGCACTGATCAATCAGGATATGTACCTTGCGGGAAGCTGGCTGTTCCTGATGGCGATCGCCACTGTCATCGGCACTTTCATTTCGGATGTGCTTCTCGCGTGGCTGGATCCCCGTGCCCGCAAAGAATATCTCAAGGGATAAGGGGGGGGAGTATGTCGGAAGAAGTTAAAAAATCCAGCAAAACCGCTGCTCACTCCGATGAGAAAAAGAGTGAAAAATACTACTATGCCTCCCAATGGGCGCTTATGGGACGAAAGTTCCGCCGCCATAAGCTTGCGATGGGAAGCACCTTTGTCCTTCTTATTTTTTATCTGACAGCCATATTCGGGAATTTCATCGCGCCGCAGGGAACAGAACAGTATGACGGAAAATTTGTAAACTGCGCGCCGACTCCGGTACATTATTTCCATGAGGGAAAATTTGTCGGTCCATTCGTTTACGCGATGAAAACAGAGCGTGATCCGGTCACATTCATGGCGCATCATGTGGAAGATAAGGAAAAGGTCTGCCGCATCAAATTCTTTACGGAAGGCGATCCGGGCGGTGAATATAAATGGTTCGGTCTTTTCCCTTCAAATATCCATCTGTTTGAAGCTGAAGAAGGCGGCAAGATATTCCTGTTCGGGACGGATAATATGGGACGGGATCTTTTCTCCCGTGTCATTCTCGGAGCACAGATCTCACTCTTCATCCCGGTGGTCGGGATGCTGCTGACACTGGTTCTGGGATTGTTTATCGGCTCTCTTGCCGGGTATTTCGGCGGCTGGGTCGATACTGTGATCCAGCGTGCGATCGAAGTTGTCCGTTCTTTCCCTCAGGTGCCGCTGTGGATGGCTCTTTCAGCCGCTATTCCCAAAACGATGAAGCCTGCTCAGGTATTCATGCTGATGACGATCATCCTTTCGCTGGTGTCCTGGCCCGGACTGGCCCGTGTGGTACGGTCGAAATTCATTTCAGTCAAGAAAGAAGATTTCATCATGGCCGCACGTATTTCCGGTGCACCGGCATCCAAACTGATCACCAGACATATGATCCCGAGTTTTCTCAGCTATATCATTGTGGATATGACCATGTCGATCCCGAGCCTGATCATCGGGGAAACGACGCTGAGTTTTCTGGGCCTTGGGCTGCGTTCACCTGCTACCAGCTGGGGTGTCCTGCTTCAGGAGACAAACAAGCTCGAAACGATCATGTTTTATAACTGGAAACTGATCCCGATGATATTTGTCTTTCTCAGCGTATTGGCCTTTAACTTTACCGGCGACGGTCTCCGCGACGCGGCTGACCCTTATAAATAGAGAGGTGCGGTATGATGAAACCATTCCGAAAAAAAGAGCTTGAGACAACATATGAGATCGCACCTGAGCATATTCTTGAGGTGAAGGATCTGCATGTGCGGATCGCGGTGGATGACTACGATCTTCATGCCGTTCGGGGCGTGAACTTTTCCCTGAAGAAAGGGGAAACCCTCGGCCTTGTCGGTGAATCCGGCTGCGGGAAAAGTGTCACCAGCAAAGAGATCCTCGGCATCAATCCCGGTAACTGCCGGTCTGAAGGTCAGATCCTGTACCGGACGAAATCAGGAAAAGTGCTGAACCTGCTGGAACTGGACAGGGACGGAACAGTTTACCGGGCGATCCGGGGAGCGGAGATCTCTATGATTTTCCAGGAACCGATGACAGCTTTTTCTCCGTTATATACGATCGGCAACCAGCTTGCTGAAATCATCACGCTGCATGATCCAAAAGCAACCAAAGCTTCTGCAAGACAGCGGGTGCTGGAAATGCTGAGAAAAGTCGGCATTGCCAATCCTGAAAAACGGATCGATCAGTATCCTCATGAGTTTTCCGGAGGAATGCTACAGCGGGCACTGATCGCGATGATGCTGTGCTGCGATCCGGATCTGCTGATCGCGGATGAACCGACCACTGCGCTTGATGTAACGATCCAGGCGCAGATACTGGATCTGATGCGCAGTCTGCAGAAAGAGTTCGGTATGTCCATCCTGTTTATTACCCACGATCTCGGTACGGTTGCCAATATGTGTGATAATGTTGCTGTAATGTACCTTGGTGAGATCGTTGAGTATGGCACCGTCCGTCAAATCTTCCATAATCCGCAGCATCCCTATACAAGAGGGCTTTTACGCTCGCTGCCAAAGATGGACCAGGTTCGGGACGAAAAACTTTATATCATCAACGGGGTCGTTCCGCTTCCTGTCGGATTGCAGGCGAACTGTGGGTTCCATGACCGATGTGAGGAATGTATAGCCGGCAGGTGCGACACACAGGAAATACCGGAATTTGAAGCGGAACCGGGGCATATGGTGCGCTGCATTAAACTGGAAAAACAGGAGGTTCACCATGGATGATGTATTGCTTGAAATCAGGAACCTGTCCAAGGTCTATGAAGGAAAAGACGTTCATGTTAAAGCGCTGAGCGATGTTTCTCTGACTGTAAACCGCGGGGAGACGATCGGCATCGTCGGTGAATCCGGCTGCGGAAAAACAACACTGGGCCGTTGTGTTGTCCGTGGAATTGAGGCAACCGGCGGTGAGGTGCTTTTCCATACGGAAGAAGATGGGATCGTTGACTTCCTGAAGATCAAAGGAGCACAGCTGAAGAAATACCGTAAGGACATCCAGATGATCTTCCAGGATCCTTACACAAGCCTTGATCCCCGCATGACTGTATTTGATATCATCAGTGAGCCGCTTCGCTACAATACCAATTTCAGTAACCGGGAAATCGAACAGGCAGTTGATAAAATCGTTGAGCAGGTAGGACTGAACAAAGCCTTTCTGCGCCGCTATCCCCATGCGTTTTCCGGTGGTCAGCGGCAGCGTATCGGGATCGCCAGGTCGCTGATCCTCCAGCCAAAGCTGATCGTCTGTGATGAAGCTGTTTCCGCACTGGATGTGTCGATCCAGGCGCAGATCATCAACCTTCTCGAAGATCTGCAAAGGGAATATAATCTGACATATCTGTTCATATCGCACGCGTTAAGCGTGGTGCGACACATATCCGACCGGGTGATGGTCATGTACCTTGGACGGATGGTCGAATTCGGCAAAACAGATGATCTGTTCAAACAGCCGCTGCACCCATATACAAAGGCGCTGCTTTCCGCTGTTCCGCAGCCTGATCCTGATATCGCCATCGACCGGATCATTCTCGAAGGGGAAGTGCCCAATCCGGCAAATCCGCCTTCCGGATGTCATTTTCATCCGCGATGTATATATGCTTCGGACAGGTGCAGAAGGGAAATCCCGCCGTTGGAAAACAAAGACGGCAGACTCATAGCCTGCTGGAATGTCTGATTGGAACAGGATCATATGATTCAGAGGGGGACTATGAGCCAGAATATCAGTATCCATATCAGTGACAGGTCTCATTACAACCTGACGCTGAATGTTTATAACTGCGGCAGTCAGGATATTGAGCAGGAGCGGAGGGATCGTCCGGATCATTATATTTTATATTATGTCAATAAAGGCCGGGGAACGATCAATATCAGGCATATCTCCTACAAAGTTGAAGCCGGACAGGGATTTGTCGTTTTCCCCGGTGTGGAAACGATATTTCAGTCACATTATAAAGATACGATGAATGTGACATGGATCGCCTTTTCCGGTTATCTTGTGGACCGCTATCTGAGCCGGGCCAACCTTTCGGTCTATGATCCTGTGTTTAATGATAATGATTCGCATGAAGCGGGAAATCTGTTTGCGGCCATGCTGAGCGCGGCACAGCAATTTCCGAACCGCTACTGCAAGATCATGGCTCAGCTTTACAGTATTATCGGTTTTCTGATCGACAATGCCATGCCGGAAAGCAAGATCGGTACAACGACTCCGGAATTTTATCTGATGCGTGCGCTGGACTTTATCGACAGGAATTATTTTGAAAACATAACGATAGAAGATATTGCATCCAGTGTCGGCATCTCCAGAAAAACGCTTTCAACGGTCTTTTCTTCGCTCACCGGTTTTTCTCCAAAGGATTATCTGATTTATTACCGCATTTCCAAAGCAGTGGACCTTCTGCGGGACCGGAATTTGTCTTTGGAGATGATAGCATCCTCCACGGGCTATAATGACCAGTATTATTTCTCCAAACAATTCAAGCAGAATGTCGGGATGACACCGTCGCTCTGCCGGAAGACAATGATTGAAAATCCCGAGTGGCGTTTTGAGTCGCCGATCGATCAGGTGCGTCAGCGTTACAGTGAACCTTCCGTGAATGAAAAACCGCCGGAATTCTGAAGGAAAATATTTTATGAAAACGGTTGTCCATATTATTCCGCATGCGCATTGGGACAGGGAATGGTACCTGCCGCTGGAAATACATCGGGCGCGGCTGATCAGTCATCTCGACAGTGTTCTTGAACTCCTGGAAGCGGATCCTTCCTATACATATCATTTTGACGGACAGATGATCGCCGTGGAAGATTATCTGATGATACGTCCGGAGCGTGAAGCGCAGCTCAAAAAATTTGTTCTCGAAGGAAGGCTTCACATCGGGCCATGGTATGTTTTGCAGGACGAGTATCTGACTTCCGGAGAAGCGAACGTCCGCAATCTTTTATACGGCATGTCTAAAGCGGAGCGGTTCGGAGAGATTTGCCGGATCGGCTACCTCCCCGATGCTTTCGGTAATGTCAGCCAGATGCCTCAGCTCTTCAAACAAGCCGGGATGAAAGCAGCCGCCTTTGGGCGGGGGGTATCCCTGCGGGAGGATGACCCCGACCCGGAAGGACATTTCCCCCGGTACAGTGAATTTTATTGGCAAAGTCCGGACGGGAGTGCCGTTCCTGCGCTATTTTTCTCAGGCTGGTACAATAACGCTCAGGAGATTCCGGCTGATCCCGAAAAGGCGAAAGTCTATTGGGATGAAAGGCTGGCCCATGCACGGCGGTATGCTTCCTCCGAACATCTGCTGTTTCTCAATGGGGGAGACCATCAGCCTGTCCAGAAGGACCTTGCGGATGCACTCACAACAGCTGAAAAATTATATCCGGATATCGAATTTATCTGTTCTGATTTTGAAAAATATGCGGAATGTGTCCGTCTCAGCCGGAACTCCCGGTGGGAAACTGTGACGGGTGAGCTTGCGGGACAGGAATCGGACGGTTTGAATACGCTGTGCAATACTGCTTCGACTCATGCGCCGATCAAAATGCTCAACCGCCGTAATGAATCACTTCTCGCTCTGACCGCGGAACCGCTGCTTTCAATGGCTGCGCTTGCGGGAATGAAGATCGACAATGCTCTGATCCGCCGCGCATGGGAGCTGCTGATGCAAAATCATCCGCATGACAGTATCTGCAGCTGCGGTATCGATGCGGTAAACCGGGAAGTTATCAGCCGGTTTGAAAAAAGCATACAGCTCGGAGAATATCTCACAGAGCAGGCGGGTGCTTACCTCGCTTCCCGGATACAGGCCAAAGGACTTACTGAAGCGGATGCAGCGTTCGCGGTATTCAATCCGTCGGCCCGGTCACGGTCACAGGTCATTTCTGTCACTCTGGGCGTTGACCGGGAATACGGGACACGGGAAGCCCGTACCCTTGTGAAGAGCAGACCCGGAAAGACATATGCCCTGTTTGATCCCTCCGGAGCGGAAGTGCCGGCAGAGATTGAAGACATCGGAGTGAAATTCGGCTATGAATTGCCGGATGATTCCTTCCGGAAGCCATATTTTGAACGGCAGATCCGTGTGATTTTTTCCGCCGCGGATATTCCCGCCTTTGGGTATCGTGTCTATTATCTGAAACGGGCTCAAAAAGATGCACCGGAAAAAGGGCTGAGAAGCGCTGAATACCGCATGGAAAACCGCTTTATTGCTGTTGATATCCATGCGGACGGGACCTTTGATGTGACGGAAAAATCTGCCGGACGGGTCTACCGGAACCTTGGAAAATACGAGGATACCGGAGACGTCGGGGATGAGTATTTTTTCCGGGAGACATGCGGTGCCCCGGTCACGACAGACCGGGCTGATGCAGAAATTACCTGCCAGGCAGATACGGAATGCCGGACCGTGTTCCGGATCGGGCATATTTTACATATCCCTCTTTGTGCGGACAGTGCGCTGCGTGAGAATTATGAAGCGATGACACGCCGTCTGCAGCGCAATATCGGGCGCTCAGCAAAGACCGCTGCCTTCCCGATAACCACTTATCTGACGCTGGAAAAGGACAGCCCTGTCCTGAAGATCCGGACGGAGTTCAATAATACTGTGAAGGATCACCGGCTCTGGATGCTTTTCCCGACGGATATTTGCTCGGATACCCATCTGGCTGATTCCGTGTTTGATGTGATCGAGCGGCCGGATATTCCCGGGAAAAACTGGACAAACCCGAGCTGCTGCCAGCGGATGCAGTATTTTGCTGCCGCTGAAGACGAAGCCGGTGGTTTGGCAGTGATCAACCGGGGTATGTATGAATATGAGATCCTTCGGGAAAGGAAGCAGATCGCTGTCACGCTTCTGCGCTGTGTCGGTGAACTGGGGGACTGGGGCGTATTTCCGACACCTGCCGCACAGTGCCCGGGTCCTTTTGCGGCGGAGCTGGCTGTATTCCCCTACGCGGGGCATTCCTTCAGACAAAACGGCTGTCGGGAAGCGGTCCAGTTCCAGACTGACATGCGTGCGGTTCAAATCAGAGATATCGCCGGATCCCTCCCCGAATCGCGTCAATTCCTGAACTGCGCCGGTGACGGGCTTGCATTCTCTGCATTGAAGATTTCGGAGGATGAAAAAGCGCTGATGCTGCGTGTATATAATGTAACTGACGAACCTTCCGTGTTGGAGCTCACGGTTCCGGACGGATGTATTTGCTCTGAAAGCGATATCACTGAGAGCGAAGGGGAAAGGATCCATACAGATGAGACCGGTAAGCTCCGGGTCTCTGTCGGGAAGAAGGAAATTAAGACACTGAGGATCGGGATTGGCCATTATGAATAAGAAACTGATCATTTTTACGGATATAGGTGATACGATCATTGACGAGACCACGGAAGTGCGGAGAGAAAAGTTCGGCGTCGTGTATAGTGCCGCCTGCCTTCCGGGCGCGAAGGAAACCTTTTTGGACTTATACCGGCAGGGATATACGATCGTAATGGTAGCTGATGGTCTGGAAAAATCTTTTCACAATACCATGGAAGAAAACGGACTGGATCATATTTTTTCAGAGTGGGTGATCTCGGAACAGATCGGCATCGAAAAGCCATCCCCGCTGATGTTTGCGACAGCAATGCAGCGGATGGGGCTGACGGACGCGGACAAACACCGCGTGATCATGGTCGGGAATAATCTTGCCCGTGATATGGTCGGGGCAAACCGTTTCGGTATCCGTTCCGTCCATATGTGCTGCTCTGACCGGTATCCGGTAAAGGCTTCCGGTCCTGAAGAAGAACCGACCTGGTGCATCCATCATCCGGAGGAGCTGCTTCCGTTGGTGGACCGGCTCGAAAAACAGCTTGAAGGAGCAGCGGAGCAGGTATGCTGAAAAAAATCATTCTGGTTTTCAAGTCTCACTTTGATATCGGATTTACAGACCTTTCCGAAAATGTGATCCGTAATTACGGCAGCAAAACGCTCCGTGAAGTAATTGAGACCTGCCGCGCCACGGAGAACATGGGGAATCTCCGCTATGTCTGGACCATGCCATCGTGGCCGCTCCGGTATATCGCTGACCATTGTGAACCGGAGCTGAAGCCGGAACTTGACCGTTTGATCCGGAACGGCCAGATCGTCTGGCACGCGCTGCCCTTTACCTCCCACACGGATTGCTGCGCCCCGGAGGAATATGCCGCGGCGCTTCAGTATGCCCGCGAGCTTTCCGAACGCTACCACAAGCCTTATCCCATAGCGGGAAAAATGACGGACGTTCCCGGTCACGGACTGATGCTGCCGGAGCTTTTGAGCCGGACAGGCATCCGTTTCCTGCATCTTGGCTGCAACGAGTTTGCCACGCCGCCTGATGTCCCGCGGCTCTTCTTTTGGCAAAGCCCTCAGGGCGGCAGCGTGCTGACGATGTATTCAAAGGGAGGCTATGGAACCAGTCTGCTGCCGCCGAAGGATTGGCCGTTCCCGGTTTGGATGGCGCTCATGCATACGCAGGATAACTGCGGCCCGCAGACTGCGGATATCCTGACGGGTCTTGTGGAAAAGGCCCGCCGTGCTTATCCGGAAGCGGAGATCGTCTGCGGGACGATGGATGAATTTTGCCGGGAGCTGGAGCAGTGTGATCTCAGTTCCGTCCCGGTCATTACCGATGATCTGGCGGATACCTGGATCCATGGAATCGGCTCTTATCCTGAAGAGGTCTCCCAATTACGCCGGAACCGGCTTCATGCGCGGAAATTGCATCAGGCTTATGCGAAGCATCTGCTCAGCGGCGGTGCCCCGATCCCTGAATGGGATGGATTGTGGAAGGATTATTATGAGCAGACAGCCCTCTTTGAAGAACATACCTGGGGCGCGGATGTCAAAACCTGGCTCGGCGCCGACAGGGTGTATGAAAAAGAGGATTTTCTGAAAGCCCGTCCGACGGAACGATACCGGTTTATGGAACGCTCCTGGAATGAACAGCGGGAACGTATGGACCGTGCATCTGATACGCTGAACCGAATCAGCCGGTTTCTTCCGCCGCAACCGCGGGAAGAAAAAAAGCTGAACAGGCTCCGATATACAGAGACGGATGATATTGCGGCGGTGACCACAGACCGGTACCGGATGTGTTTCAACACCAAAAGCGGGATGATCGAAACGGTCGAGGACCTGAAGCTGCAGAAGACGATCATGAAGAGCCGGAACGGACACGGGATCTTTTCCTATCAGTATGATCGGGCCGGGATCGAAGACGTCACGGAATTTCTGCGGAAATACGGGTACCGTTTTACGGATTGGGGGATCCTGGACTACGGACGGAGCAAATATCCGGAGTGCGAACATCTGCGCTTTGCCCCTGTCTATGACGGCTTTGAAGCTTTGCCGGACAGGATCCTGTTCCGGTTCCATACGGAAGAGAGTTCGGATCAATTCGGGGACTGCCGCACCCTGACACTGACCCTTACCTTCCCGGAAGACGGCAGCATTGAAGCGGAGCTGAAGCTTTGCGGCAAACAGGCTTCCCCGTTCATCGAAGCGGGCAGCTTTATTATTCCGCTGGCAGAGGAAAGCCATTATCTTCTCGGCAGACCCTGCGCAGTTGTCGATCCGGAAAAACAGATCATCCGCTGTGCCAACCATTCCTTTTTCTGCCTCGAAAGCGGCGTGATCGCGGCAGGAAAAAGCAGTGCTCTGGCTGTTTTCCCAATGGATACCCCGCTTCTTTCGATCGGGGCATCCGGTTTGTATGAATATGAGCCGGAGTTCCCGAAGGACCGCGCTCCGGAATTGTGGTTCAGCCTGTTCAACAATATGTGGGGAACGAACTTCCCGCAATGGATCGAGGGCGACTTCAGCTTTCACTTCAGGATCTTTGCCGCTGAACCGGAGGAAGACCCGCGGCTGCTGTGTACTGAAAGCTCCGAACCGCTGCAGGGGATCCCCTCCGGCCTGGAGGTGGTGAATACCTCGGCGGAAAACGGCACACTGTACCTGCTGCTGAGGGATCACAGCGGAAATTCCGAACCGCGGACCATCGAGCTGCCCGGAAAAATGATCCGGCAGACAGATCTGTGGCATCGGCCGATAAGCGATGCGCAGCCGGGGCGGCTGACGTTCCCGGTCCGGCCTTACGGCATCCACTGCATCGCTGTCTCAGAAATTATGGAAGAATAAAAAAATGAAGATCACTTATTATGGTACCGCTGCCGGGGAAGCATGGCCGGGGGTGTTCTGTGACTGTGAACTGTGCCGGCAGGCCCGTAAGCTCGGCGGGAAAAACATCCGGACCCGTTCCCAGGCGCTGATCAACGATGATCTGCTGCTGGATCTGCCGCCGGATAATTATCTCCATACCCTGTATTACGGGCTGAAGCTTGACAGCGTCCGGACGCTTCTCTTTACGCACAGTCACAGCGATCATTGCTATCCGCAGGATCTTGAACTCCTTCGGGAACCGTTTTCGCATACCTATCCGGGAGAGATGCAGGTGTATGGAAACGACGCGGTCGAGCGGAAGGTTCTGGCGGCCTGCCGTTCGCTTGGGGGAGAACGTGAGCGGTTCAGTTTTCACCGCGTCATGCCCAACGGGACCGTGCGCTCCGGCGCTTACACGATCACGGCATTGCGGGCGGCGCATGCGAAGGATGAGAGCTGCCTTTTTTATCATATCGCGCAGGAGAATAAATCGGTGCTCTACGCCCATGATACGGGCGCTTTCAGCGATGAGAATTTCGGGACATTGGCGAAACTGACGCATCCGCTCAGCCTTGTCAGCCTGGACTGCACGCTGCAGAGCCATCGTGACGGGAAAAATCATATGGGACTGGCGGACGCGGCGGAACAGAAGGATCTGCTGCTGCGGAAGGGTCTCGCGAATGAAAAGACGGTCTTTGTCGTCAACCATTTTTCCCATAACGGCGGGTGGCTCCATGAGGAGATCTCAGCGGCGGCAGCGTCCTGCGGCATGCTGGCATCTTACGACGGAATGAGCATAACGATATAAGAACCGGTCGGGCCCCGCGCCGGCACATTTTAATTACATCATTGATATTCAATTCACAGGAGGCTGAATGAATAATGAAACAAAGCAGATTCCGAGACCGGAATATCCGCGTCCGCAGTTTGTACGTGAGAATTGGCTCAACCTGAACGGGACCTGGCAGTTTTCTTTTGATACGCCGGTGTTTGACCGTGAGATCATCGTGCCGTTTGCTTTTCAGACAAAGCTTTCCGGGATCGGGATAACGGAACGGCATGATGTCGTCTGGTACCGCAGGACTTTTACGCTTCCGGAAGCATGGGACGGCTGCAGGATCATGCTGCATTTCGGTGCGGTGGATTACCGCTGCCGGGTCCGTGTGAATGAGGAATGGGTCGGTTCCAATACCGGCGGGCAGGTGGATTTTTCCTTTGACATCACGGATGCGGTCTGCGCCGGAGAAAACACGCTCACTGTCTTTGTGGAAGATATCCTTTCGGATATGACCATCCCCCGGGGAAAGCAGTATTGGAAAGAGGCGGAGAGCATCTTTTATACGCCGACGACCGGGATCTGGCAGACGGTCTGGCTGGAGGCTTTGCCGCAGGTCCACATCCGGAATGTGAATATAACGCCGGACCTTGACCGCCGGACGGTCACGTTCGATTATACGCTTTCGGAAAAGGACGCGGAGCTGGAGGTTGAGGTATCCTTCAAGGGAAAGCTGATCGCCCGCGAACGTACCGGGGCGCTTCGCAGCAGCGGCAGAATGATCGTTGATCTGGACAAAGAGCTGCTCGGACGGGATAATTTCATTTCCGTGTGCGCCTGGAGCCCGAAAAAACCGAATCTTTTTGACGTCACCTTCCGGCTGTGGAAGGATGGAAAGGCTGCTGATACTGTCCGGAGCTATTTTGGCCTCCGTAAAATTTCGATTGAAAACGGCGTTATCCTCCTGAACAACTATCCCTTCTATCAGAAGCTGCTTCTGGATCAGGGTTACTGGCCGGATTCTCTGCTGACAGCCCCGGCGGATGAGGCTTTTGTCGCTGATATCGAACTCTGCAAAAAAATGGGGTTCAACGGTGTACGGAAGCATCAGAAGGTTGAGGATCCCCGTTTTCTCTATCACGCGGACCGGATGGGGCTGGTCGTCTGGAGCGAGATGGCGAATTCGTTCGAGTATTCGGTCGATTATGTGCGCCGCTTCACGGCTGAATGGATGGAAACGATCCGGCGGGACTATAACCATCCCTGCATCATCGCCTGGACTCCGCTCAATGAATCCTGGGGTGTGGAAAATATCAGCAGTGATCCCAGGCAGGCTCATCATTCCTGCGCACTGGTGGAGCTGACGAAATCCCTCGACGGTACCCGGCTCGTCATGTCAAACGACGGCTGGGAGCATACGATCCCGGATGTCATCGGCATTCATGATTATGATTCCAATAAGGCGGTCCTTTCTGAACGCTACGCGTCGAGGGAGTCGACGCTGGCGCATCGTCCGGCGGGAAGGGCGATGTTCGCGCCGGGATATTGCTCCGCGGGCCAGCCGGTCATGATCACGGAATGCGGCGGCATCTCTTTCAAGGAGGACAGGGCATCTGCCGCCTGGGGGTATACCGACGCGCGGGATATCAGACAGTTTTACCGGCTCTATTATGATGTGATCTCCTCCTTCCTTGATTCGCCTGTGGTGCAGGGGTTCTGTTACACACAGCTGACGGATGTGATGCAGGAGCAGAACGGGCTGCTGACGTACGCCCATCAGCCGAAGTTTGACTGTGACATCATCCGTTCGATCAACGAAGGCCGCTGGCAGCCGGTGTAGTCGGCCGTGGTCAGTGGCCAAATTTACACAATAAAGTTTTTCTTTAAGGAAACGCTGATGAGTCAAAGCGGCCTGTTTTCGTTGACTCATTTTGAGTCAACAGAACAGGTTGCTTTGACTTATTTTCTGTTTGACAGCCAATAATCAGTTTTTCCTTGACTTGACCTTTGAGAAATAAATCGTTATAATATCAATCGTCAGTAAATAAAATAATTGACGATTGATATGAGGAAATGATGTTATTGCAGAGCACTTTGAAAAAACTCGAAAGAGGTAAGATATATCCGCGAAAAGAGCTCATTTCTATCATGAAAAATGAAAAAAACGAAATGAGCGATAATTCTCTTATATGGATGATTGGATATCTTGTTAAACTCGGACATTTGGTTCATATTGGCCGCGATCAGTATACGCTGTCTGGCTATAAAAAAGATCAATATTTTCCAATATACTCACAATCTGCTATTGAAATCAAAGATCAGATCACCGGTAGATATTCGGAAATCGGCTTCACTGTTTTTGAAAGTACTTTATTAAACGAATTCTTGAACCATCTCATTGCACGGAATACGATTTTCATCCAAACAGAACGTGATACCAGTGCTTTTGTTTTCGATTTCATCCGCGAAACGATTCAGTCAAATGTATTATACAAACCATCACAAAAAGAATTCTCTCGATATTGGCAGCCTGATATGATCGTTGTGCTTGACTGGACAAGCCAGGCTCCGCTGAATCTTTCCGCTCCGCATGACATTACTGTGGAGAAAATGCTGGTCGATATTTACTGTGATAAAACCATTCAATTAACTTATAGCCGATCTGAATATGAAATGGTTGTTAATGCCGTATATGGCAGGTATAATGTCGATACAGTGCGTTTGCTGCGTTATGCAGGACGGAGAAATAAGGCGGATGAGATAAAGGCTTTTCTTCCGGGAGACGTATTATGATTTCAAAGGACAATTTCACGAAAGAGCATATAGAAGCGTTACGTTCTCAAAATAATAACGATCCATCTCTTCTGGAAAAATCTGTTTTTGCATTTGGCTTATTAGAAGCAATTCGGCGTGTTGGTATGCCATTCATATTTAAAGGATGAACTTCGCTTCTTCTCATTCTGGATAAACCGATAAGATTATCAACAGATATCGATATCATTGTTCCGCCAGGTACAGATGTAGATCAATATATTGTAGATGCAGGACGTATTTTCCCATTTTTGCATTCTGAAGAAGATGTGCGTATTGGCCAAAACAAAATTGAAAAACGCCATTACAGATTTTTCTATCAATCGCCATTGACAGGAAAAGAATTCAGCATCCTTCTTGATGTTGTTTTTGAAGAAAATCCTTACAGCACCGTTA
This sequence comes from uncultured Chloroflexota bacterium, assembly GCA_902774215.1. Lineage (GTDB taxonomy): Bacteria > Chloroflexota > Anaerolineae > Anaerolineales > Anaerolineaceae > Flexilinea. The sequence goes on from CACYHU010000014.1 coordinate 72,938, forward strand.
CGAATCATCCTATACAGAATGATTTGCTTATCACAGAAAGCCAGAACCTGTCTGTTCAGATTCCAGGTGTCAATTGTATCCTTGGCGACAAACTGACAGCCTTCGCGCCACATACTACAGGTATACCTTTGGGCATCGGAAAAGATCTTGAAGTTATAAAACAGATGTATGACTGTGCAACGCTTTTCCAAGCTATGAATGATTTTTCCGAGGTGAAAGAAGTATATGGCACAGGGACTGCAGGTCGGTGCCGGAAGCCGGATTTATGATCGGCAGTCTGACCGGCGGGATCGTCCTGGATCACAGCAGCATCCGCGTCCTGCTTTGGATCGGTGTCGTCGTGACCATTGCC